>NZ_NCFM01000064.1:0-9985 GCF_002281195.1 Acidovorax sp. 35-64-16 | reverse complement strand
CCAGGGAGATCTCGCACGAGCGCCCAGCAGGCTACTCATAACGGAGCACTGTGCATAACGCTGCTTATGGAGAGCTCTACATAAGCAGCGATTGCTGTCTCCCGTTGCCTCCTTGCGAGCATCCGGTCATAACCACATAGCAGTCATCTAGGCAAAGACGATTGCCGCCTGACATGTTTGCAAGTCGGAGTACTGGTTTCAGCCGAATAGAAGTCATGCCCAGTATGTCGTCAGCCAAACCTCAATGACAGGTTTCAGATAAAAGCAAAATGCCCGCGAGGCGCAGGCATTTTGAGGGTCTGACATAGAAGAACTTTAAACTTCTAAAGCACTATTGCACTCGATATCGTTTTGTGCAGAGACTTCTTCTTAGTAGTTATATCGGATGTTCACGCCCGTTGCCCAAGTGCGGCCAGGCGCTGATTCATAGAAACGGCCGTTGCTGTCGCCTACGATCACAGAGCCCACATACTTGCGGTCAAACAAGTTATCAAAGCGTGCAAAGGCATTCAGTGTCCAAGCACCCAAGTCCTTGGTGTAGCCCACGCTGGCACCAGCCACGGTAAACGAAGGTGCTGCTTCTGCGTTGGCATCGTTCACAAACACTTTGCTGGCGTGCTGTGCAGAAATACCAGCGCGCCATTCAGGTGTGATTTGGTAGTTGGCAGCTACAAACAGGTTTTGCTTGGAAATGCCAGGCAACTGGTTGCCCTTGGCCGCGCTGCCTGTTTGCTCACGGAAAGTGGCATCCAGATAGGTGTAAGCCGCTTGCACAGTCCACTTGGGGCTCAGGCGCACATCGGCTTGCAGTTCTGCACCCATGCGGCGTGTTTTGCCCGCGTTGCGATACACGGTGCGGCCATCGCCAGAGTTGGCACTGTCAGAGATCAGCTCGTTGTCAGTTGATGAATGGAACACAGCCGCGCTCCACATGCCCTTGACGGAACCTGTCAGGCGCTGGCGGAAACCCAGTTCCACTTGGTCACTGACGCTAGGCTGCAGTGCCAGGTTTAAACCGCCTTCAGACTTGGAGCGGTACGACAGTTCAGCGAACGTAGGCGTTTCGTAGCCACGACCAATGCTGATATACGCGGTGTCATTGGGCGTGAGTGCGTGTGACAGCGACACCACTGGCAGTGCCTTGTGGTGAGACGCATTGCCGGAGTCATCAGGATTGTCTGCGTTGATGAACTTATCGTTAGCCTCAAACTTCACATGGCTGTAACGCAGGCCGGTATCCAGCGTCCAGGTAGGGGCCAGCTTCCACGAAGCTTGGACATAAGGGTCCACATTGGTGATGGTGTTTTCTTCATTACGGCTGAGAGCACCACGCACACCCAGTTGCTCGCCCTTGAAGTTGTAATAGCCTTGGCGGTCTTCCACCACACGATCCAACGCCAAGCCGGCAGTCACAGTCACGGGCACGGGGGCATCGGTGAACTTACCGGTCCAATGTGCATCCAGACCTGCATAGTCACGCGACATATCGATCATGCCGCCTGCATGGCGCACATTTTTTTGCTGCGTTGCTTTGGGGATCGACTGGTATTGCTCCATGGAGCGGTGGCCGGCATAAGCCGTCAAAGCCACACTGTGCATGCCACTGAGCTTGCGCTCATAAGTAGCGCCCAATTGGGTTTGCTCCAGAGATTTGCGGGTGTTGTATTGCAAAGTACCGCTGGACACGCCACGCGGGTTGTTTTGCCAATCGGTGAAAGACACACCTTGGGGGTCTTGGGCATCTGACTTCATCGTATTGGCCGTGATCGTCAAGCGCGCATCGTTGCCAATAGCGGTGCTCAGCTTCACATTGGCGGTGTTACGATCGGCTGCGCTGTGGTCGCGGTAGCCATCGGTCATAAAACGGCTGGCGCTGACCAAATAGCTCAAGCCTTGTGCAGTTTGACCGCCAGCCTTGGCTGCCAAGCGCTTTTGGCCATCGCTGCCAAAGTTCACGCCGCCTTCGACAAAAGGCTTGCCTTCAGGCGTTTCGGTAAACACGCTGACTACACCACCCGCAGAATTACCGTACAGGACCGAGTAGGGGCCACGTAGGACTTCGATGCGTTCAATACTCGCAATGTCGATGTGGGACAGCGAGCCTTGGCCATCAGGCATGGTGGCGGGAATACTATCTACATACAGACGCACGCCGCGCACGCCAAACGTCGAGCGCGCGCCATATCCGCGCATAGACAGTTGCAAATCCTGCGCATAGTTCTGGCGATTCTTGATTTGTAAGCCAGGTACGCCGCTCAGGCTCTCAGAGAGGTTGACCTGCATTTGGCGGTCATGGATTTGCTCACCATCCACCACAGTTGCAGAGGTTGGCAGAGTCTGCAAGCTAGAAACGCCTGTGGCAGAGCGAATCTCAATGCTTTGCAGAATGGGCAAGTTATCAGTAACGGTTTGGGCAGAAGCAGCCATGTAGAGGCTGCCAAGGAATAAGAAAACGGCGTGACTTAATACCGTACGAGAAAAAGAATGCATGCTAAAACAGGGGTTGTGCTGCTTGGAGTCAAGCAGAAAGTCATCTCTAAGATCTATGATTTCTAAGGCAGTGCAAGATGCACTACCTATAGGTTCGCTAAGAACGCGTGGACGATCTCTGTTCAAGCAAAAGCAGATTGTTTGCACGCGTTCTTAGAGCGATTTACTAGCAACAGCCTTCCCAGGGCTCAACTGCTGTAGAGCTCTAGCTGCGCTATCTAAAACTTCATGTAGATGCTTGCTGCACCGCACCCATGACGGACTTGACTTCCAAATATTCACGGAAGCCGTGTTCCCCCCATTCACGGCCGTTGCCTGACTGCTTGTAGCCGCCAAAAGGCGCAGTAAAGTCCGGCCCTGCACCATTAATGTGAACCATACCGGTGCGTAACCGAGCGGCTACCCTGCGTGCCCGCTCTATGCTCCCTGACTGCACATAGCCCGAGAGGCCATAAGCTGTTTCATTGGCCATGCGTATGGCATCCTCAACTGTGTCATAGGGAATCATCACCAGCACTGGACCAAAGATCTCTTCACGGGCGATAGTCATATTGTTGGTCACGTCAGCGAATACTGTCGGTTTAACAAAGAATCCTTTTTCTCTGCCGCCTGCACGGCCTGTACCGCCTGCTACCAATGTGGCTCCCTCTTCAATACCTCGCTGAATCAGACCCTGAATTTTTTCGAATTGCGTGGCGTTGACTACAGGCCCAATAGGCATGCCCGTTACGTCTGCCAGTGCTTCACTAACTTCAACAGATTCAGCGGCAGCTTTGGCGGCAACCTTGGCACGCTCTTGCATTGTGCGTGGGATAAACATTCGCGTAGGCGCATTACAACTTTGGCCTGAGTTGGTGAAGCAGCCGATCACACCTTGTGTTACTGCTATTTCCAAATCGGCGTCATCAAGGATGATGTTGGCGGACTTGCCTCCCAGCTCCTGCGTTACACGTTTAATGGTGTCAGCCGATGCCTTTGCCACAGCGGCACCAGCCCGGGTGCTACCTGTAAAGGTCATCATGTCAATGCCAGGGTGGCGCGACATAGCCTCGCCTACATTTAGACCATCGCCATTAACCAGATTGAAAACGCCAGGTGGTACGCCTGCTGCATCCATCACCTCTGCCATGATAAGAGCGTCGAGCGGGGATACTTCAGATGGCTTAATCACCATGGTGCAGCCTGCAGCCAATGCGGGTGCCACTTTGCACATGAACTGGTTGATGGGCCAGTTCCATGGTGTGATCATGCCAACTACGCCGACTGGTTCGTGCAAAATGGCTGTGGTGCCCTGAATACGCTCGAACTGGAAGTCTTTGAGCACAGCCATCGCCACCTGCAGATGCGCCACGCCGACAGCAGCCTGTGCAGCACGTGAAAGCCACAGCGGGGCTCCCATTTCGGTAGAAATAGCACGCGCAATGTCTTCGTAGCGACTCTGATAGATCTCTAGTACTTTGCCCAGCAACGCCAAGCGCTCTTCACGGGTTGTTTGTGAATATGTCTCAAAGGCGCGGCGTGCAGCGACTACGGCCTTGTCTACATCGGCTGCGCTGCCCATGCTAATTTGTGCGCAAACCTCTTCATTGGAGGGATTAATGACATCGCGCGTAGCGGGCACTACTGGGTCTACCCACTGGCCATTGATATAGAACTTGAGATGTTTTTGTATGGTCATACTTTGTCTCCTAGAGAAATAGGTTTTATTGCGCGGCTTGCGGGCGAATAGAGTCTGCTACGCCCTGAATGAAGGCTTTGATTGCGTCGACTTGGTCATCTGTTAACTTGCCTGTGAAGTCAGGCATGCCACGCGAAGTCGCTGGACCATTGAAGATGAAAGTAGACAAATTTTCGATGTAGCCTGGATCTAGGTAAGCCAAGTTAGGGAGCGCTCCGCCTTTTTGTACGCCGGGCATGCCATGGCAGGCATAGCAATTGGCCACGTATAAAGCTGTGCCTTCGGGTACTTTGGCAGGGTCATACTTCACGCCCTGTATTAGCTTGCCCATACGGTACTCCACGAACTCTGGCAACTTGGCTGTTCCACCCAGTGCAAAGGTGTAAACAGTGCCAGGCATTTGCTTATCCGAGGCGCGTCCTGACAAGCCGTAGACACCACCCCAGCCCACAGCGATTGAGACATACTGCTTACCATCCACCATATAAGTACTGGGCGCAGCCACAACACCAGTACCTACGGGACTTTCCCACAGCTTCTTTCCACTAGCTGCGTCATAGGCCACGAAACGCCCGTCGGCTGTGCCCTGAAATACGAGATTGCCAGCAGTGGTCAGCGTACCGCCATTCCATGGGGAGACGTGCTCTACACGCCAAGCTTCCTTTTGTTTGACCGGATCCCACGCCAGCAGACGTCCCATAGGCTGGCTTTTAGGCGGTTCTGCTGGGATGGTTATGGCTGTATTCCAGCCAGTGCCGGAGCCATATCCCATAGGGCGTGGTTCATTGAACTTCCATTTAGGGTCATCCACCATGGCTAAGGGAATGTGCTGCGCAGGCAGGTATACCAGTCCAGTGTTTGGGTTGTATGACATGGGATGCCAGTTGTGAGCACCAAAGGGCCCAGGTACAGCATCCGGGTCACGACCGTCACGCGCTGCTGCTACGCCGATGGGTCTGCCTTTCTTGTCATAGCCCTTAGCCCAAGTCACGTCCACAAAATTCTTGGCAGAGATGAACTGGCCATTCGTACGATCCACAACGAAAAAGAAGCCGTTCTTAGGAGCGTGCAAAATCACTTTGCGCGTCTTACCTGCCAGCTTGATATCTGCCAAGATCATTGGCTGTGTGGAGGTGTAATCCCAGTTATCTGCTGGCGTTTGTTGGTAATGCCACTTGTACTTACCAGTATCTGGATCTAGCGCCACGATAGAGCCTAAATACAAGTTATCGCCCCCTTTGGGGCTACGCGCTTTGGCTGACCATGGCGAACCGTTGCCGACCCCCACATACATAGTGTTTAGCTCAGGGTCAAAAACCATGCTGTCCCACATAGTCCCGCCACCGCCTGCTTCCCAGTATTTGCCACTTGGGTCCCATGTTTTGGCAGCCAAGCGCATTGAATCATCTTCGTAGGGCTTGGCTGGATCTCCAGGAACGCTGTACCAGCGCCACTTTTGCTCTCCCGTCTCAGCATCGTAGGCAGTGATAAAACCTCGAACACCGTATTCAGCACCGCCGTTGCCTATGATGACCTTGCCCTTGAAAACACGCGGTGCACCAGTGATGGTGTAGGGGCCTGTGTGGCCTTCAATAGTGTTTTTCTCCCACACTACTTTGCCAGTGGCTGCATCTAATGCGATCAGTCGGCCATCGAACGCACCTACGTAGACTTTGCCTTTCCAGAGCGCTACGCCGCGGTTAACCACATCACAGCAGGCATCTTTCGCGCGTTTGGGATCGACTTTTGGATCGTAAGTCCAGATTTTCTGCCCAGTGCGTGCGTCAATGGCATGCACCACACTCCAAGACGCAGTCTGGTACATCACGCCATCAACAACTACAGGCGTAGCTTCTACACCACGCGTAGATTCGAGGTTGTATGACCATACTAAGCCAAGTTGGTTGGCGTTATCAGCATTGATCTGGTTCAGACGGCTATATCGTGTCTCAGCATAGTCCACGCCAATAGTGGGCCAATCAGGCGTTTTTTGGGCATTAGCGCGAATGAAAGCTTCGTCCACATGCTGTACAGGATTAGTGCCGTTTTGCGCGAAAACGGACAATGCAACCAAGCCAGCAAGTGTGACGGGAAGGGTACGAAAAAGCATGTTGTGTCGTCTCCTTAATTTTTTGCATATCAGTACCGGGCAGTGCACCCGGGCGCTATAAGCATCTCGCAGCACCTGCGTCTGGACATCTCAGGGATTTCACTAGTGCATTTGTGTTCCGTAATGGAACACATTGGCGGCTATGTCCATTTCCAGTGCACCTCGCCAGCTTTTTGCAACGACGCCATCTGAGCGCATCGCTATGGCTCGCCGTAAATTTTTCGAGGAGGGACAACGTCCCTCCGGATTAGTGAGCGAAGCGGTGTTTCAGTCTTGGATGCGTTGCTATCGCCAACACCCTGATCGTTTGCGTGATGTGGCCTTTGATCCAGTTACCCCCAGTCGGGTACACAGTACGCTGGCACACAACCGTGGATTGCTACAAGCAGCTCAGCCAGAACTGGAAACGCTGGAACGATCGTTAGCTGGCACAGGTGTCAATCTGCTGTTGACTGATGGCGACGGCGTAATGCTGTATGTCAGTGCCATGCAACACGAGGTAGACATACCTACACGCCACATGGGTCGACCAGGCTCTAACCTGGCCGAGCGTGCATCAGGGACGACAGCGCCCGGTATTGTTGTAGCCACAGGCCAAGCTTGCGCGGTGATGGGCGGCGAGCACTACTTTGATGACTTGCAAGCTCTACACTGCGCGGCAGCCCCTATTCGCGATGTACAGGGCAATTTGGCTGGTGTATTAGATCTGACAGCGATGACTCAGCCGTTTGGCTTTGATGCCCTGCAACTCGCTATTCAGTACGCAACCAGCATTGAAAATACTTTGTTGCAAGCCCAATCACATGAGTTGCTGATATTGAGCTTCCAGACGACCCCTACTTTAATAAACACACCGTTGCAAGGCCTAGCGGGCGTAGCATCTGATGGCACAGTAGTCTGGATCAATGCTTCTGGGGCGCGTCTGGCAGGTCGAGTGTCTAACGCTGAAACAATGCCCTGCCATGTCGAAGATCTTTTCGGACATGGGGTAGAGACACTACTGCATTTGAGTCGCCATCATGGCCCACACAGCCTACGGTTAGCCAATGGATTACTCGCTTGGCTAGAGGTACGGCTGCAGTCCCACGACGAGCAAGCTCAACGTTTTATTTCACCACCTGCTAGGACACTCTCTGAATTGTGTAGCGATCAAGTCCAAACGGAAGATCCTGCGCAGCAACAAACGCCAGCGACGCTGCGTGAATGTAGTCGTAAACTTATTGAGAGCACATTAGCTGCGCACAATGGCAATATTGCCAAGACAGCCCAAAAATTGGGCATTTCTCGTGGCACCTTATACCGTCGCATACGCAAGTATGGATTATCTTCAGGCTGAATTGAGCCGCCGTTTTCAATAGCTGTTCGACCCACGCAGGGAAAAACGCTGGCTGTGATGCAAGTCTGTGGTGGCTCGCAGTCCTTCAATGCGGTGAACCAAATGCGTATCTTGGGCCGCTGGATGCGTATGCTGACCATTCCCAACCAGTCTTCCGTTGCCAAAGCCTTTATGGAGTTTGGGGATGACAACCGCATGAAGCCTTCCGGCTACTACGACCGTATCGTCGATGTGATGGAAGAACTGGTGAAGTTCACGCTACTCACACGCGATGTGTCACCTTATTTGGTGGACCGCTACAGCGAGCGCAAAGAGACCGCAGCGGAGCTATCGAAACGCGTGAATCAAGCATCTATTTGATAGTTGAGCTGGAAGCAGACGAACAAATATGTTTCATGGATGGCTGCTTCTCGCCGGCAGCAGCCCGTCGTTGCCTGATGGATCCAACCCCTCCGCTGCTATAGTGCAGTCGGCTTCTGACGTTCAGTGCAGCCGTCTTCTGAAAACGACACACCTGGTGGCCCGCAATGAGAGTGGCCACCTGTTGCGCAAGTGGTCGTCAGATGAGGCGATGGGTCAGGGCTTGGCCTTGCTGCTGAACCAGGCCAGCGGCCTAAGCCGGCTGCTTTTGTGGCCGCTGCTCGATGCGCAGGAGGAATAGGCGACAAGACAAATTCAGCGTGCCCCGCAAGACAATTTCAGCGTGCGCGTGGTACTGATAACGTATACACTTTGTTAGTACCTTTAGAAAGGAGCGCACCATGTCAAAAGAAGCCGTTTTCACGATGAAGCTGGAACCGGAGCTGCGCGCCGACTTCATGGCCGAGGTGGCTGGCGAAGATCGGCCCGCGTCCCAGGTCGTGCGCGAGTTGATGCGCGGCTACATCGAGCAGCGCCGCCAAGCCCGCGAATATGAGGGCTACCTGCGGCGCAAGGTCGAAGCCGGCCGCGCCTCGATGCGTGCCGGCCTTGGCCGGTCGAATGATGAAGTTGAAGCCGCGTTCGCTGCCAGGCGCAACCAGGTAGCGGCAGGCCACGCGTGATAGTTGTCTGGACGCCAGAGGCGGAACAAGACCGCGCCGACATTTGGGACTACATCGCGGCCGACAACCCCGGCGCGGCCGTCCGCATGGATGAGCTTTTCAGCAATGCGGCCGCCAGGCTGTCTGCGCATCCGAAGATGGGCAAGGCAGGCAAGATTTCAGGCACCCGCGAGCTGATACCGCATGAAAGCTATAGGCTGGTGTACGAGATCGACGGGGACACGGTTTGGGTATTGACCCTGGTGCATACCGCCCGCCAATGGCCGTCCGCCCAATAAGGAAAAACATGGAACCGTTGTGCAATCGGGAGGTTTACGGCCCTGGCCTGGCCATGTGGATCGAGGGCATGGGGACAATTGCCGTGTCCATCGCCAACCGCTGGCAAATGGGCTGGCCGCAAAGAGTCCAGGCATTGCTGGACGGGGGCAATTTCCAAGTCAATCTGGATGCCCAGGTGAACAAGGAAAAGGACGTTCTGGCCGACGCGGTAGATCTGCAACACCTCACGCACCGTGAGATTTTGCAGATGCATGAGATACAGGAATCGCCGCCGGCTGAGTACGTTGTGGAGCGGGATGGAGTTAGCTTCATCGAAGGCGATGCGATTTCTAATTTCCCGGCGTTTGTGACGTTCGCGCAGCCTCCAACCCCGGAGCAAATGGCAAATATCCACGCTCTGCGCGGGAGACAGGCGGGCTGGCGTTGAATTTTCCTGCGGCCAGTCGTCGGCCTCAGAACACTCCCTAGACGTTGCTTCAGCGCATCCTCGGACGATTTCCGCGACCGTCTGCCCTGCGCGTCTGGTCAAGGGACTGACCAACAGCAGGCACACCCTGCTCAGGCGGGAACTCATACAGGCCGTGCTTGCCCTGCCCTGTGTGCAGAACTGCAAACTGCCCGCAGGAGGCCTTCACGGTGCCATGCAGCGCCCTTTCTGGACTAAGCCTTGGCAACCCCTTGTTCTCCTCCAAAAATGCCTCCAGGGCCGCGTTGCCTGTATCCACAGGCTCCAACTCGGACCGGCGCGCTTCTTCGGTGGCCGCATCTTTCTCCACCCTGCGTGGCTGTTCAATCTGCGGTACTGGCGGCGCCTGCTCTTGAGGCACCACTGGCCCAGGCTGGCGCACCTCTTCGGCAACATCCACCACGGCCTCCTGCGCCTTCTGCGCTTGCTCTCTGCGCGGCGCCGGCTTGAACTTCTCTGCCTGCAGCTGGCGGCGAAGTACCTCAAGGGGTCTCCTCGTTTTCAGTGCAATAAGTGACGGTACGAAAAGCTAGCACTGGCGCGGAGGTGGTGTTGGTAGATCGTTGATTTCATTGACTTTCCT
>NZ_NCFM01000016.1:0-62975 GCF_002281195.1 Acidovorax sp. 35-64-16 | reverse complement strand
ACAAGGACCCCGAGGCGCCGATCTTCAGCGTGGCCGACTATGGGCTGGAGGCGGACCTGTTTGCGGCCGTGCCGGAACTGGTCAAGGCGCTGTAACGCCTGCAGATGCTATTATTATTATAGCTGTTGACGCTTATCCCATAAGCGCTAGCGTCAGTATTTATCTAGAAACAGAACGGAGACAAACCCATGAGCGTGAAACTTTCCCGCCGCACCCTGGTGCAGGCCGGCACCGCCGCACTGGCCAGCGTGGCCCTGCCATCGCTGGCGCAATCGGCCTGGCCGAGCAAGCCGATCAAGATCATCGTGCCCTACACGGCCGGTGGCTTTACCGACCAGATGGCGCGCCTGCTGCAGGTGGGCCTGCAAAAGCAGCTGGGTCAGCCCGTGGTGATCGACAACAAGCCCGGTGCCAACAGCATCATCGGTGTCGATGCGGTGGCCAAATCGGCGCCCGACGGGCACACCTTTGGTGTCGTGATTCCGGCCTTCACGGCCAACACCACGCTCTACCCCAAGCTGCCCTACAACGCGCGCAAGGATCTGGTGGGGGTTTCATTGATGGGCGTGTCGCCCCTGGTGGCGGCGGTGTCTGGCAATGCGCCGTTCAAGAACACCAAGGAGCTGGTGGCCTACGCCAGGGCCAACCCCGGCAAGGTGAGCTTTGCCTCGTCGGGCAGCGGCTCGGCGGCGCACCTGACCAGCGAGTTGCTCAAGACGCTGACCAAGACCTACATGGTCCACATACCGTACCGGGGTGCGTCGCCCGCGCTGGCCGATCTGCTGGGCGGCCAGGTGCCTCTGTTCCTCGACCCGCCACCCAACCTGATCCAGCCCGCCAAGGCCGGTCGCATCCACCTCATCGGTGTGGCCAGCGAAAAGCGCCTGCCCATCCTGCCCGATGTGCCGACCTTCGTGGAGCAGGGCATTCCCGGCATGCTGGGCAGCACCTGGGCCAGCATGATTGCCCCGGCAGGCACACCGCGCGACATCGTCAAGCGCATGTCGGAGGCAGTGAACCAGATCATCCACAGCGAAGAAACCCGCGCCAAGCTGGAAACCATGGGCACGTTTGCCGAAGGCACCACGCCCGAGGCCTGCGACGCGTTTCTCGCGTCGGAGACGACCAAGTGGGGCAAGGTGATTCGGGACGCCGGGGTGACGCTGGACTAAGGCCCGGACAGCGGCTGGGCATCCCTAAACCCCCTGACCAGGGCGCGCCCCACACCAGTGCCACCGTGGAACCGGCTTTGCCGGGCCACCGGTGGCGTCCCCCTGAGGGGGATGGCGCGCAGAGCCTCAGGGGGCTTCATGTATACCGCTTGGCGCGCAGGTTGTCCTTTATCTGCTGCAGCACCGGTTGCAGCGATGGTCCGATGCGCAGCGCCACGCACGTGGCCAGCACGTCAATCACCAGCAGGTGCAGCAGGCGCGACACCATGGGGCTGTAGCGGTCGTAGCCCTCGGGGTGGTCGGCGGCCAGGTGGATGGCGCAGGCGGTTACCAGGGGTGAGCCGCTGGCGGTGATGGCAATGGTGGTGGCGCCGTTCTTGCGCGCGATGTCTGCCGCGTCCATCAGGTCGCGCGTGCGGCCCGAGTTGGAGATGATCACCGCGCAGTCGCCCGGGCCGAGCAGGGTGGCGCTCATTACCTGGATATGGCCGTCGCTGGTGGCGATGGATGTCACGCCCAGGCGAAAGAACTTGTGCTGCGCATCCTGCGCCACGAAGCCGGAATTGCCCGCGCCATAAAACTCGATGCGCTTGCCCGCTTTCCAGGTGCTGGTGATGGCCTCGGCAGCGCGTTCAATGGCCAGCGTGCTGGCCGCGTTGCGGTATTGCAAAAAGGCGGCCACCGCGTTGTCCACCACCTTGACCAGCACATCGCCGGTTTTGTCGTCGGCGTCCACGCTGCGGTGAATGAAGGGCACGCCTTCGCTCACGCTGCCGGCGAGCTTGAGCTTGAAATCGGCCAGGCCGTCGTAGCCCATGCTGCGGCAAAAGCGCACCACGGTGGGTTTGCTAACCTGCGCGCGCGCGGCCAGCTCGCGCACCGGAAGGCGGGCAAATGCGCGTGCGTCCTCCAGCACCAGACGGCCCACGCGCTGCTCGGCGGGGGCCAGGGAAGGCAGGGAGGCGGTGATGCGGTCCAGCATGTCAAATCCACGGAAAAGTCAGAAACGAGGGTGCGCCAATGTAACGCGGTTTCATGCCCGGGGCCGTCTCGGTAACGGGCCGTCTACACTTGGGGGTTGCCTGCCTCGTCACATTGGCGCGGCCCCTATAAGTGTTGAACCGTTCGCCCCGAGCCGTTCGGCTGGCCAGGGACTGGCTTGTCGAAGGGCTTCGACCAGCTCAGCCTGAACGGTACTGGAGACATCCAAGGGCCAGACCCATCGTGCTGGCAGGCCTGCTTGTCCACTGTCCACCCCATGAGACTTTTGCCATGAATCAGCTTGACGCCCTCAAACAGTTCACCACCGTGGTCGCCGATACCGGCGACTTCAAGCAGCTGGCGCAATTCCAGCCCCAGGATGCGACCACCAACCCGTCGCTGATCCTCAAGGCCGTGCAAAAGCCCGAATACGCGCCTTTGCTGCAGTCCACCGTGGCCCAATGGAAAGATCGCCCCATGGATGAGGTGATCGACCGGCTGCTGGTGCGCTTTGGATGCGAGATCCTGGCCACCATTCCGGGGCGGGTGTCCACCGAAGTGGATGCGCGCCTGAGCTTTGACACCAGCGCCACCGTCACGCGGGCGGAGCGGATCATCGAGCTGTACCAGGCGCAGGGTATTCACATCGACCGGGTGCTCATCAAGGTGGCGGCCACCTGGGAAGGCATCAAGGCCGCAGAAAAACTGGAGCAGCGCGGCATTCACACCAACCTCACGCTGCTGTTCTCGTTTTGCCAGGCGGTTGCCTGCGGGCAGGCCAAGGTGCAATTGATTTCGCCGTTTGTCGGGCGCATCTACGACTGGTACAAAAAACAGGCCGGTGCCAGCTGGGACGAGGCCGCGCGCAGCGGCGCCAACGACCCGGGCGTGCAATCGGTCACCCAGATCTACAACCACTACAAGCATTTCGGCATTGCCACCGAGGTGATGGGCGCGAGCTTTCGCAACATTGGCCAGATTACCGCGCTGGCCGGCTGCGACCTGCTGACCATCGCCCCCGAGCTGCTGGCACAGCTCGCGGCCTCGGAGGCTCCCTTGCAACCGGCGCTCAATGCCGAGGCAGCCCGCACCATGCCGCTGCCTGCGGTCCAGTTCGACGAATCGGGTTTCCGCTTTGCGCTGAATGAAGACGCCATGGCCACCGAAAAGCTGGCCGAGGGCATTCGCAGCTTCGCGGCAGATGCCGTAAAGCTGGAAAAACTCATCCAGGCGGCCTGAGCGCGTAGGGCTGCGCTGGCGCGCACCCGGCACTCGCGCAGCCCTTGCCCTGGCTCGTTACACTTGCGCACCCTGCCTGGAGTTCAGGCAACAGGAATTGATTCATGCACTCAGTTGTCATCAGCGGAACCGGCATTTACCAGCCCCCGTACACCATCACCAATGCCGAGCTGGTTGAAGCCTTCAACCGCTATGTGGACCAGGAAAACGCGCGCCTTGCCGACGAAATCGCCGCCGGCGTGCGCGAGCCGTTGACCTATTCCAGCGTCGAATTCATCGAAAAGGCCTCCGGCATCAAGCAGCGCTATGTGCTCGAAAAATCCGGCGTGCTGGACCCTTCCCGCATGTACCCGCGCTTTACCGAGCGGCCCGACGACCAGCTCTCGCTGATGGCCGAGATTGCCGTGGATGCCGCGCGCAAGGCGCTGGATGCCGCCGGCAAGACCGGCGACCAGATTGATGCCGTGCTGTGCTCGGCGGCCAACATGCAGCGCGCCTACCCGGCCATGGCCATCGAGATCCAGCAAGCCCTGGGTGCGAGCGGCTATGGGTTTGACATGAATGTGGCCTGCTCGTCGGCCACCTTTGCCATCGAGCAGGCCGTCAACGCCGTGCGTACCGGCAGCGCCAAGTGCGTGCTGGTGGTCAACCCGGAGATCACCTCGGGCCACCACGAATGGCGCGACCGTGATTGCCATTTCATCTTTGGCGATGTCTGCACGGCGGTGATTGTCGAGCGGGCCGACTGCGCAACCGCCGCCGACCAGTGGGAAGTGCTGGGCACCAAGTTGGCCACCCAGTTTTCCAACAGCATCCGCAACAACTTCGGCTTTCTCAACCGCTGCGAGGACAGCGACCCGAACGCGCGCGACAAGACCTTCCGCCAGGAGGGCCGCAAAGTGTTCAAGGAAGTGGTGCCGCTGGCTGCCGCCCACATCGAGGCCCATCTGGCCGCGCTGGAGCAGGCACCGACGGCCGTGCGCCGCTATTGGCTGCACCAGGCCAATCATGGAATGAACCAGCTGGTCATCAAGAAATTGGTGGGCGCGGATGCGGGTGCTGACGTGGCCCCCCTGATCCTGGACGAGTTCGCCAACACCGCATCGGCGGGCTCCATCATTGCGTTTCACAAGCACCGGGACGACCTGGCTGCCGGTGATCTGGGCGTGATCTGCTCCTTTGGCGCGGGCTATTCCATCGGCAGCGTGGTGGTTCGCAAGCGCTGACCCTTTCCCTTTGCCGCCATGGCGTCGCCGTGGCTGCGTGAGCCACCGGCGCGGGAAATCTCAGACTTCTTCGCTCCAGCAAAAACCGTCGCGCGCGATCATGGCGCTGGCGGCGCTGGGGCCCCAGCTGCCGGCTGCGTAGGGCCTGGGGGCGTGCGGGTCGGTGCGCCAGTGCTCCAGAATGGGCTCCACCCAGCGCCAGGCTTCTTCCTGCTCGTCACTGCGCACAAACAGGTTCAGCCGCCCTGCGATCACGTCCAGCAGCAGGCGCTCGTAGGCGCCCACGCGCTCGGTGCCAAAGCGCTGGTCAAAGTCGAGGTTCAGGTGCACCGGCGCCAGGGCGGGTTCGGTCTGGTGCTGCGCGGCGCCCTGGGCCAGCAGGTGCAACTCCAGCCCGTCCTTGGGCTGCAGGTGGATCACCAGGCGGTTGGCAGCGCCCGCAGGGGTCTTGAAAATCGGGTGGGGCACGGGCCGGAAGTTGACCACGATATGGGCGTTGCGGCTGGCCAGGCGTTTGCCGGTGCGGATGAAAAATGGCACGCCCGCCCAGCGCCAGTTGGAAATTTCGGTGCGCAGGGCCACAAAGGTCTCTGTGGTGCTGCCCGGGGCAACGCCGCTTTCCTGCAAATAACCCGCAACGGCCTGGCCCTGGCGCGTGCCGGCGGCATATTGCCCCCGCACCACATGCTGGCCGATGGTGTCGGGGCTCCAGGGCTTGAGCGATTGCAGCACCTTGAGTTTCTCGTCGCGAATGGCGTTGGCGCTGGAGTTGATGGGCGGTTCCATGCCAATGGCGCACAGCAATTGCAGGGCATGGTTTTGCACCATGTCGCGCAGGGCGCCCGTCTGGTCGTAGAAGGCGCCGCGGGTTTCCGCGCCCAGTTCTTCGGCGATGGTGATCTGGATGTTGGCAATGGTTTCGCGCCGCCACAGGGGCTCGAACAGCGCATTGCCAAAGCGCATGGCAAAGAGGTTCTGCACCGATGGTTTGCCCAGGTAGTGGTCGATGCGAAACACCTGGTCTTCCCGCAGCACGTGCCGCAGCGCCTCGTTGATGGCGCGGTTCGATTGCAGGTCATGGCCCAGGGGTTTTTCGAGCACCACGCGGGTAGCGGGGCCGTTCAGTCCCACGGCCGCGATCTGCTCGCAGACGGTCGTGAAAAGACTGGGCGCCGTGGCGACATACATCACCAGCGAGTCGGCATTGCGGGCCTTGATCATGTCGGCCAGCCGCCCATAATCCTGCGGTTGCGACAGGTCCATGCGCAGGTGGTGCAGCAGTGCCGCGAAGCGCGAAAACTCCTGAGGTGTCGGGCGTTTGGCCAACTCGACATCGTCAAAGCGCATCTGGATTCGGCTGCGGTATTGATCGTCGGTAAGATCGTCCCGCGCCACGCTGATAATGCGGCCACCTTCGGGCAACGTGCCGTGCCGAAAGGCCTGGAACAACGCGGGCAGGAGCTTGCGCCAGGCGAGGTCGCCGGTGCCGCCAAACAGGACGAGGTCAAAACTCATGGGGTCTCCGGCGATGGGGGGCGAGGCTGCATCAGGCCGATAATTGTAATCTCGTTACATTGGTGCCTGATCTTCTTCGCTTAGGTGGGAGTATTTTGGATTTTTTAATTTTCTGTCGCTTGAAGTTTTTGTAATTTGGTTACTTTTTTGTTTGCGCACCATCGACATGTCCCTGTTTCTTCGTTGTGATCAGACGCCCCAGTGGCCCTTGTTGAAGGCCCATTTTTCAGCGCAGGGTGCGCGTCTTGATTTGCGCCACGCTTTTGCCGAGGACACCGGGCGTTTTGAATATTTCAGCCAGGTGGCGCCTCACCTGTTTGCCGATCTTTCCAAGAACCTCTGGGACCCGACCACCGAGGCACTGCTGCTAGACATGGCGCGCTCGTGCGGGCTGGAGCAGCACCGCGACGCCATGCTGCACGGCGAGCCCATCAACACCACCGAGGGCCGCGCGGTGTTGCACACCCTGCTGCGGCGTCCGCCAAGGCAGGTGCTGCCGGGTGACCTGCCCGGCGTGGCCGAGAGCCTGGTCGACGTGCACTCCACGCTGGACGCCATGCTGGCTTTTGCCGACCGCGTGCGCGCTGACGAGGGCATCACCGACGTGGTGAACATCGGCATCGGCGGCTCGGACCTGGGGCCGCACATGGCCGTGTTGGCGCTGGATGCCTACCGCGCGCCGGGCAAGCGGTTTCACTTCGTTTCCAACGCCGATGGCCACGAGCTGGCGGGCGTGCTGCGGCTGCTGCGGCCGCAAAGCACCTTGTTCCTGGTGGCCTCCAAAACCTTCACCACGGCAGAAACCATGACCAACGCACGTTCGTGCCTGGCCTGGTTTGCCCAGCACGGTGGCACGGATGTGGCGCGACATTTTGTGGCGCTCACCACGCAGGTCGACGCGGCGAAAGCCCTGGGTATCACCACCACGTTTGGTTTCTGGGACTGGGTGGGCGGGCGCTATTCCTTGTGGTCGTCCATTGGCCTGCCGCTGGCCATATCAATTGGTGCTGCTGGTTTTCGGGGGCTGCTGGCCGGCGGGCATGCCATGGACGAGCACTTTCGCACGGCGCCGCTGGAGGTGAACCTGCCCGTACGGTTGGGCGTGCTGGATGTCTGGTACCGCAATTTCCATGGCTTTACCAGCCGTTGTGTCGCGCCGTATCACGCCGGGCTGCGGCGCTGGGCGGCCTACTTGCAGCAGCTCGAAATGGAAAGCAACGGCAAGCGCGTGGCCACCAGTGGCGAGGCCCTGGTTTATGCCACCTCGCCGGTTGTCTGGGGCGAGCCGGGAACCAACGGGCAGCATGCGTTTTTTCAGATGCTGCACCAGGGCTCGGATGTGCTGCCGCTGGAAATCGTATCCGTGCGCAAACCATCGCACGCTCTGGTGGGTCACCATGGGCAGGTGCTGGCCAACGCCCTGGCGCAAGCGCAAGCGCTGATGGTGGGCAAGGCCAGCGACGATGGGCACCGGCATTTTCCGGGCAACCGGCCCAGCACCTTTTTGCTGCTGGAGTCCCTCACGCCCGAGTCGCTGGGGGCCCTCATCGCCCTGCAGGAGCATCGGGTGTTCGTCAGCGGCGCGCTGTGGGGTATCGACAGCTTCGATCAGTGGGGCGTAGAGCTGGGCAAGGTGCTGGCGCGCGATCTGCAGCAGCGCCTGGCCAGCGGGGATGCCGAGGGGCTCGATGCCTCCACGGCAGGCTTGCTGAACCGCCTGCGGGGCTGAGCCCGGTGACCCCTCAGCAGGGTCGAAAAAAGTTTACCGGCAGACCCGGAGTGTCTACCCGCATGTGCAGCAGCGAGCCCGCCGGAATAGCCGCCTCACATTCGCTGACGGGCCGCCCGGCACGCGCCGAGGTGACATAGAGCGTGCGCAGGTCATCGTCGCCAAAGCACACCTTGGTGGGGCATTGCACGGGCGTGGGGATGCGCTGCAGCACATCGCCCGAAGGCGACAGCTGCACAATGCCGGCCCCTTCGTACATGGCCACCCAATAGTTGCCGTCCACGTCCACGCTGGCGCCGTCGGGGCGGCCACCATAGGGCTCACCGACCACCTTGGGGGCGAAGCGGGCCCAGGGTTGCCGATCACGGATGCTGCCTGTGGCGGCGTTGAACGCAAAGCGGTCAATACGGTGTTCGGGGGTGTTGGACCAATACATCCAGCGGTTGTCGGGGCTGAAGGCGAGGCCATTGGCCGTGAAGTTGTCGCCCGCCATGCGGTCGATGGCGCATCGGCCTGTGGTGCAGTCCAGGCGCCACATGGCGGCATCGGGTTGCGTGCGCGGGGTGATCATGGAGCCGGCCCAGAACCGCCCGGCCGTGTCGCATTTGCCATCGTTCAGGCGCAGCAGCCGGGTGTTGTGCGCATCGGCCGGCAGGGTGGCCAGGCAAGCCAATGCACCTGTGGAGGTGGTCAGGCTGTAAAAACCATCGCGTAACCCGATTACTATTTTTCCATCCTCCGACGGAGCGCAGCATCCGGGCTCGGACGGCGTCTTCCATTGCCAGGTGCGACCGGTGCCGGGCTCCCATGCATTCACCGTGAAGCCCGCGATGTCGCACCAATACAGCCGCTTCTCCAGTGGATGCCAGAACGGTGACTCACCCAGCTCAGAGGGTGGCAACGGGAGTGCTTGCAAGGGCATTGCTTGATCCGGAGGTGTTATCAAATTACATTCTAGGTCGATATCCGGATGGAGCATCCCATGCATTCAGTTGTAGCGCGCGTGACGGCTCGCATCACCCAGCGCAGCGCAGGCACCCGCGCCGCCTATCTTGTCGGCGTGGATTCCATGATCCACCGCCAACCCTCCCAAGACCGCATGGGCTGCGCCAATCTGGCCCATGCCTTCGCCGCATTGCCGGGCGCCGACAAGTTCCGGGTCACGGTTGAAAAGGCGCCCAACATCGGCGTTGTGACGGCCTACAACGACATGTTGTCGGCCCATCAGCCCTACCAGAGCTATCCCGCCATCCTGCGTGACGAAGCGGCCCGCCACCAGGCCACGGTGCAGGTGGCTGGCGGCGTGCCCGCCATGTGCGACGGCGTCACGCAGGGCACGCCCGGCATGGAGCTGTCGCTGTTCTCGCGCGATGCCATTGCCATGGCCACTGCGGTAGCGCTGTCCCATGATGTTTTTGATGGCGCACTGCTGCTGGGTGTGTGCGACAAGATCGTGCCGGGCCTTTTGATTGGCGCGTTGCACTACGGACATTTGCCCTGCGTGTTTGTGCCTGCCGGGCCCATGGGTACCGGGCTGCCCAACAAGGACAAGGCCAAGGTGCGTGAGCAGTACGCCCAGGGCTTGGTGGGGCGCGAAGATTTGCTCCAGGCCGAAACGGCCTCGTACCACAGCCCCGGCACCTGCACGTTTTACGGCACGGCCAACAGCAACCAGATGCTGCTCGAAGCCATGGGCCTGCATGTGCCCGGCGCGGCCTTTGCGCCACCGGGCACCGAAGAGCGCGAAGCCTTCACGCGCCAGGCCCTGCGCACGGTGCTGGACATCGGCAAACGCGGCCAGCGGTTCACACCCATCGGGCGGCTGGTGGACGAGCGCTGCATCGTCAATGCCATGGTGGCGCTGCTGGCCACGGGCGGTTCCACCAACCACCTCATCCACTGGGTGGCCGTTGCGCGCAGTGCGGGCATTCTGATTGACTGGTCCGACTTTGATGAGCTGTCGTCTGCTGTGCCGCTGCTGGCCCGCGTGTACCCCAATGGCGATGCCGATGTGAACCAGTTCCAGGCGGCAGGCGGCCCTGCGTGGGTTCTGCGCGAGCTGTTGTCTGGCGGCCTCATGCACCCCGATGTGATGAGCGTGAACGCGGGTGGCATTGCCGGAGGCGGGCAGGGGGCCCCGGCGGTTTCGGGTGACGAAACCGTGCTGCGCCCCGTGACTCTGCCGTTCTCGCCCACCGGCGGGCTGCGCTTGCTGCAAGGGCGCCTGGGCCGTGCGGTGATCAAGGTCTCAGCCGTGCCCGAAGACCGTCACATCATCGAGGCGCCTGCGCGTGTGTTTGATTCGCAAGAGGCCTTGCTCGCCGCCTTCAGCGCAGGCGAGGTGCAGCAGGACATGGTGGCCGTGGTGCGCTTTCAGGGCCCGCAGGCCAATGGCATGCCCGAGCTGCACAAGCTCACCCCGCCGTTGGCCGTGCTGCAAAACCGGGGCTTCAAGGTGGCGCTGGTGACCGATGGGCGCATGAGCGGGGCCTCGGGCAGGGTGCCCGCTGCCATCCATGTCACGCCCGAGGCGCTGGCCGGTGGCCCGCTGGCCAAGGTGCGCGACGGTGACATCGTGCGCGTGGATGCCGTGGCCGGCACGCTGGATGTGCTGGTGGATGAAGCCGAGTGGGCCGCCCGCACGCCCGCGCCGTACAACGCCCCCGCCGCCACCGGCTTTGGCCGCGAGCTATTCGCCAACTTTCGCCGCCATGCAGGCGGTGCAGAACAAGGAGCCTGCACATGGATGTAAAGGCTGGCCCCCTGAGCCGCTTCGCGTCATCCCCCCGGGGGGACGCCACCACTGGCCTGGCAAAGCCAGTTCCACGGTGGCCCTGGCTTTGCATCGCGACCGTTTCAACCGCCGTGCGCGGCACCCAGTCCTCAGGAACACAACACTTATGAACCCGCTTGATATCGCCAGCCATGGCCCCGTCATCCCGGTGATCGTGATCGACCGCGTGGCCGACGCGCTGCCCCTGGCCGAGGCGCTGCTGGCCGGTGGTGTGAAAGTGCTGGAGGTGACCTTGCGCACGCCGGTGGCTCTGCCGGCCATCGAAGCCATTGCCCGCCAGCTGCCCGAGGCTGTGGTGGGCGTGGGCACGGTGCTCCATGCGGACGATGCCCGCCGTGCCAGCGAGGCGGGTGCCCGCTTTGCCGTGAGCCCGGGTTACACGTCCGAAGTGGGCCGAGCCTGCCAGGGCCTGAACCTGCCCCTGCTGCCCGGCGTGGCCACGGCCAGCGAGATCATGGCGGCGCTGGCCGACGGGTTCTCGTTCCTCAAGCTGTTTCCGGCCGAGGCCGTGGGCGGCATCCCGCTGCTCAAGGCCTGGGCCAGCCCGTTTGGCCAGGTGAGCTTTTGCCCCACGGGGGGTATCACCCCGATCACCGCCCCCAACTACCTGGCGCTGCCCAACGTGCGCTGCGTGGGCGGTTCGTGGCTCACGCCCGCCGATGCCGTGCGTGCTGGCGACTGGGCGCGCATCACCCAGCTGGCACGGGCCGCGCAGGCCTTGGGGCGTGGTGGCGACTGAAATATTGATGGAAAGTGGCTCTAGCGCTTATTTAACAAGCGCTGGCAGCTATTAAAAATGGAGTATTTTTGGTGCGGTGTGGCTGCGGAGAATGCCGGGCTAAGGCTTCCAGCGCACCGTGACGCGCAGCCCACCCAGCCCCGGGCTGGTGTCGGTGCCGACCTGCAAATGGTGCAGGCGCGCAATGCGCTGGATGATGGACCAGCCCAGTCCGCTGCCGCTTTGGCCGGTGCCCAGCACGCGAAAAAACCGTTCTCCCAGGCGCGCTTGTTCTTCGGGTGTGAGGCCGGGGCCGCTGTCTTCCACGCTCAATTGCGCGTGGCCATCGCCTAGCTCGTTTATCTGCAGCTGCACCTCGGCACCCTCCGGGCTGTAGCGCAAGGCGTTGTCCAGCAGGTTGCGCAGCAGTACGCGCGCCAGGGGCTCGGGCAACGGGATGTGCACGCCGGGCGCTATCGGCTCGCGCAGCACGATGCGCTGGTGCCGGCGTTCTGCCGTAGCCTGCAGATCGGCGGCCACCTGGCGCGCAACGTCGGCCAGCGGCGTGCTACTGCGGTCGGGGGTGGCTTCGGCATCCAGCCGGGCCAGTTGCAGGAGTTGTTCCACGAGCCGGGTGGCCCGGTCGCAGCCCTGGACGGTGGCTTCGAGCGCTTGCGCTCGTTCATGTGCGTCTGTGGCGCCTTGTGCCACCTGGGCCTGCATGCGGATGCCGGCGATGGGGGTGCGCAGCTCGTGCGCCGCATCGGCCGTGAATTGCTGCTCGGTGGCCAGCAGCCGGGCCATGCGCTGGAACAGCTCGTTCAACGCTGTCACCAGCGGCAGCACCTCGGGCGGGACGCCTTCGATGGACAGCGGCGCGAGCGACTGCGGTTGGCGTGTTGCTACGGCGTTTCCGAGGCGCCCCAGCGGCCGCACCGAGCCACGCACCGCCCACCAGATGCCCAGTGCCAGCAATGGCATGGCCCACAGCATCGGCTTGAGGATGCTGGTCAGGCTGGCCTGCACGATCTCGCGGCGCACCGATTGCAGCTCGCCCACCACAATGCGTACATCGCTTTCTCGCCCCTGGGTGACGAACACGCGCCAGGCCTTGCCATCCACCTGGCTGTCCGCAAAGCCCCGCTTGCGCCGCTGCGTCAGGGGCTCCTGCGGCGCGCTGGCCGAGCGGGCCAGCAGCTGGTCTTCGTGCCACAGCTGGAACACCACGCGCGGCTGGTGCTTATCCAGCTCGGGCGCTTCGTTCAGGCGGTCTTCGTCCAGTTCATCGAGGGGTTGCAGGCGCAGCAGGGCGGCGGTCTGCGCCAGATGGGCGTCGAGCAGGTCGCTGACTTCGTCATCGGTTTCGTGCCAGGCCAGCGCTGCGGCCACGCCCCAGGCCACCAGCACCAGCGCCAGCACCGTGGTCAGCAGCCGGGTCTGCAGCGAGCGTGGCGTGCGGGGGGCGGCAGCGCTGCTCATGCCGGCTCCCGTGCGATGCGGTAGCCCACGCCGCGCACGGTCTCGATCAGGGCCGCGCCCAGCTTGCGCCGCAGGTGGTAGATGTGCACCTCGACGGCGTTGCTGTTGATTTCGCTGCCCCACTGGTACAGGCGCTGCTCCAGCTGCTCGCGGCTGAGCACACGCCCGGCGTTCAGCAGCAGCGCGTGCAGCAGGTCGTATTCGCGGTTGGACAGCTCCACGGGTTGGCCATCCACCAGCACCTGGTGGGCGGCCGGGTCCAGCGCCACGTTGCCAGCGACCAGCCGGGTTTCGCTTTGGCCGTGCGCGCGCCGCACCAGGGCGCGCAGGCGGGCGGCCAGCTCATGCAGGTCGATGGGCTTGATGAGGTAGTCGTCAGCGCCCGCGTCCAGCCCGGCGATGCGCGCGGGCACCGCGTCGCGGGCCGTCAGCACCAGCACGGGCGTGGTGTTGCGCCGTGCGCGCACCTGGCGCAGCACCTCCATGCCATCCAGCCGTGGCAGGCCCAGGTCCAGCACGGCAGCCTGGTAGGCGCCGGTGGCCAGCTCACGCTCGGCCGCCACGCCATCGCGCACCCAGTCCACCTGGAAGCCGTTTTGCGCCAGGCCGGCGCGGATGCCCGAGCCCAGCAGTTCGTCGTCTTCGGCCAGCAGGATGCGCATGGAGGGTGCTTTCAGTCAGTCGTCGTCATCATCATGGTGATTCTCGCTCCAGCGTGCGGCATCGCCAGCGGGCAGCTCGGGCGCAGTGTTCCACTGCCACGTCCAGAATGCGAGCACGCAGGCCAGTACGGCGGCGGCGAGCCAGCCATGGTTGCGCTGGGCCAGATTGGGCCCGGGGCCCTGCACGCGGCCTGTCAGCATGGGCAGTGCCTGGTTTTTACGGCGCAGAACGCTCAGCAGGGCGATCAGGCCGATGTGCGCCAGCACCACGAACAAGAGGGTGTTGCCAAAGAACTCGTGCACTTCCTCCAGCCATTCGCCGCCCCATTCGTCCCACACCGCGTAGCCGCTGAGGGTGAGCGGCGCTACCAGCGCCAGGATCAGCGCCACGGCCAGTGCCATCAGCAGGTTTTGCCCCGGTCGCCAGGTGGCCTGCAGAGCGGAGGGTGAACGCACCGCGGCCAGGGACTTCAACCATGCCGGCAGCCCCTGCAGCTTGCGCCACAGCACCGACATGCGCACTTGGCGCGGTCCGAACACGCCCCACAGCAGGCGTGCCACGACCAGCCCCGCCAGCGTGTAGCCCAGCGTGACGTGCACCAGTCTCCAGCGCTCGCCATCGGCGGTGATATAGGCCGCCGTGAAGCTCAGCGCCATCAGCCAGTGCAGCATGCGCGTGGTGGCATCGACCACGCGGCGGGTGGCAGGCCGGGGCGTTTGCGCTTGCGCCGGGGACGGCGCGGAAGCTGAAGAGGGCGAGGCTGAAGAAAGGGTGTCAGAAGTCATGGCGGTTCTCACTTCGGAATGCGGACGCGGTCGTCGTCAAAGTCACCTTGGTCGGCGCGGGTGTGGCAGGCCATGCAGTTGGCGCGGCTGCCCACGGCGGCGCGCTTCCACACCGCCGGCTCCACGTCGCGGTGCTTGCGCTCAAACCAGGCGGATTGGGTGATGCGGTCTTGGGGCGGCGCCTCGCGCACGCGCTTGTAGGTGCCCGCATGGGCTTCGAGCCAGGTGCCGATCTGGCGCACCATGGCCGCATCCAGCGAGGCGTCGGTGCCGTAATGCTGGTCCAGCCCTTTCATCATGCGGCTCCACGAACTGGCGGGCAGCATGCCGGGCGGGTAGGCCATGTGGCAGGCGGCGCACTCCTGCTTGTAGACCGGCAGCATGGCGCTGGCGGGCATCTGGCGGCTGTCAGCCCAGGCGGCGGGCAGTGCGCAGGCCAGCGCCAGCAGCGTGGCAAAACGGCCAGTGGTGCGCAGGAGCGGCGCGGGGGGAATCATCAAGGAGTTGCGGTTCATGGCTTGTCCTTGGCGGGGGCGGGGGCGGGTGGGGGTGGGTTTTTGGCGTCGAACTGCAGCAGCCAGGCCAGTACATCGGCCTTTTCGACGGCGGTGCATTCACGGCTCAGCACGTCGTTGCAGTTGCGGCGAAACCATTTGTCCACCTTGGCCTGGTCTGTGAAGCGCTCGGGGTTGAAGGCCGGCGCCAGCGGGGTGATGGTCTTGCCCGTGCTGGCGTGGCGCGTGGGCGTGGTGGGCGGATTGCCATGGCACGAGGCGCACGACCATTCGCCACCATGGCGGCTGGTGAAAAACACGCGGCCGCGCTCGGCGTTGACCGACTTGCCGGAAACATCGCTCCAGCGCTGCATCTGCGAGGCGGCGGTGGTGTCGCCGGCGTGGGCCGGTACCAGGGCAAAGGTCAGCGCCAGCAGCGCAACCATGCGTGCGAGAGAGATGGGGTGTTGTTTTTGCATGCCGCCATGGTGCAGGGCGGGCATGAAGAATGGCTTAAGGAGCGCCAAGGCCGCCGCAGGTCATTTCGTCAAAATAATGGTCAAAATTGCCTCTGGTGCTTATTTATAAAGCGCTAATAGCTATTAAAGTAGTAGCAAATGGGGGTGCGGGTCGACGCCGCTGCAGCGATCCGACGGACGTGGCCACGCACACGCACTTGTCGCACTGCCCGCCTATCATGCTCCGGGGCACTCGCCCGCAATTCGTCAGCATTCAACCAAGACAGAGGGAATTCACCATGGATTTTGTTCAGGCAATCAAGTCGTGTCTGGGGCAGTACGCCACGTTTTCGGGGCGGGCAAAACGCTCCGAGTTTTGGTGGTTTTTTCTGTTCCAGGTGCTGGTTATGGTGGCCGCCAGCATGCTGGGCGATGTGATCAACGGCATCGCATCGCTGGCGTTGCTGTTGCCGGCACTGGCCGTGGGCGCCCGCCGCCTGCACGACATCGGCCGCACGGGCTGGTGGCAACTGCTGCTGCTCACCGGTATCGGTTTTCTGGTGCTTCTGTACTGGTGGGTGCAGCCCAGCGACGCGTCGGCCAACGGCTAAACGCAGCCCCTGGCCGCGTGGCATGAAAAAAGCCCGCAGGCCAAAAGACCTGCGGGCTTTTCGTGGGGCTGCGCAGCCAGCGCGGCTGCGCGAGGACCAGGCAATTACATGCCCATGCCGCCCATGCCACCCATGCCGCCCATGTCAGGCATGCCGCCGCCAGCACCGGCTTCTTCCTTCGGAGCGTCAGCCACCATGCACTCGGTCGTCAGCAGCAGCGATGCCACCGATGCTGCGTTTTGCAGCGCCGTGCGGGTGACCTTGGTGGGGTCCAGAATGCCCAGCTCGAGCATGTCGCCGTAGCTGTCGTTGGCAGCGTTGAAGCCGAAGTTGCCCTTGCCGGCCAACACAGCGTTCACCACCACCGAGGCTTCGCCGCCGGCGTTGTTCACGATTTCGCGCAGAGGCGCTTCGATGGCCTTCAGCACCAGGGCAATGCCGTGGTCCTGGTCAGCGTTGTCACCCTTGATGGAGGTGCCAACGGCTTGCTTGGCACGCAGCAGGGCCACGCCACCACCGGCCACAACGCCTTCTTCCACAGCTGCGCGCGTTGCGTGCAGTGCGTCTTCCACGCGGGCCTTCTTTTCCTTCATTTCGACTTCGGTGGCAGCGCCGACCTTGATCACGGCAACACCGCCAGCCAGCTTGGCCACGCGCTCTTGCAGCTTTTCGCGGTCGTAGTCGGACGTGGCTTCTTCGATCTGCACGCGCACTTGCTTGACGCGGGCTTCGATGTCAGCAGCTGCGCCAGCGCCGTCGATGATGATGGTGTTTTCTTTGCCCACTTCGATACGGGCAGCCGTGCCGAGGTCGGCCAGCGTCACCTTTTCGAGGGTCAGGCCCACTTCTTCTGCGATGACCTTGCCGCCCGTCAGGATGGCGATGTCTTCCAGCATGGCCTTGCGACGGTCGCCGAAGCCAGGAGCCTTGACAGCCACCACCTTCAGGATGCCGCGGATCGTGTTGACCACCAGCGTAGCCAGGGCTTCGCCTTCGACTTCTTCGGCAATGATCAGCAGCGGACGGCCAGCCTTTGCCACTTGCTCCAGCGTGGGCAGCAGGTCGCGGATGTTGCTGATCTTCTTGTCGAACAGCAGCACGAAAGGGTTGTCCAGAATCGCGGATTGCTTTTCGGGGTTGTTGATGAAGTAGGGCGACAGGTAGCCGCGATCAAACTGCATGCCTTCCACGACGTCCAGTTCGCTTTCCAGCGACTTGCCGTCTTCCACGGTGATCACGCCTTCCTTGCCAACCTTGTCCATGGCGTCAGCGATCAGCTTGCCGATGGTTTCGTCGGAATTGGCAGAGATCGAGCCGACCTGTGCGATTTCCTTGGAGGTGGTGGTGGGCTTGGAAGCCTTCTTCAGCTCGGCAACCAGGGCCGTCACAGCCTTGTCGATACCGCGCTTGAGGTCCATCGGGTTGATGCCGGCGGCCACGTACTTGAAGCCTTCGCGAACGATGGCTTGTGCCAGCACGGTGGCGGTGGTGGTGCCGTCACCAGCGTTGTCGCTGGTCTTGGAGGCCACTTCCTTCACGAGCTGGGCGCCCATGTTCTGCAGCTTGTCCTTGAGTTCGATTTCCTTGGCCACGGACACACCGTCCTTGGTCACGGTAGGGGCGCCGAACGAGCGCTCCAGCACCACATTGCGACCCTTGGGGCCCAGAGTCACCTTGACCGCGTTGGCCAAAATGTTCACGCCTTCAACCATGCGTGCGCGGGCTTCGCCGCCGAAAACTACGTCTTTTGCTGCCATGATGGAGCTCCTGAATATCTAAAAATTTGTGAAACAGATGACTGTGTCGGGAAAAGAATTGCGTAGCGAGCGGTTCACAGGCTAGGCGGACGGAGCGCAGGAACCGGAACGTACTCCCTGTACGTGAGGACTCCGAGCACCGCCCAACGACGCATGTGGGCCGCGCAGTAGCAATTACTTCTCGACAACGGCGAACAGGTCGTCTTCTTTCATGACCAAGAGTTCGTCGCCGCCGACCTTGACGGTCTGGCCCGAGTACTTGCCGAACAGAACGCGGTCGCCGACCTTCACGTTCAGGGCGATCAGCTCGCCCTTGTCGTTCTTCTTGCCGGGGCCGATGGCCAGCACTTCACCTTGATCAGGCTTTTCAGCGGCGTTGTCAGGGATCACGATGCCGGAGGCGGTCGTGGTTTCGCTTTCGATACGCTTGACGATCACGCGATCGTGCAGAGGGCGAAGATTCATTGCATTGCTCCTGTTGACTGAAAAAAATAGCCGGATTACAAGCACCCGAAGTTTCGGACGCCACCAAACTTCCTCCGCACCAGCGCCTTGTTAGCACTCGTTTGGGGTGAGTGCTAATGATACGGGCATTTGTGGCCATTTCAAGACGCCCCTGTGCGAGCGGGGGATTTTGGGTGGGGTTGCAGCGTGCAGTCACCCTGATGGGTGTGCCCTGGCCAGACCGTGTTGCGTTCACCTGGCCGTGCGTTTATGCGGGGGGTTGAGTGCCGCAAAAATAAAGGCTAATTGGGCAATGCCAGCAAGCACTTGCGCCTGTTTTTGCTCCCAATCATGTGGATCGGAGTCATTGAGCTTACTCAGGCCCCCTGCCGGGCCACCAGCGCTTCCAGTCCCATGGCACGTATGGTGACGGCGGCTGCGTCGGCGGCAGTGCGGTCGCTGTAGGGTCCCACCCGCACTCTTAGCCGGCGCTTTTTTCCCACCCGTGTTTCCTGCCGGAAGGCCGGCAGGCCCTCGTTGAGCAACCGCGCCTGGGCCTTGCGGGCATTGGCTTCTTCGGCAAAAAGACCAACGTTGATGTAATAGCCCGGCGCAGTGCCGACCGCTGGCAGGGGTTGGGCGGTGCTGGCGGAGGCAGTGGTGTCTGGCGGTGCTGCCGGGGCGTCGGGAGTGGATGCCCTGGCCTTGGCTTGGGGCGGCGATGGGCGTTTTGGGGGTGCGACCTTGTCTGCGGCCTGCGCCAGGGGCGCTGCGGCAGGAGGGGAGGAGGCAGCGGGTTGTGGTTGAGCAGCGGGAGCAGGAGCAGGAGCCTGCTCGGGAGCTGCCGCTGGCACTGGGGTAGGCATTGTTTCCGAGGTGGGCAATTGGCCCGCTGTGGCGCTGTCGGTCGCTGCTGGCGACGGCAGTGCTGCGGGTTCGGACGCCACAGGCTGGGTCGGCATGGTGGCTGGCTGCAGGAGCGCATCGGGTGGCGTGGTAGGCGCAGCGGGTTCGGGAGGCACGGGGCGAACCGGGGCAACGGGCGTGGAAGAGTCTGCCCCCGCCGTGCCGGTGGAAGGCATTGCCAGATAGGCACCGGCAGCGGCCAGCGCCAAGGCCAGATTACCAGCCACCAGCCAGGCGAGCCGTTTCCAGGAGCTGGCTTGCCGCGCCAGCAGTGCGCAGGCTTCGTTGAGGGTATGCGTGGCAGTAAGGGCCCGCGCTATTTTTTTGTGGGTATCGGCATGCAGCAGGGCGTTCCCGTAAAGGCCGGGCACGGCACAACTGAGCAGTACAAAAGCCGCCGCCACGCCCCATTCCACCGCCTCGGGCCACTCCAGCAGCGGGCGCCCCACGCCGAACACCAGCAGTGCCACGCCCTCGGCCGCCGCCACATACACCAGCGCTGCGCCCCACAGCTGGCGAAACACCATCCAGTTCAGGGTGCACAGGCTGGCGGCCCAGTTCCAGCTGGTGGTGGTGCGGCCCGCCTCATCGAAGCGCGCAAAAATCGGCAGATAGCGGGATAGATGCACGGGGCCCAGCGCCGCGCTGTAAAGGGCCGTCAAGGCGCTGTCGGACCGGGGTTTCGACGGCAGCTGTGCGGTAATTTCTGCAGATTCCGTGGTGGCGTGCATGGCTGATTCTGGCATGTGCCGATCCGCAGGCCACGGGGTTTGACCGTGGTGTTGCAACGGCGCAGCTGCCCTTGCCCGCAGTTGCAGAGGCGGCCGCCGGGCCCTGCGGGAGGCGCCGGGTTGGAAGTGCAGGTGCGTGGGCCGTGGAATATATGCCAAAACGGCCGCTAGCCCTTTTAGGTAAAGCGCTGGCAGCTATTAAAATTGATGGTGCCGATGGGGTGCAGCACGCACCGTTCGCACTGGGTGAAACCGTTTCACGAGTGCAACGCGAACGGCTCCAGCCTTATGGCGCCGGCCCCGCCACCCGCCACCCAGCATCATGCGGGGCGAGGCTCGGCCCTGTGGGTTGCTTATGCCCCCCGCACCATCGCCAGGATCTGCCCTGCGTCCAGCGTAGCGGCCTTCTGCTGGATTTGCGGCAGGTATTGCGTCTGCAGTTGCTTGGCGGGGCCGAGCAGGTTCTGGAAGGTTTCGCGCAGCATGGCCGTGCTCATCACCCGGCCGCCCGCGTAGTAGCGCCGGGCTACCTGCCCCAGCGCGTAGGTGGTGGCAAACGAAAACGCCATGCCGGTGGCGGCACCGCCCATGCGGCCCAGGGTTTTGCCCGCTGCCTTGCCCAAGAGGCCACCGAGCAACTTGCGGCCAAACTGCTCCAGGTATTGCGAGGTCAGGCCCACCCCGGCGGCGGCGATGAATTCCTTGATGTGGCCCTGGTCCAGCTCTACGCCGTAGGCCTTGCCAATGCCATACACCATCTTCACCTGCAGCGGAATGATGGCCATCGACGCCCACGACTGCGGCAGCAACTCCAGTGCGCCGTTGAGCAGGGCGTAGTTGAGGATGGATTTGTCCAGGTCCGCATCCGATGTGCCCGTGGCGGGGGCAGCGGGCGCGGTACCCGGTGCTGCTACTGCAGGCAGGGTGGGCGGGATGGCTTTTTCTGCCACATCCACCAGCGCATCGGCTTCCTGGTCAAACGCCGCAGTCTGCTGGGCATCGAGTTGCAGCGCCGTTTTGAGCGTGGCCAGAAAGTCGCGCTCGGCCGCCGTCTGGCGGCCGTCCACATCGCACACGCACACCGCCATTTCGTAGGCCAGCTGGCGCTGCATGGGGTCACCCAAGGCGCTGGCCGCCGCCTGCACACTGGTGCGCTGCAGCAGCACGTCCTGGTAGATGCGCGGCAGGTCGGCCATGCCCGCGTCGCCAGCCAGCGACTGGGCCAGGCGGCGGATTTCCTCGCGCTCGGTGTCGTCCTTGCTGCCGTCGGCAAATGCGGCCAAAAGGGCAATGGTAAGAATGGATTTTTGCTGGTCCAGGTTCATGGTGGCAGGTCTCGTGCGGCGTTAAAAATGGTGAGGGGCGGATAGCAAGCGCCTTGGCGCAGCACCAACGCGGTGCTGTGCAAGTGCCGTTCATACAGATGCAGTCTAGGCAAGCTTGTTTCAACGCCACAGTTTGTGTGGAATTGTGGGCGGGTGCCAGGCAATGGCGTGGCACAACCAGGCGCTGCAAATACCTCGCCTGTAGCCGCAGTGCCCCGCTGGCGGCGCAGGCATTGCCGAGTCACTACCATGCAGCTTTTGCCCGCCGGAGCCACTTTGCCATGACTGCCACGCCCACTGCCCTCAAGATTGATTTCGTCTCTGACGTGTCCTGCCCCTGGTGCATCATCGGCCTCAAGGCGCTGGAGCAGGCGGCAGACAGGCTCAAGGATGAAGTCGCGGTCGACCTGCACTTTCAGCCTTTCGAGCTGAACCCGCAGATGGCACCGGAAGGCCAGGACATTGGCGAGCACCTGCACGAAAAGTACGGCGCCTCGCCCGAGCAGAGCCAGAAGAACCGCGAATCCATTGCCGCGCGCGGTGCCGAGCTGGGATTCACCTTCGGCATGGACAAGCGCAGCCGCATCTACAACACCTTTGATGCGCACCGCCTGCTGCACTGGGCGCAAGAGCACGGCCTGCAGCGAGCGCTCAAACATGCGCTGTTCACGGCGTATTTCACCGATGGGCAGGACCCCAGCAGCCACGAAGTGCTGGTGCGGGTGGCGGGCGAGGTGGGGCTGAACCCCGATGCCGCCCGCGAGCTGCTGGCCTCGGACCGCTATGCCACCGAGGTGCGCGAGCGCGAGCAGTTCTATCAGCAGCAGGGCATTCACTCGGTGCCCGCGATCATCATCAACGACCGCCACCTGATCTCGGGCGGGCAGCCGGTGGAGGTGTTCGTACAGGCGCTGCGCCAGATTGCGGCGCAGGGTTGATGAGGTTGATTTGCTATTAAATTAATAGCTGTTAGCGCTTTAAGGGTAAGGGCTAGAGGCTGATTTCATTAAAAAACCAGCCGGGTGCCCCATGTGAACGGGTGCGTGACCCATCCTCAAAGGCTGGGTTTGTTACCGCCTGAATGCAAGGGGCAGGCCCTTCGACTAGCCCAGGATGAAAGGCGTTGAAGGGCTGCTCCGGCATAGCGCCCGCCGGTTCACTTGCGCAGCGGAATCGGCGTGGCGCGGTCCACCGGCACGGCGGTTACGCTGTTCTGGGGCGAACCGTCGATCAGCTTTTCTGAATAGGTGAGGTAGACCAGCGTGTTGCGCGCCGGGTCCACCATGCGCACGATGCGCAGGCGCTTGAACAGGATCGACATGCGCTCGCTGAACACTTCTTCCTGCTTCTTGAGCGGCTCAGGGATGCTGATGGCACCTACCTGGCGGCAGGCGATCGATGCCTCTGCGCGGTCTTCGGCCAGGCCCAGCGTGCCTTTGACGCCCCCGATACGCGCGCGCGACACATAGCAGGTCACGCCCTGCACGCCGGGGTCGTCGTAGGCCTCCACGATGATGTCGTGGTCGCGTCCGATCCATTGAAAGGCCGTGTCCACAGTGCCGATTTTTTCACCGGAAGCGGCCAGCGCAGCGCCCGACAGCAGGGTGGAGGCCAGCAGGCCCCCGGCCACAGCCGCCCGACCTGCCCATCGGCGCGCGGCCATCATGCGGCCACTCCCGCTTCGGCGCAGCGCCGGGCCAGGTGCGCCAGGGCTTCTTCCACCTGGTCCACCAGCACCAGGCACAGGTCGCCCGGCTGCAGGCGATCCAGGGCAGTGTCGATGGCAATGAACTCGCCCCGGATTTCCTCGACATGCCTGGTGCGGGCTGCGCCGGCAAGGCCTTCACGCAGCAGCGCCATCACTTCGCCATCGCCGCGGCCGCGCTGGGCGGCGTCCTGGTACAGGATCACGTCGTCAAAGGCCGCGCCGAGAATCACGGTCTGCTCGCGGATGTCTTCGTCGCGGCGGTCGCCGGCGCCGCTGATCACCACGCTGCGGCGGTTGCCGGGCAGTGCATCGACGGCGGCGACCAGGGCGCGCATGGCGTCGGGGTTGTGGCCGTAGTCGGCAATCACCGTGGCGCCCTTGAAGTCCATGAGGTTGAAGCGGCCCGGGGCGTTGTCGCTGTCATTCACAAAGCCCGAAAGACCGCGGCGAATGGTCTGCCAGGGCAGGCCAGCGCCCCAGGCGGCCGCCACGCTGGCCATGACGTTTTCGACCTGAAAACCGATCTTGCCGTTGCGCGTGATGGGCACGTCGCGCAGGTGGATGGTTTCGCGCCACGAGCCTTCTGCGGCCACCACGGAGTCGCCGTCCACATACACGGTGCGGTGGCCCTGGGCGCGGTGCGTGGCCATCACGGGGTGGTGGCGGTCGCTGGCAAAAAAGATGATCTTGCCTGGGCAAGACGAGGCCATGGCCGCCACGATGGGGTCGGTGGCGTTGAGCACGGCATAACCGGTGGTGGCCACGTTCTGCACGATCACGCGCTTCAATACCGCCAGGTCTTCCACCGTGGTGATGTAGTTCAGCCCCAGGTGGTCGCCCGCGCCGATGTTGGTGACCACGGCCACCTGGCAGCGGTCAAAACCCAGGCCTTCGCGCAAGATGCCGCCACGGGCCGTTTCGAACACCGCGGCGTCTACCTCGGGGTGCAGCAGCACGTTGCGGGCGCTCTTGGGGCCACTGCAGTCGCCGCTGTCGATCTGGCGGCCGTTCACATACACGCCATCGGTGTTGGTCATGCCCACGCGCATGCCCTGGGCCGTGAACAGGTGGGCGATCAGGCGTGCGGTAGTGGTCTTGCCGTTGGTGCCGGTGACGGCCACCACCGGAATGCGGCCGTTGTCGCCATGGGCGAACAGGCGGTCCACCATGGCCTGGCCCACGTTGCGGGGCTTGCCATAGCTGGGGGCCAGGTGCATGCGCAGGCCGGGGGCGGCGTTCACCTCCACAAAGCCGCCGCCTTGTTCTTCCAGCGGGCGCAACACGGTTTCGGCCACCATGTCCACGCCGCAGATGTGCAGGCCCACCATCTGGGCGGCGGCCACGGCGCGGGCGGCCACTTCGGGGTGCACGTCATCGGTCACATCGGTGGCGGTGCCGCCGGTGGATAGGTTGGCGTTGTTGCGCAGGATGACGCGCTGGCCCTTGGAGGGCACCGAATCGGGCGTCAAATCCTGCATGGCCAGGCGGGCCACGGCAATGTCATCGAGGCGTATCTTGGTGAGCGAAGTGGCGTGGCCTTCGCCACGGCGCGGGTCGAGATTGACCTGGTCCACCAGCTCGCGCACGGTGTGCTGGCCGTCGCCCAGCACCTGGGGCGGCTCACGCCGGGCGGCGGCCACCAGCTGGTCGCCCACCACCAGCAGGCGGAAATCGTGGCCGGGCAAAAAGCGCTCGACCATCACGGTGCCGTAGTCGGCCGCGTTCTTGTAGGCTTCTTCGAGCTGGGCGCGGTCGGTGATGTTGACCGTGACGCCCTTGCCCTGGTTGCCGTCCTGGGGCTTCACCACCACGGGCAAGCCGACCTTGAGGGCGACTTCCCAGGCCTCTTCCACGGTATCCACGGGCTGGCCCAGCGGCACCGGCACGCCGGCCGCGTGCAGCAGGCGCTTGGTGAGGTCTTTGTCCTGGCCAATCGATTCGGCCACGGCGCTGGTCGAATCGATTTCGGCGGCCTGGATGCGGCGCTGCCTGGAACCCCAGCCAAACTGCACCAGGCTGCCGCGGGTGAGGCGGCGAAACGGAATGTCGCGCGCCACGGCGGCATCGACGATGGCGCCGGTGCTCGGGCCCAGGCGCTCGTCTTCGTCCAGCTCTCGCAGGTTGGCAATGGCGGCTTCGGCATCGAAGTCGCCCTGGCCCAGCGCGGCGTTGATGAGGCGCTGGGCATCTTCAAAGGCCTGCCGGCCCACCGCTTCCTCGCTGTATTCCACGACCACCTGGTACACGCCGGGATCGATCGTGGCGGTGGTGCGGGCAAAGGTCACCGGGCAGCCGGCCTGGGCCTGCAGGGCCAGCGCTGCCGTTTGCAGCACATGGGCGAGCGAGACATCGCCGCTGCCGCCTTCGGGGTGCAACATGCCGATGGCCGGAAACAGGGCCCGCAGCCGGGCTTCGAAGCCGTCCATGCGGGAGATGGCCTGTTCAGACTCGGCGCAGGCCACCACGGCCTCGATGGCCATGTGGCGGCTCCAGAGGTTGGGGCCGCGCAGGGCCCGGGTGCGAGATACATCCATGAAAGTGTCTTTCTGTGGTCCATCAGGGCTGGCAGGCCCCGGTCAGTTCGAGGGTGATGGAATCAACAACGGGTTGGCATCAGGTGGGCAGGGTGCTCACGGACGGCAGTTCGGGCTCGAAAGTCTTGATCCCGGCGCCGATGAGGTCGGGGGCAATGTCCAGCGCCCAGGCGGCGCCAATTGCGGCCAGCAGGGCATCGGTGTCGGGCACGATGGCGTTGCGCCCGAAAGTCAGCTCGGACAGCGTGCCCAGCACATGCTCCGCGCTGCCCGTGGCCAGTACCACGCGGTTGTTGCGCACCACCACGGCCCGGCCATGGTCGCGGGCGCGGTGTTCCACGATGGCGGGCAGGCTGGCGTCTTGTGCGTACAGCACCACGTCGCCATCGCACAGCGGGGCGAGATCGGCCACTTGTGGGTCGGCAGCGTTGAGCACGGCGGCGCCGCCGTCCAGCACCACATCCACCTGCGTGCGCAGCACCTTGGTCATCTGCTCACGGGTCTGGATGTCGAATTCGGCCAGGTTTTCTGCGCCGTCCATGTCGGTGACCACGCCCACCTGGCAGCGGTCGTAGGCCAGCCCGTCGCGCAGGATGGTGCGGGCGTCGTTTTCAATCACGGCCGCTTGCACCATGCGGTTCATGAGCATGCGGTGGGCCGCCTCCCAGTGGGCGCTGTCTGCGGATTCCACGCAGCGGCGGTCCAGAAAAAGGCCATCACGGCAGGCCAGGCCGGTGTGACGCCCGCCCAGATGCAGCAGCCAGGCCACCAGGCGTGCAATGGTGGCGGTGCCCCGGGTGCCGGCCACGCCCACCACCGGGATGCGGCCGACGGTGTCATCGTCTTGGTGTTCTTCTGCGGGGAACAGGTGCTCGACGATGGCCTGGCCCACGGGCCGGGGCGCGCCCTCCGCGGGCTTGAGGTGCATGAGCAGGCCGGGGCCGGCGTTGACTTCCACAATGGCGCCGCCTTGTTCGTGCAGCGGGCGGGAGATGTCCTGCGCCACCATGTCGATACCGGCGATGTCCAGCCCCACCACCTTGGCGGCCAGCGCGGCGATGTAGGCCACCTCGGGATGCACGTCGTCGGTGCAATCCACGGCCACGTTGCCGTTGCGCTGCACCACGATCTGGCGGCCCGCGACGGGCACGGAGTCTGCGCCCAGGTCCTGGCGCTTGAGTTCGAGCTGCACCTTGGTGTCGGTTGCCAGGTCGATGATTTCGAGCGGGTATTCTTCTTCGTAGCCCCGGCGTGGGTCGGAGTTGAGCTGGGTGTCGATCAGTTCCTTGACGGTGGACCGGCCATTGCCGGTGATGGACACCACTTCACCCCGCGCCGCCGCCACCAGCTTGCCGCCCACCACCAGCAGGCGGTGTTCATCACCCAGGATGAAGCGCTCCACCATCACGTCGCTGCCTTCGGGGTAGGCGACGTGGTAGGCCGCCTCAATGTCTTCCTTCTTTCGCAGGTCCAGTGTCACGCCACGGCCATGGTTGCCGTCCGAGGGCTTCACCACGACGGGCAGGCCGATGTCCTCGGCGGCTTCCCAGGCCTCTTCAGGGCTGTTGACCACCTGGCCGTCTGGGATGGGCACACCGCAGGATTTGAGCAGGCTCTTGGTGAGGTCCTTGTCGGAGGCGATGCCCTCGGCAATGGCGCTGGTGAATTCGCTCTCGGCCGTCCAGATGCGGCGCTGGCGGGCCCCGTAACCCAGCTGCACCAGATTCCCGTCGTTCAGGCGGATATGCGGGATGCCGCGGTCGGTGGCCGCCGTGACGATGCACGCGGTGCTGGGGCCCAGGTAGCGGTCGTCCACCTCGGTGCGCACCTTGGCCACGGCCGACGGCACATCAAAAGGTTCATCGTTGATGGCGGCCATCAGCAGGCGGTGGCCTTGTGCCAGTGCCATGCGTGCCACCTGCTCGTCGCGGGCACGGAACACCATGCGGTAAACGCCGCGCACCGACGTGCTGCGCGTCTGGCCAAATCCCGTGGGCATGCCCGACAGATTGAGCAGCTCGATGACGACATGCTCCAGCACATGGCCACACCAGGTGCCTTCTTGCAGCCGCTGCAGGAAACCGCCGCGCTCGCCCACGCCGCAGTGGTGCTCTTCCAGCGCCGGCAACCAGGTGGTGAGGCGGTCGTTCAGCCCGGGAATGGTGTGGGAGGGATGGTCTTCCAGAACACCAAGGTCGAGCCAGACCTCGAGTGCCGGCCGGTAGGTCCAGATGTTGGGGCCGCGCAGGTAGTTGATGCGGAGCAGTTGGATATCGTCGATTTTTGCCATGTTGCGGAGCGGTTCAGGGGCACCGGGCGGGCCGGACAGGGAGTGCAATTGTGCGCCCGGTTGTGCGTGAGTTTTGCTATTGAAGGGGTGGAGGGGGGAGCCGTTTGCTCCGGCGCTTCAGGTTTCGGTCAAAATTCCGGCTTCTGCACCGCGTGCGGCTTTGTATCGCTGGCGGCAGAGAACCCAAACTTATGCAACATCACCATTCTGTGGACGCCTCCGGTGTCTTTTCTGGCCCCCAAGGGGCCGATTTGCGGGCCATGCTCGCTCCCCAAGAGAACGTGCTGGCGGCGTTACAGGTTGACCTGAGCGCCGAACTGCGCTTTGCCACCGGGTGGGTGGTGCTGACCCCGGAGCGCATCCTGGCCTGTGACCCGGGCGCTGCCGCCTGGCGTGCCTGGCCATTGTCCGGCGGGCTGGCGCTGCGGTTGCAAGACCATGGCGGGGTGGGAACGCTGGAGCTGCAGGCCCCCGATGCGCGGCTGGCCTTCTGGCGGTTCACCCTGGGCAATCATCCCCAGGCCCTGCGCCTGGTGCAGCGCTTCGAGCAGGCGGTGGCCCGCGGCCTGGTGGCTGGTGCGGCGCCGCAAGAGGCCGACGAGCCCACCTGCCCCCTGTGCCATACCCCGCTGCCCCCCGACACCGAAGAATGCCCCGCCTGCGCGCGTGCGCAGCCGCCGCAAACGTCTACCTGGGTGCTGCTGCGCCTGTGGCGCTTTGCGCGCCCCTACCGCAAGCAGCTGGCCGCTGGCTTTGCCCTCACACTGGCTTCTACTGCGGCCACGCTGGTGCCGCCCTATCTCACCATCCCGCTGATGGATGACATCCTGATCCCGTTCCAGAACGGCCAGCAGATCGAGCCCGGGCTGGTCGTGCTGTATCTGAGCGGCCTGCTGCTATCGGCACTGGCTGCATGGGGGCTCTCCTGGGCGCGCACCTACATCCTGGCGCTGGTGTCCGAGCGCATTGGCGCCGACCTGCGCACCACCACCTACGAGCACCTGCTGCGCCTGTCGCTTGACTACTTTGGCGGCAAGCGCACGGGTGATCTGATGGCGCGCATCGGCTCCGAGACCGACCGCATCAACGTGTTCCTGTCGCTACATGCCCTCGATTTCGTCACCGATGTGCTGATGATCTGCATGACGGCGGCCATCCTTTTCTCGATCAACCCCTGGCTGGCATTGGTCACACTGGTGCCGCTGCCCTTTATTGGCTGGATGATTCACACCGTGCGCGACCGCCTGCGCACGGGTTTCGAAAAGATCGATCGCGTGTGGTCCGAGGTGACCAATGTGCTGGCCGACACCATTCCGGGCATCCGCGTGGTCAAGGCATTCGCCCAGGAAAAGCGCGAAGCCCAGCGCTTTCGCGATGCCAACCAGCACAACCTGGAAGTGAACGACAAGCTCAACAAGACCTGGTCGGTGTTCACGCCTACCGTGTCGCTGCTGACCGAAATCGGCCTGCTCGTGGTCTGGGCGTTCGGCATCTGGCTGGTGTCGCACAACCAGATCACCGTGGGTGTGCTGACGGCCTTCATTGCCTACATCGGGCGCTTTTACGGCCGGCTCGATTCAATGAGCCGCATCGTTTCGGTCACGCAAAAGGCAGCGGCGGGCGCCAAGCGCATCTTTGACATCCTGGACCATGTGAGCAACGTGCCCGACCCGGTTCAACCCGTGAAGCTGGCCCGCGTGGAGGGCGCGATCCAGATGCGCAACGTGGGCTTTCGCTACGGCAGCCGCGCGGTCATCAAGCACCTGGATTTGGACATTCGCCCCGGCGAGATGATCGGCCTGGTGGGGCACAGCGGCTCGGGCAAGAGCACGCTGGTCAACCTGATCAGCCGGTTTTACGACGTGAGCGACGGTTCCATCCAGGTCGATGGCGTGGACATTCGGCGTTTTGCCGTGGCCGACTACCGCCGCCACATCGGCCTGGTGCTGCAGGAGCCCTTCCTGTTTTTCGGCACCATTGCCGAGAACATTGCCTACGGCAAGCCCGATGCCACGCGCGAAGAGATCATTGCGGCCGCCCGCGCCGCCCATGCGCACGAGTTCATCCTGCGCCTGCAGCACGGCTACGACTCGCTGGTGGGCGAGCGCGGCCAGGGCCTGTCGGGTGGCGAGCGCCAGCGCATCAGCATTGCGCGCGCGCTGCTGATCGACCCGCGCATCCTGATACTGGACGAAGCTACGTCGGCCGTGGACACCGAAACCGAAAAGGAAATCCAGAAGGCGCTCGATAACCTGGTGCAAGGACGCACCACCATTGCCATCGCCCACCGCCTGTCCACCCTGCGCAAGGCCGATCGGCTGGTGGTGATGGACCGGGGCGAGGTGGTCGAGGTGGGGCCGCACGACGAACTGATGGAAAAAGAGGGCGCCTACTGGCGGCTGTATGAAGCCCAGGCCCGCCGCGCCGAAGAGGACGCCGAGGCCGCCGGCGTCATCATCGACAGCGGCTTGCTGCACCCGGCGCACCCTGCTGGCAATTCGTGACAGACACCGAAGGAACCGCCATGAACACCACCGCCTTCACCCTCGTGTCGATGCCTGCATTCACCCTGGCCCGCAACCCGCACGGCCGGCTGGTCCTGACCCTGCCCAACGGCACCGCCCACGAAGGCATCACGCCCGTGCGCGCATTTCCCATTGCGGCGCCCGCCGAAGGGCTTTCCCTCATCGGCCCGGATGGCCATGAGCTGGTCTGGATTGACCGGTTGGACCAGTTGCCCGAGTCGACGCGCAGCCTGATTGATGAAGAACTGGCGGTGCGGGAGTTTGTGCCCACTATCAGCCAGATCTCTTCTGTATCGAGCTTCTCTACTCCCAGCACATGGGACGTTGTCACCGATAAAGGGCCCGCCCAGTTCGTGCTGAAGGCCGAGGAAGACATTCGCCGGCTGAACGGGCGCACGTGTCTGCTGATTTCTGCGGGGGATGGCATGCAGTTTCGGGTGCCGGACACCACAGTGCTGGACCGCCAATCCCTGCGGTTGCTGGAACGATTTCTGTAAGTAATCATGGAAGGTGGCGCAAGAAGGTAAAGGTATCGGCGCACCCGTCTTTTTTGAGGGTAAACCCTTGTTTTTGCGCATAAGGCGAAAAAAGGCTTAATTTCCCCTTCTTTTTGCCGTTATGAATGTACGAGGAGGCTGTAAAGCCCTTTCTCTTTTTCATTCATTAAGGGCCATGGTTATGCAACTGCCACCTGTCGATCGATCGCCAAACTGGCGTCCTCAGGGCGCTGATTTGTATTCCACTGGTGCTTCGGGCGCCCCTGCGGTGCGCCCCATCAACGCGCCCAACCCGGTCGAGTCCATGGACCGGCTGGGAGAAGGCGCCATCGTGCGCGAGCCCGATAAGCCTTCCGCCCCCGAGGCTCCCAACCGTGACTGGACGGAAGTCAAGAAAAAAGAAACGGTCGAGGAGCCCCCCGAGCCGCCCAAGGAACCCATTTCCAAGCAGCTGCTGGAGTTCATCCAATCCATGTGGCGGGCCAGCGGCAGTGCGGTTGAGCTGGCACAGGACATCAACAAGATGACCCTGCAGGAACGCCTGGCCCAACAGGTCAAGAACGAGCCGTTGACCTATTCAGACCCCAAGATCAAGCGCACCTCGGGCTTGTAAAAGGTCAGGCTTGGGCTGTGCTCCTGCTCGGGCCGCAGGCAAACCCGTGCGTGGGTAGTGGACCAACATTTACCAATGGTTTTTTGCTATTGAATAAATAGCTAAAAGCGCTTTCTGTGTAAGCGCTTGATGGCAATTTTGGCATTATTTTTCGAAACCTATCGCATTGCCTCAAGGCTTGGCGACCGGATTGCCCGACGCCACATTCGCCTGCGCAGCACGCTTGCGTTCACGTTCTGCGCGGTATTTCACGGCAAAAACCTGCACTTCGGCGTAAGACACGAAGTTGTCGCGGTTGGCGTCGGCGTCTTCAAATGCGGCGGACAAAGGCGGAAAGAGCACGACTTCGCTGCGGCTGAGTTTGCCGTCGCCATTGAAGTCGAGCATCTTGAACTGCTGCATGGCCTTGATTTCGCCTTTGGAAAGCGGAGCCTGGGCGGGAGCGGCGGCCACGAACGGGCCGGCCAGAGCCACGGTGCAGCCCAGGGCAGCCAGCAGTGCCAGCGAGATTTTCATGCGCATGCGAAAAAACTCCTTGAATCGAACCGGACGATGGTGACATAGCTGCGGCTGGCCGGCGGGTTTGCAACGCCGTGCAGGCAGGCTTTCACCGGGTGTTGCATTGTTTTGTCCGGCCGTCACGGCCCCTACATGGCTCGTTTACATCCAATGTGCCCAGAGACACTTCACTGGGCCGACTGCGTGCCCTGGTTGGCAATGCCACTGCGCACATGGCCGGCGGGCACATGGCGCGCTGCCGAGGTGACATGGCCCGTCTGGTCGTCAAAAAAGAAATCGGGCTCGAACTCGCGCAGGAACTCGCCCTTGGGCATGCCGCCCAGAAACATGGCCTCATCGACCGCGATCTGCCAGCTCATCAGCGTCTGGATGGCCCGCTCGTGGGCGGGTGCACCGCGGGCGGTGACCAGGGCCGTACGAATGCGCATGGACGGCGCACCGCTTTGCTGCAACCGATGCAAGGCCGATAAAAATGGCTTGAAGGGCCCGGGCGGCAGCGGCAGCAGGGCTTTTTCGACCTCGTGGGCCTGGAAGGCGTCGAGTCCGGCCGACTGGAAAACCCGCTCGGCCTCGTCCGAAAACAGCACGGCATCGCCGTCGAACGCAATGCGCACTTCGTGCGGGTGGGCGATGCTGGCCTGGGCCGATTGCGTGGCGACCTGGGCAGCGGGGAAGCCCATGGCCAGCGCCTCGTTCACGTCGGCCGCGTTGGCTGAAAGAAACAGGTGCGCACCCAGAGGCCGCAGGTAGCGAAACGGCGCCGCCCCCTGCGTGAAAACCCCGCGCTGCACCGACGCCAGCCCGTGTGCCTTGGCCGAGCGGAACACGCGCATGCCGCTGACCGGGTCGTTGCGCGACAGCACCACCACTTCCACCCGCTGCTGCGCGGGCTCGTTGAAGGCGAGCAGCTTCTTGACCAGCGAAAACGCCACGCCAGGCCGCGCGGGAACATCCAGCCGGTCGAGCTGCAGTTGCATGTAGCTTTGCGGATGGTCCGGGTCGAAGAGTCGGTTTTCTTCTTCGAAATCGAACAGCGCGCGCGACGAAATCGCCACCACCAGTTTGTCGTCCAGTGTCACGGCCATGGAGCCTCCATATCAGTTGCTCCACCGCGCGGCGCCCCATCCGCAGCCCACCCAACGGGCGTGGCCCAGACCAGCGGCCGCCGTGCAAGGGCCGCCCCGCCGCACTGGCGGCGTCCCCCCTCCCGCATTGCGCAGCGAGGCGAGAGAGGGGGTGAAGGCGCGCAGCGCCACAGGGGGGTGCACTTCACTTCACAAACTGGTTGAGCTGGATGATGGGCAGCAGCACCGCCAGCACGATCAGCATCACGATCAGGCCCATGGCCACGATGAGCAGCGGCTCCAGGATGGTGGCCAGCTGCATGGCGCGGCGCTGCACTTCGGTGGACAGCTGCGTGGCGGCACGCTGCAGCATCACGGGCAGCTGGCCGGTCTGTTCGCCCAGGCGGGCAAACATGGCCAGCAGGCCGGGGAAGCGTTTTTTCTGGGCCAGCGCCGAGGCCAGCGGCGCGCCCTCGCGCACCAGCACCAGTGCGTCGAGCGCGTCGGCCCGCAGCGCGCGGTTGTTCAGGGTTTCGGCGGCGGCCTGCAGGGCCTTGAGGATGGGCACGCCTGCACTGGCCAGCATGGCCAGGGTGCTGGCAAAGCGCGCTGCGTTGTAGCCGCGTGCCAGTTTTCCCACCAGGGGCAGGGTCAGCCAGGCAGCGTCAAATTTTTGGCGAAAATGCTCAAAAGTCAACGCCCATCTTGCGCCTATAGCTATAAATGCAATAGCTATCAGCATCAACCAACCATAGCTGCGGACGACGGCGCTCAGCCCCAGCATGGCCACGGTGAGGAAGGGCAGGGCGCGCTTGGTGCCGGCAAACACGCTGGCCACCTGGGGCACCACGTAGCTCACCAGAAACAGCACGATCACGATGGCGACCAGGGTGACGATGGCCGGGTACAGCGCCGCGCCCATCAGCTTGGCCTGCAGGGCCTGGCGTTCTTCGAGGTCGTCGGCCAGGCGCTCCAGCACCAGGCCCAGGTTGCCGCTGTGCTCGCCTGCGCCGATGACGGCGCAGTAAATGTCCGAAAACTCGCGCGGGTGCTGCGCCAGGGCGCGGGCAAATGTGGCGCCGGCATTGACCTCGGCGCGCAGCGCGGCCACCAGGTGGCGCTGGCGTTCGTCGTCGGCCTCTTCGGCGAGCGCCGTGAGCGCGCGCTCCAGCGGCAGGCCGGAAGAGACGAGCCCGGCGATCTGGCGTGTCCAGATGGCCAGGGCCGAGGCGCCAAACACCGGCCGCGTGAACAGCCGCTGGCCCAGGCTGGCCGAGCTGCCGTCGAGCGACTGGCCGGTCTGCACCGGTTCCACCGCCAGCGGCACCAGCGCCTGGGCCCGCAGCAGGCTGCGCGCCGCCTTGGCCGTGTCGGCCTCCATGAGGCCCCTGCGGGTCTGGCCCTGGGCGTCCAGGGCTTCAAAGGAAAATGCGGGCATGCGATGCGAAGGGGGCAGTAAAGAGGCGTTTGGGTGGTCAGTGAATCACACCACTGGCGGTCCCAGACAAAAAATTCGTCGGTCCGTGATGGTAGCGGCTCGCTGCTGCCCCGGCCGACGCGCTGTGGTGGCGCCGCAGCGATGACTCAGGTCAAGACAGCGCCGCCTTGGGCGCGCAGAATGAAAAGCGAACTGCGGCATCGGGTTGCAGATGTTCTGAACAAGGAGCTTTCATGCTGAAGAACAAGGTGGCGTTGGTCACGGGTGCTTCGTCGGGTATCGGGCGTGCGGTGGCGCTGATGTGGGCGCGCGAGGGCGCCAAGGTGGTGGTGTCGGACGTGAATGTGCAGGCGGGCGAAGAAACCGCCGCCTTGGTGCGTGCCGCGGGGGGAGACGCCATTTTTGTCGCGGCCGACGTGGGCAAGCCTGCGGACTGCGAGGCACTGGTCAACCGCACGGTGGCTCACTATGGCCGCCTGGATGTGGCGTGCAACAACGCCGGCATTGGTGGCCCGCAGGCGCCCACGGCGGACTACCCGCTGGACGGCTGGGATCAGGTCATCAACATCAACCTCTCGGGCGTGTTTTACGGCATGAAATACCAGATCGCCGCCATGCTGAAAAATGGTGGCGGCTCGGTCATCAACATGGCGTCCATTCTGGGCGCGGTGGGTTTTGCCACCTCGCCTGCGTACGCCGCCGCCAAGCACGGCGTGTTGGGGTTGACCAAGGCAGCGGCCCTGGAATACAGCGCACAGGGCGTGCGCATCAATGCCGTGGGCCCCGGTTTCATCCATACGCCCATGATCAGCGGGCTGGAGCAGGACGCTGGTGTCAACGCCATGCTGGTGAGCGCTCACCCGATCGGCCGCCTGGGCCGGCCTGAAGAGGTGGCCGAGCTGGTGACCTGGCTGGCATCCGACAAGGCGTCGTTCGTGACCGGGGCTTACTACCCCGTGGATGGCGGCTACCTGGCACGGTGATGTGCTGGTAGGGCGCCGAGAAACGCTCAGGCGTTCACGGCCTCGCTGCCCTCTGCCATCGCGGCATGCGCCTGGGCCGCGATGTCCAGCGAACGAAGGCGCAGCGCCGGGTCGAACACATCGCTCACCAGCATTAGTTCGTCGGCGCTCGTGGCCTTGTGCAGGTGGGCCAGGCCGGCGCGCACGGTGTCGGGCCCGCCGATGACGGCGGCGGCCAGAAAATCGCCAATGGCTGCGCGCTCTTGCGGTTGCAGGCGCGCGGCAAAGTTCTCGATGGGTGGCAGCAGGCGGCTGCGGTCGCCCGTCAGGATGCCCAGCACACGCTGGTAGGTGCTGCTGGCCAGAAACTCGGCCTCCGCGTCGGTGGGCGCCGCGATCAGCGGCACGCCAATCACCACATAGGGCTTGGGCCAGGCCGCCGACGGGCGGTAGAGATTGCGGTACAGGTCAATGGCCTGGTGCAGCATGCGCGGTGCAAAGTGCGAGGCAAAGGCATAGGGCAGACCGCGTTCGGCTGCCAGCTGCGCCGAAAACAGGCTGGAGCCCAGCAGCCAGATGGGCACGTTGGTGCCCGCGCCGGGCATGGCGATGAGGCGCTGGCCCGGCTCGGCAGGAGCCAGCAGGCGCTGCAATTCGGCCACGTCTTGCGGAAAGTCGTCGGCCGTCTCCACGCGGCTGCGGCGCAGCGCGCGCATGGTGGTGGGGTCGGTGCCGGGCGCGCGGCCCAGGCCCAGGTCGATACGGCCGGGGTACAGCTCGGCCAGCGTGCCAAAGGCTTCGGCCACCACCAGCGGCGCATGGTTGGGCAGCATCACGCCGCCCGAGCCCACGCGGATGCGCTGCGTGCCCCCGGCAATGTGTCCCACCAGCACGGCGGTGGCCGAGCTGGCAATGCCGGCCATGTTGTGGTGCTCTGCCAGCCAATAGCGTTTGAAACCGAGCGATTCGGCGTGTTGCGCGGTGCGCAGGGCGATCTGCAACGCCTGGGCGACGGTGCCGCCTTCGCGCACGGCGACCAGATCGAGCATGGAAAGAGCGGGGCGTGGGGTGGTAGTCATGGCCTGATTGTCGGCGCGGCGCGCAATGGCTGCTGCCGCTGCTGCGGGAGCCGGGTCTTTGTGCAAGGTCGTCGGCCGCCGGTGCGACGCAGGTGTCATTTTTTGGTAGCCAAAACACCGGCGGGCAAACAAAATGTTTCAAATCCATTGCCGCCGAACCTGGCGCGATGTGTGGCGGACACCTTGCATTGGGGGAAACATGGGTTTTTTCAGTCGATTTTTCAGGATTCGTGAGCAGGATTCCTCCAGCCCCGAAACCACCTGGGCCGTGGAAGACAACGGCAGCGAACTGGTGCTGGATGAAGAGTACGCCTCCATGCTGATGACCGAAATCGACATCGACGCGGCGATCATCAGCCACGAAGGCTGGCGTTTGCAGTTGCAGGACATGGTGCATGGCCGCTCCAGCGAGGTCATGCGCCCCGAGCGCATTTGCCAGGACGACCGCTGCGACCTGGGCCGCTGGCTCAACGGTTCTGGCCAGGAACGGCTGGGGCATTACCCGGCGTTTGGCATGCTGGTGGCGCGCCACCGCTATTTTCACCAGCAGGCTGCCGCCGTCATCACCTGCTTTCAGGCGGGAGACCAGACCCAGGCCCTTCAGCTGCTCAACGGCCGCTGCCGCCATGCCTCCAACCAGGTGCTGTTGCTGCTCAAAGAACTCAAGCGGGGGATGGGGCAATAAGCCTTGTCGTCAGGTGCCATGGCCCCCTCAACGGCGGCGTCGGTGTTGCAGCGGGCGACGGATGGTTCAGGCAAGGCAGGATCTGCTCCTGCGGTTCGTCTGGAGGCTGGCAATGTCTGGCAGGGCTGTGCCTTGACACTGTGCCGAGGGCTGTGGCGATGGCCTGCGTTCCGCAGCGGCACAAAGCCCCGGGCTGCGGCAGGGGCCTGTTCAGTAGCTGCGCCCGCCCTTGTACATCGCGTGCTGGCGCCGCTGCAGCGTGGCCGCTTCGCCGAGCCGGGCCATGGCCGCGCCCGCGTGCGCGTGCGTGATGGCCATGCCCAGCGCATCGGCGGCGTCGGTGCCGGGCAGGCCCGGCAGCTGCAGCAGGCGGCGCACCATCTCCTGCACCTGGTTTTTGGCGGCGCGGCCATGGCCGACCACGGCCTTTTTCATCTGCAGCGCGGTGTATTCGGCCACGGGCAGGTTGCTGGCCACCAGGGCGGTAATGGCGGCGCCGCGCGCCTGGCCCAGCAGCAAGGTGGACTGGGGGTTGACGTTGACGAAGACGATCTCGACGGTGGCCACGTCGGGCTGGTAGCGCACCGCCACCTCGCTGATGCCGTCGAACAGCACTTTCAGCCGGCCAGGCAGGTCACCCAGGGCCAGCGCGGTGGTGCGGATGGTGCCACTGGCCACATAGCTCAGCCGGTGGCCGTCCACATCGATCAGGCCAAAGCCCGTGGTCTGCAGGCCGGGGTCAATTCCCAGAATTCTCATTTGCTATTAAATTAATAGCTGATTGCGCTTGATGGATAAGCGCTACAGCCCATTTTTGTCTAAAAACCAGTGCGGCGGCGCCCGGCAGCGGCTAACCACAGTGCCGGCCCACAGACATGTATCGCACAGGGCCAGCGTGAAGGCGATGATACGGGGGCAGCTGCCGAACCCGCCCCGGCGCCGGGCTGACCTGTGTGCTGGCCTGCCGAAACTGCCGCCGCATTGAGCCACCCCGGACCAGGCCCGGTCAAATCCGTGAAAATCAGCGGTTTCCTGCATTCATTTCGCAAAGATTTTCATGACCGAAGCCCATACCGCTCCCCCGCTGCCCGACCACCTGTCCATCGACCCGCGCAGCCCGCACCATGTGGCTGCCGTTTTCGAGCACGACATCGGCATCCGCCTGAACGACAAGGACCGTTTCGACGTCGAGGAGTACTGCATCAGCGAAGGCTGGGTCAAGGTGCCCGCAGGCAAGACGCTCGATCGCAAGGGCAAGCCGCTGCTGATCAAGCTCAAGGGCAAGGTGGAAGCGTTTTACCGCTGATGGCGATCCCCGCCACGGCACCCGCCGGTGGCGTGGGCGGTGCGGCCTGCGCGATGCATCCGATGGCCGAATCCACCCCGGTCAGCCGCTGGATCATCTACTGCGACGGCAGCGCCATGCCCAACCCCGGCCGCATGGGGCTGGGTGTGGTGCTTTGCGCGCCCGACGGCACCCGCCACACGCTGGCGCAGGCAACCCACACCACGGGTTGCAACAACGAGGCCGAGCTGCGTGCCCTGCTATTGGCCCTGGGGGCGTTGCGGGCGCGCGGCGCCAGCGCGCTGCGGGTGTACAGCGACAGCAGCATTTTGGTGGAGCAGCTCGGCGGCACGCCGGTGGCGCCGATTGCGCGGCTGCAAGACCTGTTCGATGAGGCGCGCACGCAACTGCAGTCGTTTGCGGCGGTGAGCCTGCAGTGGATTCCGCGCCACCGCAATGCAGAGGCCGATGCCCTGGCCCGCGCTGCGCTGGGGTGCGCGCCCAAGCCGCCCGCCGAGGCTTTCGGCAAGCGGCGCAAAAGCAAGAAATAGGCACCGGTTGCGCCACCCCGGGCCCACGGGGCGCTCCGGTTGGGGCGCACTGCACTTGCGGTGAGTCGTCGGTGCTGGCGCTTGCCTTTACGCCTTTTCAGGGCAGCTCGGCGCTGCCCATGCGGGCCATGATGGTGCGCGTGCGCCCTGCCAGATAGGCCGATCCCGGCGTCTTTTCGAAGCGCTTGGGCGCGGGCAGCATGACGGCCAGGCGTGCGGCCTCTTGCGGTGACAGGCGTGCGGCCGGCTTCTTGAAGTAATGCTGGGCTGCGGCCTCGGCGCCAAACACCCCGTCGCCCCATTCCACACTGTTGAGGTAGATCTCCAGGATGCGCTGCTTGCTGAGCAGTTGCTCCAGCAGCAATGCCAGCACAAACTCCTGCCCCTTGCGCAGCAGTGTGCGCTCGCCCGAGAGCAGCAGGTTCTTGGCCAGTTGCTGCGTGATGGTGGAGCCGCCACGGATCTTGGGTGCGCGCACGGGCTTGTCGGGCGCCCGGGCCTGGGCCTTGGCGATTTGCGCCTCGGCCTGGGCGTTGCGTTCCCAGGCTTTTTCGATGGCGTTCCAGTCCACGCCGTCGTGGTTGACGAAACTGTCGTCTTCCGAGGCAATCACGGCGCGCTTGAGGTGATCGGAAATCTGGGTGTAGGGCATCCACTGCTGGCGCCAGCGCACCTGCCCCTTGCTGGCCAGCTGCGTCCAGATTTCGGAACGCTGAAAGGCAGTGGATTCCGGGGCGACCACGGCCATCGCTGCGATGCGCGCCACAAAGAACAGCTGCAGGGCCACCACGGCAATGACCACCAGGCCCAGCCAGCGCAGTAGAGCTTTCATGGTGGTGACCCGCTCACACCGTGGCCTGCAGTTCTTTGAGCACTTGCGCCGATGGCGGGCGCACGCCGCGCCACAGGGCAAACGCCTCGGCAGCCTGCTCCACCAGCATGCCCAGGCCGTCGCGGGGAACGGCGCCGTGCTGGCGCGCCCAGTCAAGAAAGCCTTGCGCCGCCGGGCCATACATCATGTCGTAGGCCATGCTGCCGGTGCGCAGCACATGGGCGGGCACAGGAACGGCGTCCCCCGCCAAGCTGCTGGCGGTGGCATTGATGATGAGGTCAAAATTGGCCTCTAGCGCTTGTGGCGTAAGCGCAAGTAGCTCTGCTTTTTGTAGCGATGCAAGGCCGGCATGGGCCTGCACCAGCGCCTGGGCCCGGGCCAGCGTACGGTTGGCCACGGTGATGTGGCGCACGCCCGCCTGCAGCAGGGGACCCAGCACGCCGGCTGCAGCACCACCTGCGCCCACCAGCAGCACGTCGCGCCCGGCCAGTGCCAGACCGGCGTTGCGCGTGATGTCGGCCACCAGGCCCAGGCCGTCGGTGTTGTCGGCGTGGATGCCGTCGGGCGCAAACACCAGGGTGTTGGCGGCGCCCGCCAACTGCACGCGTTCGCTGCGGTGCGTGGCCAGGGCGGCGGCTTCGATCTTGAAGGGCACGGTGACGTTGCAGCCGCGCCCGCCGCGTGCGATGAAGTCGCGCACGCCCTGGGCAAAGCCGTCGATGGGCAGCAGGCAGCGCTCGTACACCATTTGCTCGCCGGTCAGCTCGGCAAAACGGGCGTGGATAGCGGGCGAGCGGCTGTGCGCCACCGGGTTGCCCATCACGCAATACAGGTCAGCGGAAGAACTCATGGAACGCGGTGTGAAGGGGTGGGGGGCGGACAGGGCGCGTTGTTGTCTGGCGCGCCACTGGCTACCGGAGGCCGTCGGAGGCTGTTACTCAGGGGCTACGGCCTTCAGGGTTGGCTTCGAGGTTGGTTTCGAGGGTTTGGTCACGCGTGAACTTGAAGCGCGCCACCATGGCAATCTGGTCGGCCTGGCGGCGCATCTCGGCATTGAAGTGCCCGAACGGGCCAGCGGCCCGGGCAATGGCCTCGGCCTGCCGGTCCAGCGCGCGGTTGCCCGAGCCTTGCACGATCTCGGTAGCCAGAACGCGCCCATCGTGGTTGACGGTCACAATCATCGTCAACTCGCCATACAGCTTGCGGCCGCCTTGCTCGGGGAAGTTTTCGGTGCCCTTGTCCTCCACCTTGCTGCGCAGGGCCGAGTAATAAACGGCATACGCCTCTTCGCGTGTGGCGGGGCTGATGTAGCGCTTCTTGGGGCGCGCGTTTTCTTGGTTGATGCGCTTTTCAATCTCGGCCAGCAGCTTCACGAGCTGGCGGCGTTTTTCTTCTTCGGAGACCTGGCTGCCGCTTTGGCTGGGCTTGCGCAGATCGGGCTCGGGCAGGCTTGCCAGCTGCTTGCGCAACTGCGCCAGCAACTGGTTTTGCTGCTCTTGCAGAGAATCGAGCCGACGCTGCGACTCTTCGAAATCGTCTCCCACCGCCGTGAGGGCCGAGTAAGGCAGGGGACTGGTGGCCCGGCCCTTGTCGGCCTCGCCACCCCCAGCCATGTTGGCTTGGGCAATGGCCTGGGCCTTGTCGGGCCGCTCGCTGGACTTGGCGTTGACCAGGATGACTTCGAGCGGAGTGTCCTGGAACACGCGGTTGAAGCCTTCGGGGTCGATAAAACGCACCGACAGCAGCGCTGCGTGCAGCGCCACTGAAATGCCCAGCGTGAGCTGCAGCGTGGTGAAGCGGGAGAGGAATGGCTGGGATTTCACGGGGCTGGATTTTCGGGGCTGGCGGTCTCGGCCTCGTTTACATCGACGGCGATGGCGATGGGGCCGGCCACGGCTTCGTCGTCCTCGGCATCTTCCACCGGGCCGTCGTCGCTGGTGTCGTCGGGATCGTCCAGGCGCTCAATCACGGTGCCGTGCAGGTCCAGCGTGATCTCGTCCACCTCGCCCAGCTTGACCTTCAGGCGCGCGCCACGCGGCAGGTTTTGCGCACCCAGCACGGGAAACACCAGCGGGAGTTCGTCCGCCCGCACCAGAAAGCTGCCGCCCGGGCCTTCCTTGAACACGGTGGCGTTGAGCTCGGTGATGCCGTTCTGCTCCACGTATTTGAGCGTCCAGAAGCGCTCCATACCCGCCTGGTAGCCGTTGTAGGCGCTGTAGGCCGCGTCAAAGCTGCTGATGATGGAGAACAGCTCGGCGTCCTTGGGCTTGAAGGGTGCCGCCAGGGCCGCCGTCTTGCCATTGCGCACGCAGGCAATGATCTGCCACTGGTTCACCAGATCGACATAGCGGCGAAGGGGCGAGGTGGCCCACGAATAGCTTTTCACGCCAATGCCGGCGTGCGGCAGCGCTTTGGTGCCCATGCGCACCTTCACGCCCGGCGCCATGCTGGCCTGGCTGCGGTAGATGCCGGGCACGCCCAGCTCGGCCATCCAGCTGCCCCAGGTGCTGTTGGCCACGATGGCGGCCTCGGCCACGATCAGGTCGAGCGGTGCGCCGCGCTGGCGCGTGGTGATCTGCACGGTTTCCGAGCCGTTGGGTTCGGCCTTGTCGTTCCCCACCAGGCGGAAGTTGTAGTCGGGCCGGTTGAAGTTTTCGGGCTTGCCGCGCACCACTTCGCGCTGGGCCTTCAGGCTTTTGGCCAGACGGTGCAAAAATGATAGCTGGTCGCGCACATCCAGCAAGCGCTGCGGGGTATTTTCGACCTCAACGGCCGGATCGGTCAGCCAGGCTTCGGTGACGATGTGGTCGAGCTGGTCGTGGCGCAGGTTGGCCACCACGGGCACGCGCTCCAGCCTGGTTTCGGTGCCGGTGATCTCCAGCGTGGCTTCGTTCACCGTGACATACAGCGACACCGCCGGGTTGGCGCGGCCTTCGTCCAGCGTGTAGATCTGCACCACCTCGTCGGGGAGCATGGTGATCTTGTAGCCCGGCATGTAGACGGTGGACAGGCGGCTGCGGCCCAACTGGTCCAGCGGTGTGCCCGGCACGATGGCCAGGCCGGGGGCGGCAATGTGGATGCCCAGCACCACGCTGCCCGTGCCCAGGCCCTGCACCGACAGGGCATCGTCGATTTCGGTGGTCTGCGAGTCGTCGATGGAGTAGGCCTGCACCGGGGCCAGTGGCAGGTCTTCGGGCGGCTGCGGCGCTGCCAGTTGCGGGAAACCCGTGCCCTTGGGGAAGTTGTCGAACAGAAAGCGCTTCCAGTGGAACTGGTAGGCCGAATCGATGGCGCCCGCCTTTTGCAGCAGATCGAGCGGCGCCAGGTGCGTGGCGCGGCTGGCCTCGACCACGGCCTTGTACTCAGGCGCGTTCTTGTCGGGGCGGAACAGTATCTTGTAGAGCTGCTCGCGGATGGGTTGCGGGCATTCGCCACGACCCAGTGCCTCGGCCCAATCGGCGATCTGCTGCACGATCAGTTTCTTTTTCTCAATGGCGGCCAGCGCCTGCTGCAGGATTTCGGCGGGCGCCTTCTTGAAGCGGCCCTTGCCGGCGCGGCGAAAGTAGTGCGGCGCCTCGTGCAGGGCCAACAGCGCACCGGCCTGCTGGGTCAGCGTGGCGTTGTCCGAAAAATAGTCGCGGGCGAGGTCGGCAAAGCCGAAATCGTCCTCGGGGGCGAATTCCCAGGCCAGCGGCAGCTCGATGGTCTGGGCAAGCGCCTGCGCCTGGGCCATCAGCTCCGACGGCGCGGGCTTCTCAAATTTCAACAGGAGGTTCGCGGCCTTTACCTTGACCCGCTTGCCCGAATCGAGCTCGACTTGGGCCGAGCTTTCAGCTTCGGACAGGATGCGACCGGCCATGAATTTGCCGGCTTCTTCAAACAATGCGTGCATGGGCGGCATTCTCCCATGGGCGCGGCGGTGCGGATTATTGGTGCGCCCGGACCTGCTCAGGTGTGCGGCGCGGTGCAGCCCACGCACCAGGGTGCGAAGGTGTGCAGGTTCTGAGGGCGATGCCCGGGTGTGCACCTATGATCCGTGGCTTTCCACCGTGCCCTGGTTGTATTGACATGCGTCTGGATGCCATTGCTGCACCGCTGACCCTGCTGGCAGTGGCCTTGCCGTTTCTTTTTTCGTATTCCCACCCTCCCTCGTCCAATTTCTGGCCTTTGGTGGCTGCGTGGGCTTGCGGCGCTGTGCTGGCGCTGGTGGTGGTGTGCCGGGCCTGGCGGTTGCGCCGCTTGCCGGGTGCGGCCCCTGCGGCCGACGGCCGTGTTTTTGTGGCATCGCAGCTGGCCGTGGGCCTGCTGTTGGCGGCCCTGCTGGGGGGGGTGGTCGGGTTGCTGCAGTATTTTCTGGGCGACCCCGGACTGGCGCCCTGGGTGCAGCCTTCCGAGCCGGGGCAGGCCATCGGCAACCTGCGCCAGCGCAACCAGCAGGCATCGTTGATGAGCCTGGGCGTGTGGGCACTGCTGTGGCTGGTGGTGCAGATGCAGGCGCGCATGGGCGCCGAAAGTGGAGCGTCGGCAACGCCCCTGCAGCGTGCCTTGCTGGGTGGGGGCCGTGCATGGCCGTCCTGGCTGGTGGGCCTGCTGCTGGTGTGGGCGCTCACGCTGCTGGCAGCGGGCAGCGCGGCCACGGCATCGCGCACGGGGGCGCTACAGTGGGTGCTGATGATTGTGCTCCTGGTGCTCTGGCGTGGCACCAGTGGGCGCCTGGCCGTGGGGCTGGCGGTGATCGGGCTGTTGCTTTATGCCCTGGCAGGCTGGATGCTGCCAGCTCTCTTGCTGGACTGGACGGGCTTTACCACCGATGGGGTGTTTGCCCGGCTCGCGAGCGATCCGCAGTCCATGGGCAGCCGACGGGAGCTATGGGCCAACGTGCTGTATCTGATTGCCCAGAAGCCCTGGACGGGCTGGGGCTGGGGTGAACTGGACTATGCGCACTACATCACCTTGTTTCCGGGCGATCGCTTTTCGGTGCTGCTGGACAACGCACATAACCTGCCGCTGCACCTGGCCGTAGAACTGGGCCTGCCGGTGGCCGCCGTGGCATGCGGCGCCGTGGTGGCATGGGTGGTGCGTGCCCGGCCGTGGCAGGAGACGGATGCGGTGCGTCAGCTGGCCTGGGGGGCGCTGGCCATCATCGGCTTGCACAGCATGGTGGAGTTTCCCCTGTGGTACGGCCCTTTTCAGCTGGTTACGGTGCTGGCGCTGGCCCTTTTATGTCGGCGGGCGCTGCTGGGCTGGGTGCGTTCGCCGGCACTTTTGAGCGGTGCTGCGGTGGTCTGGGTGACCGCAGGCGTGGTGGGTGCAGGCATTGCCTGGGACTACTACCGCGTCAGCCAGCTCTACCGACCCATGGCATTTCGGGCGCCGTCTTACCAGGGGGAGACCCTGGCCAAGGTGTCCGGCACCCCGCTGTTCACCGACCATGTGGATTTTGCGCTGCTGACCACCACCGCGCTGACGCGCGAGAATGCGTCGCAGGTCCATACGCTGGCCACGGAGTTGCTGCATTTTTCACCCGAACCCCGCGTGATCGAGAAACTGATAGAAAGCGCGCTGCTGCTGGGGCGGGACGATGAGGTGGCGTTCCAGCTACGGCGCTACCGCGTGGCCTACCCCGAGGACCATGCGCGCTGGGCGCGCGCCCAGCGCCTCGCCTCGTCAACGCCGCAATGAACCTTTGGCCTATGCCAGTTGCAGAAACTGCGCTACGGCTGGCAGGTGGTCTTCGAAGTCACTGAGTGCATGGTCGCCGCCTTCCAGCAGCGTCTGCTGGGCGGCAGGGTAGCGTGCCACCATTTCCTGCCAGTCGAGCACCTCGTCGCCCTTGGCGATGATGGCCATTTCGCGGCCCACGGGCAGGGTGTGCTCTGCGGACAGCGCCTGCAGCTCGGCAATGTATTCGGGCAGAAAGAAAAAACGCTCGGCCGGGTCATGCCACGCCGTTTGCTCTCCAATATGGCGCGCAAGATCCCGCGCGGGGTGGACAGCGGGATTGAGCAGAACACTCGGGCAGCCCGTGTGGCGCGCGACCCAGCTGGCATAGAACCCCCCGAGCGACGAGCCCAACACGGCCATGGTGGCCCGTGGCCAGGTGGCAATGCCTTGAGCCACCAGGTCCATGGCGGCGCGGGGCGAGGGCGGCAACTGGGGGCACCACCAGTGCACCGCAGGATGGTGCTGCGCTACGTACGCTGCCATCCGGCGTGCCTTGGCCGACTGGGGGGAAGAGCGAAAGCCGTGCAGGTACAGCAGGTGCGTGGTGATCATGGCGATTTCGGTGGGGTGGGGGCAGGGCTATTACTGCCTTTGGCGGGCGTGACGCCAGCATAAGATGGGTGCCTTGGGGTGCCACGCCGTGCGGCGCCCAATTCGCCTGCGCACACCATGTCTGATTTTGCCCCGCTTTCCACCGCCAAACGCCTGGTATTGGGGGCAGGGGACAAGCCGCCCCCTGCGCTGGGCCGTTTTGAACTGCTGCGCGAGCTTGGGCGGGGCGCCCAGACCAGCGTGTGGCTGGCCTTTGACCCGCGTCTGCAGCGCCAGGTGGCTATCAAGCTCATGCCTGCGGTGCAGCCCGAGGATGCTTCAGCGCTGGATCAGTGGCTGCGCGAGGCGCGCCATGTGGCGGCGCTGACCCATCCCTTCATCGTGCCGGTGCTCGAAGTAGACGTGCAGGGGCTCCAGTCCTACATCGTGTTCGAGTATGTGCCGGGCCGCACCCTGGCAGAACACCTGGCGCAGCAGGGACGGTGCGCTCCCCACGAGGCCGTGGCGCTGATGGTGGATGTGCTGGAAGGCCTGCAGGCTGCCCATGCGTCCGGTATCGTGCACGGGAATCTGAAGCCGTCGAATGTCATGGTGGACAACCAGCGCCATGCGCGGGTGATGGACTTTGGAACGGCAGCGCCCGTGCAGGCCGCGGCCAGCGCGCAAGGGGTTGTCGGCACGCCGTCCTATCTGGCGCCCGAGGCCGCCGGGGGCGCTGCACCGTCGCCCGCGATGGATGTGTATTCGGCCGCGCTCGTGCTGGTGGAGCTGCTCACGGGCCACCCCTTGATGCCCCGGCAAGATGCCTGGCAGGCGCTGTACCGCAGCGCCAACGAATTTGCGACCCTGCCGGACGACCTGGGCCCGGGAGTGGATGGCGCCTTGCGCGCCGTAGTGCAGCGCGCTCTGGCACGCAGCCCGGGGGCGCGGTATGCCACGGCCGGGGATTTTCGCGACGCCTTGCGCGGCTGGGCGGCACCCGTCAGCGCCCCCACTGCCGCCAGCAATGCCACCCTCGATTTTTTGCTGCGGCGCATGCGCCACAAAAGCGATTTTCCTGCGCTCTCGGACTCGGTGGCCCGCATCCAGCGGGTGGCCAATTCCGAAGACGACAGCATCAGCGACCTGACGCACGAGATCCTCAAGGATGTGGCGCTGACCAACAAGCTGCTGCGCCTGGTCAACAGCGTGCACTATGCGCACGCCAGCCGCGGCACGATCAGCACCGTGTCGCGCGCTGTCAGCCTGGTGGGGTTCAATGCGGTGCGCAACATGGCGCTCAGCCTGGTGCTGCTGGACCACATGGAAGACAAGGCACATGCCAGCCAGATGCGCGAGGAATTCCTGCGCGCCATGATGGCGGGTTCCGTCGCGGCCGAGTTGTGCAGCCCGGGGCAGGTGGCTGAGGAAGCCTTCATTGGCGCCATGTTCCAGAACCTGGGGCGCATGTTGTGTGAGTTCTATTTCCCTGAGGAAGCGCAGCAGGTGCGCAGTGTGGTGGCGGCGGGGCGGCTGCAAGGCGGTGAGGAATCGGCCGCCGTGCAGGTGCTTGGCTTGGGTTTTGAAGACCTTGGTGCTGGCGTGGCGCGGGTGTGGGGGCTGCCCGAAAGCCTTCAGCGCTGCATGCGCAAGCCCATGGGGGCACCCCCGATGCGCTCGGCCGAGCAGGGTGTGGAGCGTCTGCGCTGGGTGGCCATGGCGGCCAACGAGGTGGCCACCACGCTGCTGCACAGCGGTGATGCGCAGACGGAGGACCGGCTGCAGCAGACCGCCGCACGCTATGCGCGCACCCTGGCGCTCTCGCCCGAGGCCATTGCCGAGGCCACCCTGCGCGCGCGCCACAAGTTGGTGTCGCTGGCCCAGGCGCTGGATCTGCAGGTGGCGCCGGGCTCCGCAGCGGCCAGGCTGCTGACGCTGCCGACGCCCCAGGCAGATGCCGCCGTGCCGCAAGACGCGCTGGCCCTGCTGGAGTTGCGCGCTGCTGAGCCGCAGCCCCTGCCCGCCGTGCTGGAGTCGCAGGCCGCAGGCACGGTGTCGGTGGCCCAGGTCAACGAAGTGCTGGCGGCGGGCATCCAGGACATCACCAACGCCATGGTGGAGAACTTCCAGCTCAATGACGTGCTGCGCATGATCTTGGAAACCATGTTCCGTGCCCTGGGTTTCCGGCGCATGGTTTTTTGCCTGCGCGAGGCACGCACCGACCTGCTGACGGGGCGCTTCGGCCTCGGCGAAGACAGTGAAAGCGCCGTGCGCGCCATGAAGGTGCCACTGAAAACGCCCGGCGACCTGTTTGCAGCGGTCTGCGTGCGTGGTGCCGACACCCTGATCAACGACGCCACGCAGGCGCGTATGCAGGCGCGCCTGCCGCAGTGGTATGTGCAGGGCATCAATGCACCGGCTTTCCTGTTGCTGCCCCTGCAGATCAAGGGACAACCGTTCGCCCTGATCTATGCCGACCAGTCAGCGCCCGGGGGCATCGTGGTGGATGACAAGGTGCTGGGGTTGCTGCGCACCCTGCGCAACCAGGCCGTCATGGCCTTTCGCCAGGCAGGCTGATGCGGCCTGTGCGCGCCGGATGTGCCCGGCTGGCCGGCCGGGCCCGATAATTGCGCCATGGCCGCCGTTTTTGACAAGCCCTCTATCGCCCAGCGTTTCGTGCCCCTGTTTCAGGGGTTTGACTGGCCGCTCGTCCTGGTGGTGGCCGTGCTGGCCAGCGCCGGGCTGCTGGCCATGTATTCATCGGGATACGACCATGGTTCGCGTTTTGCCGACCATGCGCGCAACATGCTGATTGCCGGCTCCATTCTTTTCGTGGTGGCCCAGGTGCCGCCCCAAAAGCTCATGGTCTTTGCCGTGCCCCTGTATGCCGCGGGGGTGGCGCTGCTGGTGGCGGTGGCCCTGTTTGGCATTACCAAAAAAGGGGCCCAGCGCTGGATCAACCTGGGCATTGTCATCCAGCCCAGCGAGATCCTCAAGATCGCCATGCCCCTGATGCTGGCCTGGTGGTTCCAGAAGCGTGAGGGGCAACTGCGGCCGCTGGATTTTGCCGCTGCGGGGTTGCTGCTGGCCATTCCCGTGGGCCTGATCATGAAGCAACCCGACCTTGGCACCTCGCTGCTGGTGCTGGCGGCGGGCCTGTCGGTGATCTTTTTTGCCGGCCTGTCCTGGAAGCTGGTGCTGCCACCGGTGTTGCTGGGCGCCGTGGGCATCTTGCTGCTGGTGTCGCTGGAGCCCCAACTGTGTGCCGAAGGCGTGCGCTGGTCTATCCTGCATGACTACCAGCAGCAGCGCATCTGCACGTTGCTCGATCCATCGCGGGACCCGCTGGGCAAGGGGTTTCACATCATCCAGGGCATGATTGCCATTGGCTCGGGTGGCATTTTTGGCAAGGGGTTCATGGCGGGGACGCAGACCCATCTCGAATTCATTCCCGAGCGCACCACCGACTTCATCTTTGCGGCCTTTTCGGAAGAGTTTGGCCTTGCTGGCAACCTGTTCTTGATCGTGTGCTTTTTGCTGCTGGTGTGGCGTGGGCTGGCGATTGCCGTGGGCGCAACGACCTTGTTCGGGCGGCTCATGGCGGGAGCGGTGTCGATGATCTTTTTCACCTATGCCTTTGTGAACATGGGCATGGTCAGCGGAATCTTGCCTGTGGTGGGCGTGCCGCTGCCGTTCATCAGCTATGGCGGCACGGCCATGGTCACGCTGGGGCTGGCGCTGGGCATTCTGATGTCGGTGGCGCGGGCCCAGCACCTCGATCCCAAGGACGCGCGGCCGGCGCTTTGACCGCCGCCTCCATCGTTTGCCCGTTTACCCGCATCCATCTTGCGCGATGGGGGCTTGCGGGTTACAACCCGGGTGCCAACTGTGTTTTGGCATTTATCCGGAGGTACTTCCCATGGCGTCTAGGTTTGAGCTGAAAAAATCCAAAAACGACAAGTTCGTCTTCAATCTGCTGGCTGACAACGGGAAGGTCATTTTGACCAGCGAACTCTACGACTCCAAGGCCAGCGCGCTCAATGGCATTGAATCCGTCAAGAAAAACGCTCCCGACGATGGCCGCTATGGGCGGCTGAGCGCCAAGGATGGATCGCCCTATTACACGCTCAAGGCAGGCAACGGTCAGGTCATTGGCCAAAGCCAGATGTTCTCGGGCGAAAAGGCCCGGGATGACGGCATCGAATCGGTCAAGAGCAACGCCCCCGGGGCGGTGACAGACGATCAGACGGCTTGATTTCGCCGCAGGGGTGGGGTGGCGCGCCGCGTGGGTATGCGCCCCAGCTCCGCTTGGGGCAGGGCGGCGCGCCTAAAATGGCCGCATGTCCTCACGCTCCCCCTCTGCCGCGCCCCAGCGCGCGCCCACCCTGCAACGCATTGACGTTGCTCGCCAGTTGCTCCTGACGCCTTTTGGTCTGGACGAAAGTCATCTGGCGCGTGCGCTGGCGGAAATTCGCACCCACCAGGTCGACGACGCCGACCTGTATTTCCAATACACCCGCAGTGAAGGCTGGAGCCTCGAAGAGGGCATCGTCAAGACGGGTTCGTTCTCGATTGACCAGGGCGTAGGGGTGCGCGCCGTCAGCGGCGAAAAGACGGCGTTTGCCTATTCCGACGACATCTCCGAAGCCTCGTTGCTTGACGCGGCGCGAACTGTACGGTCGATTTCATCTGTAGCCCAGGCAGGTCGTGCGCGAGTAGCTCCTAAAAAAATAGCTAACGGTCGCAGCCTCTATCCTGGCGTGGACCCCATCTCCACGCTGGACAGCACGGCCAAGGTCGCCCTGCTGATGCAGGTGGAGCAGCGTGCTCGCGCCAAGGACCCGCGCGTGGCCCAGGTCATGGCGGGCCTGGCGAGCGAATACGACGTGGTGCTGGTAGCCCGTGCCGACGGCACGCTGGCGGCAGATGTGCGGCCGCTGGTGCGGCTGTCCGTTACCGTGATCGCTGAGCAAAACGGTCGCCGTGAAATGGGCTCGGCCGGTGGCGGCGGTCGCTTTGGTCTGGCGTATTTCGATGCCGAGCAAATTGCCCAGTATGTGGACGAGGCGGTGAACGCGGCCCTGGTCAATCTGGAGTCGCGCCCCGCGCCAGCGGGCGAGATGACGGTGGTTCTGGGCCCCGGCTGGCCCGGCATCCTGCTGCATGAGGCCATCGGCCACGGGCTGGAGGGCGATTTCAACCGCAAGGGCTCCAGCGCCTTCAGCGGCCGCATCGGCCAGCGCGTGGCAGCCAAGGGTGTCACGGTGCTTGACGACGGCACCATCTCGGATCGGCGCGGCTCGCTCAACGTAGACGACGAGGGCAACACCAGCCAGCGCAACGTGCTGATCGAGGACGGCATCCTGAAGGGATACATCCAGGATTCGCTCAACGCCCGTCTCATGGGCGTGGCGCCCACCGGCAACGGCCGGCGCGAGAGTTATGCGCACATTCCCATGCCGCGCATGACCAACACCTACATGCTGGGCGGCGACAAGGACCCCCAGGAGATCGTGGCCAGCATCAAAAAGGGCCTGTATGCCACCAACTTTGGCGGCGGGCAGGTGGACATCACGTCCGGCAAATTCGTTTTTTCGGCCAGCGAGGCCTACTGGGTGGAAAACGGCAAAATTCTCTACCCCGTCAAGGGCGCGACCATTGTGGGCAGCGGTCCCGATTGCCTCAAGCGCGTCAGCATGATCGGCAACGACATGAAGCTCGACAGCGGCGTGGGCACCTGCGGCAAGGAAGGCCAGAGCGTGCCTGTGGGCGTGGGCCAGCCCACGCTGCGCATCGACGGGCTGACGGTCGGCGGTACGGCCTGAAGCACACGCGGGCGGTGCCGCGGGTGGTTGCCTGGGCACATCGTGGCACCCGGCGGGCCACGCGGGGGCGACAGCCTGAAGAGGCGGGCGCACAATCACACCATGCCTGCGTCGCTTTCCAGTTTGCAGCAAACACTCCAGTCATTTGGCGATATCAGCCGTTTTCTGCGTGAAGGCGTGGCGGACGAGGATTCCCGCCAGTTGCGGGACAGCCTGGGGGCGCTGTCGATGCACATTGAGGAGGCGACGCGCCTGCGCCGATCCGGCGCCGATGCCGGTGCCATCACCCGCCGCGTGGTGGAACTGGCCCAGTGCGCACGCGAGCACCAGCTTTTCCTCACGGGTTTGGGCTCTGCTTGGCATGCGTTGTACGAGTTTGGCGCTTACCAGCGCGCGCTGCGGGAGTTGCGTGACGCCGTCGCCGCATGGCAGCAGGCGCTGGAGCGCCACAGCGCGCGCGAGAGCGCCTGCTTTCGCCAGTTTGAGCTGCTCGCCTGGCGCACGCTGGGTGAAGCATTGCTGCTCATCGACATGTACGAGCACGACAGTGGTCCGCAAAGCGATTTGCCCGATGCATTGCCACAGCGGCTGTCGGGCTGGCAGCGGGTGCGGGCCTGGTTTGGGCGCCTGCGGCGATAGCTGACTGTCGCCAGTTTTTGCAGTCCACGCGCACAGTTGCCGCCGCGCCACAATGCCCCGGGCTTGCTGCGCTGCGACAAACACTGTGCTACATTGATTCACATGCAAGTACGCAGCGCGTTTTATTTTTGGTTTTGGATCTCAGTCCCCGGCGGATGAGAGGACAGCGCGCAAGCCCACAAACCTCCCCATACCAACCGCCGACGCTGTAAAGCCCGGCGGTTTTTGTTTTTCTGACCTTCTCCCATTTCAATCCACGAGGAAGCAACCATGACGGCCCACGCCACCCCTGCCAGCGATGCCTGGTACCGCAGCGTCGAGAAAACCAGCCAGACCGACGACGAACGTATCAAGGACATCACCGTGTTGCCACCTCCCGAACACCTGATCCGCTTTTTCCCCATCAGCGGAACGCCGGTGGAAGCGCTGATCACCCAGACCCGCAAGAACATCCACCGCATCATGGCGGGCAAGGATGACCGCTTGCTGGTGGTGATTGGCCCCTGCTCCATCCACGACCCCGCGGCGGCGCTGGAATATGCCCGTCGCATGGCTGCCGTGCGTGCCCAGTACGCAGACACGCTGGAGATCGTGATGCGCGTGTATTTCGAGAAACCCCGCACCACGGTGGGCTGGAAGGGCCTGATCAATGACCCCTATCTGGATGAGAGCTATCGCATCGACGAAGGCCTGCGCATTGCGCGCCAGTTGCTCATCGAGATCAACCGCCTGGGCATCCCGGCGGGCAGCGAGTTTCTCGATGTGATCTCGCCCCAGTACATCGGCGACCTCATTAGCTGGGGTGCCATCGGCGCACGCACCACCGAAAGCCAGGTGCACCGCGAGCTGGCCTCGGGCCTGTCTGCGCCCATTGGATTCAAGAATGGAACGGATGGCAACATCCGCATAGCCACCGACGCCATCCAGTCGGCCAGCCGGGGCCACCATTTCCTGTCGGTGCACAAGAATGGCCAAGTGGCCATCGTCAACACCAAAGGCAACAAAGACTGCCACGTCATCCTGCGTGGTGGCAAGGCCCCCAATTACGATGCCGCCAGCGTCGCCGCCGCCTGCAAGGACCTTGAAGCCGCCCACCTGCCCGCCACCTTGATGGTCGATTGCAGCCACGCCAACAGCAGCAAGCAGCACCAAAAGCAGCTCGATGTGGCGCGGGATATTGCAGCCCAGATCGCTGGAGGTTCGCGCAGCGTGTTCGGTCTCATGATCGAGAGCCATCTGAACGCCGGTGCGCAGAAGTTCTCGCCTGGCAAGGACCTGCCCAGCGCGCTGGAGTATGGAAAGAGCATCACCGACGCCTGCCTGGGCTGGGACGATTCGCTGCAGTCGCTGGCCGAACTCTCGGCGGCCGTGGTGGCCCGCCGCGCGCTCTGATACGAAGTTCATACCGTCGGATAACCAGCATCGGATAACCAGAGGCAGGGAGCCCGCAGCCAGTGCTTTGTCAAGACGATCCAGCGAAGCTGGACGACTGGGGCAGTCCCTGTGACGCTGCACCGCTGTGGCGGTGTAAGCTCAAACCTTTGGCGGGGCGCACCGGGTGTGCCGCCCCGGCCCTTGCATCCCCATTGCGCCAGAAAGGCAAGCATCATGCACAGCGAAGTGTCGGTCCAACTGACTGGAAACCAGGAATTCCGTTTTGATCTGGAGGGCCAGGAGCCCATGACGCACGAAGGCGGGCGCCGCTGGCTGGACGATCAGTTCACGGCCCTCGATTGCGAGCCCCTGCGCGCCAGCGGCAAGGTGCTGCTGGCCGACAAGGTCTTGACCGTGGCGCTTGCCGCAGGCAATGCGTTGTTCAACGATCCCGTGTGGTCGCGCGACTTTGCCCGTGCCGCCAGTGCTGCGCTGGCCAAACCCGTGGTGCGGGTGGACGTGCCAGCCATGGCTGTGTCCTTCTGAAAATCAGGTTAAAATAGCCGCTAGCCCTTATCTGATAAGCGGTGGTAGCTATATTTATGATAGTGAATGCAGCAAGCGGTCGTGCACCCCGCCGAAGCCACCATTGCTCATGCAGACGATGTGATCGCCCGGCTTTGCGGCCTGCTGCACCTGGCTGACCAGCGTGTCGATGTCTGGCGCGGTCTGTGCGCGCTGGCCGGGGCCTACGCCCAACGGCGCCAGGGCGTCGGCGGCATCCCAGTCCAGCCCGGCCGTGTGGCAAAAGGCCAGATCGGCGTTCTCCAGCGCCCAGGGCAACTGGCTTTTCATGGCGCCCAGCTTCATGGTGTTGCTGCGCGGCTCGAACACCGCCAGGATGCGTGCATCGGCCCCCAGGCTGCGGCGCAAGCCATCCAGTGTGGTGCGCAGCGCGGTGGGGTGGTGCGCAAAGTCGTCGTACACCGCGATGCCGTTGACGGTGCCGCGCAATTCCATGCGGCGTTTGACATTCTGAAAATTGGCCAGCGCCTGTGCGGCCTGCGACACGGGCACGCCCACATGGTGGGCCGCTGCAATCGCTGCCAGCGCATTGAGCTGGTTGTGCACGCCCGTCAGGCTCCATTGCACGCGCGCTACCGCAGCACCCTGGTGCAGCACGTCAAAAGCCTGCGGGTCGCCCACGGCAGAAAAATCGCTCACTGCGGCGCCGAAGCTGCTCACCGTGCTCCAGCAGCCGGTGTGCAGCACACGGGCGAGGCTTTCTTCGAGCCCGTTGACCACGATGCGACCCGAGGGCGGCACGGTGCGCACCAGGTGGTGAAACTGGCGCTCGATGGCGGCCAGGTCATCAAAGATGTCGGCATGGTCGAATTCCAGATTGTTCAGCACCGCCGTGCGCGGGCGGTAATGCACGAACTTGCTGCGCTTGTCGAAAAAGGCGGTGTCGTACTCGTCGGCCTCAATGACAAAGAGCGGGCGGGTGTCGAGCGCCCCTTCGCCTGCGATGGGACGCTGCGTGGCGCCCAGGCGGGCAGACACCCCGAAGTTCAGTGGCACGCCGCCAATCAAAAAGCCCGGCTGCAGTCCGGCACTTTCCAGAATCCAGGCCAGCATCGACGTGGTGGTGGTCTTGCCGTGGGTTCCCGCCACAGCCAGCACGTGCCGGCCCTGCAACACCTGTTCGGCCAGCCACTGCGGGCCGCTGGTGTAGGGCAGGCCGGCGTCCAGAATGGCTTCCATGAGCGGAAACTTGGGGCTGCCGTCGGCCAGCCGGGCGCGGCTGACCACATTGCCCACCACGAACACATCGGGGCGCAGCGCCAGCTGGTCTGCTCCGAACCCTTCGATCAGCTCGATGCCCAAGGCGCGCAGCTGATCGCTCATGGGTGGGTAAACACCGGCGTCGCAGCCAGTAACCTTGTGCCCTGCTTCCCGCGCCAGCGCGGCCAAGCCCCCCATGAACGTGCCGCAGATCCCGAGTATGTGTATGTGCATGGGCGCAGATTCTAAGGTTCAAGCACAAAAGGCAACGCAGCGCTTGTGTGGTAAGCGCAAGAAGCTATTAAAAACATAGTGTCTGCCAGGGTGGCTGGAGTGCAATGGCCATATCTTCGTCGGGCCATGCGGGGCGGCGTGGCGGCTTGTCACGGGTTGGCGCCACAATAGCGCCTCCCAACGCCATCCCATTGCGCCATGCCAACACCTTTGAGCGCCGAAATCGCCAGCACCACTGCCCGGCTGGTCGTGGAAGAGGGCCTGGAGTGGGGCCCCGCCAAACGCCGTGCCGTGCGCCAGCTGGGCCTGCCGGCACGCACCCCCCTGCCCGACAACGATGAGGTGGAAGACGCAGTACGGGAATACATCGCCCTGTTTTGCGCCGACACCCAGCCCCGTGAATTGCGTGCCCTGCGCCAGCTGGCCCTGGTCTGGATGGAGCGCATGTCCGCTTTTCGGCCCCATCTCGGCGGCGCGGTGTGGCGTGGCACTGCCACCCGGCTGTCGGATATTTATCTGCAGTTGTTCTGTGATGACTCCAAATCAGCCGAGATCGCGCTGATAGACCATAACGTCGATTGCGAGCCGCGCACCGTCCCAGGCTTTCACGGCGATTCTGTCGAGGCCCTCAGCGTGGGCAGCAAGTGCCCTGAACTGGGTGAAATGATCGGCGTGCATTTGCTGATCTACGATCTCGACGATTTGCGCGGAGCCTTGCGCCCCGATACCAAGGGACGATCGCCACGTGGTGACATCACCGCGGTGCGGCGCCTTCTTCAGGAAAATGCCCCATGACTCTGCCATCCCTGCCATCTGCTGAATCGTCTGTTTCCTCTGAGTCTGGTCATGGCGTAACGCCCGTAAGCCGGCGCAGGGCTTTGTATGCTGGTGTGGCTGCCGCTGCCGCGCTGGGTGGTGCCGGCCTGGCCTGGTGGCGCCTGCAGCCCCGCGCTGTGCAAGCGGGCGCCGAGCAGGCACTTTGGACCCAGGCATTCGACACGCCCGAGGGCGCCCAGCTGGCCATGGGGGCGTTTGCTGGCAAACCCTTGCTGCTCAACTTCTGGGCGACCTGGTGTCCGCCCTGTGTAGAAGAGTTGCCCCTGCTCAACACCTTTCATCGCGAAAACAAGGCCAACGGTTGGCAAGTGGTGGGGTTGGCGATTGATCAGCCTTCTTCGGTGCGGAAATTTCTGGCGCGGCTACCGCTGGATTTCCCGGTGGGCTTGGCAGGGCTGGGGGGCTCGGAGTTGGGGCGCTCCTTGGGCAACCTGACGGGTGGCCTGCCCTTCACCGTGGTGCTCGGCGCGGAAGGGCGCGTGTTGCATCGTAAAATGGGCCAGGTTACCCCGCAGGACTTGCAAAAGTGGGTTGCCCTGCGCTGAAGATATTTTCCGTAAAAATAGCCAGTCAAAACCGCTGATAGGGGCTATGCCCCCGCTGTCGATGGTGAAAAATGCGCTCTAAAGACTGAAGTAGGCTGAAATTGGAGTAAATTCGCGCCTTATTCAGTTTTATAGCCGTTGGAGCTCCCATGGATTTGCGAAAACTCAAAACCCTCATCGATCTGGTATCCGAGTCGAATGTGTCTGAACTCGAGATCACCGAAGCCGAGGGCAAGGTCCGTATCGTCAAGAGCGGCGGCGCTGTGGTGCAGCAGTATGTTCCGGCTCCCATGCCCGCTGCGGCTGCAGCAGCCGCGCCGGCCACCGTTGCCGAGCTGCCCGCACCGGTGGCTGCAGCGCCCACTGGCCATGTGGTGAAGTCGCCCATGGTGGGCACTTTTTACCGTTCGTCCAGCCCCGGTGCCAAGGCGTTCGTCGAGGTGGGCAGCCAGGTCAAGGAAGGCGAGACGGTCTGCATCATCGAAGCCATGAAGATCCTCAATGAAATCGAGGCCGACAAATCCGGCACAGTGACCAAGATTCTGGGTGAGAACGGTCAGGCCGTCGAATACGGACAGCCCTTGTTCGTGATCGAGTAATTCCTGCCCATGTTTACAAAGATCCTTGTCGCCCACTGCGACGTTCTTGCCAGCGGCAAGGCAATGAAAATTGCCCTGGCACGCGCCAGCGTGCGGGCGATGAGCCGCGAGATAGCCTATGTTTAAAAAGATCCTGGTCGCCAATCGCGGCGAAATCGCCCTGCGCATCCAGCGCGCCTGCCACGAGCTGGGCGTGAAAGCCGTGATGGTCTACTCCGAGGCCGATCGTGATGCCAAGTATGTAAAGCTGGCCGAAGAGGCCGTCTGCATTGGCCCTGCGCCCTCGCCGCTGTCTTACCTCAACATGCCGGCCATCATTTCGGCGGCCGAGGTGACGGATGCAGAAGCCATCCACCCGGGCTACGGTTTTCTATCCGAAAACGCCGATTTTGCCGAGCGGGTGGAAAAAAGCGGTTTCCAGTTCATTGGCCCCACACCAGACAACATCCGCACCATGGGCGACAAGGTGTCGGCCAAGCAGGCCATGATCCGCGCCGGCGTGCCCTGCGTGCCCGGATCGGAAGGCGAGCTGCCGGATGATCCGGTGCAGATCCGCCGCATTGCCAAAGCGGTGGGATATCCCGTGATCATCAAGGCGGCCGGCGGCGGTGGTGGCCGCGGCATGCGTGTGGTGCACACCGAGGCAGCGCTGGTGAATGCCGTGCAGATGACCAAGGCCGAAGCGGGCGCTGCGTTTGGCAATCCTGCTGTGTACATGGAGAAGTTCCTCCAGAACCCGCGCCATATTGAGATCCAGATCCTTGCCGACAAGCACCGCAATGCCGTGTACCTGGGCGAGCGCGACTGCTCCATGCAGCGGCGCCATCAGAAGGTGATCGAAGAGGCTCCGGCACCCGGCATTCCCCGCAAGCTGATCGAACGCATCGGCGAGCGCTGCGTGGCTGCCTGCAAGAAGATCGGTTATCGCGGTGCGGGCACTTTCGAGTTTCTGTACGAAAACGGTGAGTTCTACTTTATCGAGATGAACACGCGCGTGCAGGTGGAGCATCCGGTGACCGAATGGGTCACGGGTGTGGATATTGTGCGCACGCAGATCATGGTGGCGGCCGGTGAAAAGTTGCCTTTCACCCAGCGACAGATCGAGATTCGTGGCCATGCCATTGAATGCCGGGTGAACGCCGAAGACCCTTACAAGTTCATCCCTTCTCCGGGGCGCATCACCATGTGGCATGCGCCGGGCGGCCCGGGGGTGCGGGTGGATTCGCATGCGTACACCAACTATTTTGTCCCCCCGAACTACGACTCGATGATCGGCAAGATCATCGTGCATGGCGACACGCGTGAACAGGCCTTGGCCCGCATGCGCACGGCGCTCTCGGAAACCGTGATCGAGGGGATCAACACCAACGTGCCGTTGCACCGCGAGCTGATGGTGGATGCCAAGTTTGTGTCGGGCGGCACCAATATTCACTATCTGGAAGAGTGGCTGTCACAGCACAAGCGGTGAAATCCTCCCGCGCATGGTTCCATGCTGGCTCCTGGCAACGGGTGCCAGCATTTCATTTTTTCTGAGAGGCGTGTTTCATGTTTGAGCTGAGTCTGATGTGTCCGGAAGACCGCATTGAGGCGGTGAGCGATGCGCTGGATGCGCTGGATGCCCTGAGCGTGTCGGTGGAGGACGCTGACGCGCAGACCGATGCCGAGCAGGCATTGTTTGGAGAGCCGGGCATGCCTCCGCCCAAGGAGGGCTGGCAGCGCAGCCGGGTGGTGGCCCTGTTTGAAACCGAAGCCGCCGCGAGCGAGGCGCAGCAATTGCTGGCCGTGCAGGATTTCTTCACGGGGTGCAAGGTGCTGGGGCTGGCGCAGGTACCCGAGCAGGACTGGGTGCGACTGACGCAGTCGCAGTTTGCACCCGTCGACATCACTCCCGACTTCTGGATTGTTCCGACCTGGCATGAGCTGCCAGCGCAGGCCCTGCGCAGCATCCGGCTGGATCCGGGGCTTGCTTTTGGCACGGGCACCCACCCCACCACGCGCATGTGCCTGCGATGGATTGCGCGCCACGGCGCCACCAGCGCAGCAGCCGGCAATCCCCTCGGCCGGGTGCTTGACTACGGCTGTGGCTCGGGCATTCTGGCCATAGGTGCGGCCAAGTTCGGCGCCACCGATATCGATGCCGTGGACATTGATCCAGCCGCCGTCGAATCCACGATGCAGAATGCCCTGGCCAACGGCGTGCAGGTGCGGGCAGGCCTGCCGGACAAGGCCCAGGGGCTCTACCAGACGGTGCTGGCCAACATTCTTGCCACTCCGTTGAGGGTACTGGCACCATTGCTGTGCGCGCATGTGGCACCAGGCGGACACCTTGTGCTGGCAGGCATTCTGGAGCGCCAGGCGCAGGAGCTGCAGGAAGCCTACGCGCCATGGATTCGCCTTGAGGTGGCGGATGCCGAGGATGGCTGGATCCTCATGACGGCCTCCCGCTGAGTTGTCCACGCCGCTGAAGTTTGTCGTTAAGGGGCGCTTACTACAATGGATCGCAGATGAGCCAGATTACACGCTGCCCTTCCTGCGCGACGAAATTCAAGGTGGTTGCCGATCAGTTGCGCATATCTGACGGCTGGGTGCGCTGCGGGCAATGCAAGGAAGTCTTCGACGCATCGGCCCATCTGCTGCCTTCTGAGTCGCAGGCTCTGCTGCCGGACGTGTCCATGACCGCGTCGCGCCCACCACCGACGCCGGTGGTACGCGCCACCAGTGCAGTGCGTGCCTGGGGCGCCCCTTCTGCGGACACCCCCGCTGCTCCTTCGGCGCTGGGTGTGCCGCCTGCCAAGGCGCACGACCTGTCCTGGGATCATCCTTTGCCAGACAGCGTGCTGGATGTGCCAGTCCAGGCTGTGCCCTCGTTTCTTGTTGCGGGTAAGGCGACTTTCTCATTCCCTGGACAGGAAATGACCCTGCAGCCTACTGCTCCATTTGCCTGGAGATCGGTTGTACCCCCAGCCGGCACCGCTCTTGCTGACGGGGCGATGCCGGGGGCTGATCCCTTAGTTCCGGTGGCCGATGCGGTGCCGCCGCTCGTTCCCCTCCATAAAGGGCATTCTTCGGAAAACGCGTCCCCTGCGCTACAGATGGGTGAGAGCCTGCCAGGCTACGAATTGCCATATGACGAGTTCCGTGAAGAGTGGCCTGAGGATGAGCTGGCCGGAGACTCTTCTACTGCAGGCGCTGCCTTGTATCCGCCACTGGAGTTGCCGCGCAAGCAATCCCTGATTGAGCCGGAAAGAGGCGGCGACTTTGTGGATGAGCATGAGATTTCGCACACGCAGAAGGATTCACCAGGACGGGGTTCGGACACGTCATTCGATGAATCTCTCTCCCCGGAATCTTTGTCCAGGGACGGTATGGGGCGAACCGAAAATCTGCAGGATGGGGCGGTGGGCGTCATCCCGCGGGCGCAGGACGAAGATGACTCGCCCGAGGGCACTTCGGGTGCGGATGAAGTGAGTTTTGTCCGCGCCGCAAAGCGCAAGGCCTTCTGGCGGCGCCCTTTGGTGCGGACGGGGTTGGGGGTCATCGCAATGGTGCTGTTGTGCACCTTGGCATTGCAGATGGTGCTGCAGGAGCGGGACCGCATTGCGGCCATGGACGTCCGTGTTCGTCCTTGGCTTCAGAGGCTGTGCGAGCCCTTGCAGTGCACCTTGGCCCCGCTCAGGCAAATATCAGATGTCGTTATTGAAAGTTCTTCTTTCAACAAAGCACGCGGAGACAGCTACCAGCTGGTTTTTGTCATCAAGAACCGAGCAACGCTGCCCCTGTCCATGCCTGCGATGGAGTTGACCCTGACTGATACACAGGACCAGCCCGTGCTTCGGCGTGTATTTTTACCCCAGGAGATGGGGGCTCCTGCGGAGCTTCCCGCACTGGGTGAATGGACCTCTTCGGTGGCGGTCGTCGTGACCACTGGCGGAGCGCGTGTGGCTGGCTATCGGCTGCTGGCGTTCTATCCCTGATTCTTAACCAACTTTTGCCATGGCTGTATTGATTTGTGGTTCCCTTGCGTTTGACACCATCATGACTTTTGAAGGGCGGTTTGCCGAGCAGATCCTGCCCGATCAACTGCACATCCTCAATGTGTCGTTTTTGGTGCCCTCCTTGCGGCGGGATTTTGGCGGGTGTGCCGGCAATATTGCCTACAGCCTGCAACTGTTGGGAGGCAAGCCGCTCCCCATGGCCATGCTGGGCAGTGACGGCGCTGATTACCTCTCGCGACTGAAGGAGCTGGGCATCAGCACTGCGCATGTGGGGCAGGCCCATGACACCTACACCGCGCAGGCCATGATCATGACGGACCGTGACAACAATCAGATCACGGCATTTCATCCCGGGGCGATGATGCAGGCCCATGTGAACCGCATCGAGCCTCAGGCCGACGTGAGACTTGGCATTATTGCGCCCGATGGAAGGGATGCCATGCTGGAGCACGCCGCCCAGATGGTTGCGGCAGATATTCCGTTTGTATTCGATCCAGGCCAGGGGTTGCCCATGTTCAACGGGGCCGAGCTGTCCCGGTTTGTCGAACAGGCCACCTGGGTCACGGTGAACGACTATGAAGGCAAAATGCTGTGCGAACGCACGGGCTGGTCTTGCGGCGAAATTTCACGCAAGGTGAAGGGTTTGGTTGTCACGCTGGGGGCGCAAGGTTGTGAGGTGTGGGTTGACGGAGAAAAGACCCTGGTGCCCGCAGTTGAACCCGCTGAGGTGGTGGATCCGACCGGGTGTGGGGATGCATGGCGCGGGGCCCTGCTTTTTGGGTTGGAGCGCGGCTGGTCGCTCGCGCGTTGCGCCGAACTGGGCAATCGCGTAGGGGCGCTCAAGATCGCACAGCGTGGGCCACAAAACTACACACTCGACTTCACACCCGCCTGATACCGTTTGCATGCAAAGACGTTTGGTCCATCTGCTCTCTCGGTAGCGGTTGGCGCGTCTGAATCCGCTTGTTTCCGGCATAAAAAAACCCGGTGCGCAAGCACCGGGCTGGGCACTGAAAGTGCAGGATTTACGGCTTGGTGCCGGTGGGGAAGGGCCAGGCCGCCTGGGGGTTCAGCGTGGTTTGCGCGGATGGTGCTGCGGCTGGGGCCTTCGCGGCTTTTTTGGCTGGGGCTACCTTCTTTGCAGGGGCTGCTTTTGGGGCGGGGGCAGCCTTCTTGGCGGCCACTACCTTCTTGGCAGGAGCGGCAGCTTTCTTCGCTGGCGCAGCCTTCTTGGCAGCCACTACCTTCTTGGCAGGAGCGGCAGCTTTCTTCGCTGGC
>NZ_NCFM01000063.1:0-10092 GCF_002281195.1 Acidovorax sp. 35-64-16 | reverse complement strand
TCGTAGTGCTCGGCTACCATTTGGTAGAGCAGCGTGCGTTCGGGGTGGCGTGGGTTGTAGAGCTTGGGCTTGGAAGTGGCTGACATGAATACTGTACAAGCGATGGCCATGGGCAACCAGACGGCGATTGCCAAGGCTGCGGCATTGGCAGCGGCCGGTACAGGAGCGCGGACCCAGGCGCGGCAAGAGGGCTACGCACTGACCGACCGTGCAACGAATGCACTGGCAGGATACCCAGCCATGGGCATGCAGGCCACCGGGGCCGGGGCAGGGTACGGCGCATCTGGTACGGCCATCGCCAATCAGGGGCTGGCAGGCATGAACAGCGGCTACGGCGCGGCCGGGACGATGGCGGGCCAGCTTGGCAGCAATGCCACCGGTATGTTCGGCGCGCAGGCGAATTACAAGCTGGGCGCTGACAAGGCCGCAGCCGATGCGAACCCCATGGGGGCGCTGTTGGGCGCTGGGGCGCAACTTGGGGCGGCTGCGATTGGCAAGTGGTCCGACCGCCGCCTGAAGCAAGACATCACGCAGGTGGGCCGCGACGAACGCACGGGCCTGAACCTGTACGAGTTTGCCTACAAGGACGAGCCTAGCCAGCGCTGGCGCGGCGTGATGGCCGACGAGGTGCGCGAGGTGATGCCATCGGCGGTGCACACGAACGACGATGGGTTTATGTCGGTGGACTACGCCGCCCTGGGCATTGAAATGAAACAGGCAGGAGATACGCCATGAGCGTTAGTGAACAGTTTTTGGCGGGCCAACGGTTCGCCAAGGGTCTGATCGATACGTACCGCGACGCGCAGCAGCGCCGTAAGCTGGACGAGATTGACCAGGACAAGCCGGTGGAGAGCAGCGAGTTCACCCCGGAGCAGGGCCAGCAGATCGAGGCGGCTGCAGCGGGGGGCAAGAACTACATCGGCTACGACGACAAGATCAAGGCGTACATGGCCACGCCGAAGCTGGCCGATGGCGAGATGGGGCCTGCGCAGCCGGTGGAGATTGCCCGCCAGGCACCGATGACGGAGTTTCTGGGCAAGAGGTACCCTGGCACGATGACGCCCGACCAGGTGACCAATGCCCGGCAGCTTGCCAGGGCAGAAGTGATCTCCAAAAGTGACCCCATTCAGGGTATGCGCCTGCAGCGCGAGGTGAAGCAGGGCGAGCGCGACGACAAGCGCTGGATGCGCGAGGACACTGCAGCAACCAAGGCCGAGGCCGACAAGGCGTTTGCAGAAAAGCTCGATGGGCAGGTGGGCGAATGGTTTAAAGGGCGATTGAAGAATCCTGATGGCACCGAGCGTGCGCCAACTGTGGATGACCACCTGGCTGCGAGCCAGTACCGGGCGGCCCAACTGACGGGCGCCGGGAAGATTGACCAGGCCGGGCAGGTGCTGAAGGACTACGCTGCGCAGTCGCTGGTGAAGATTCAGTTGCAGGGGGCGCAGCGCAAAGAGGCGCTGGGGCGGACTGCGGCTGCGTTGGCCTCTGGCGACCTGGATGCCGTCAAGGGCTTTTACAACGAGTTCGTTCCCGATGGCGCGCGCGTTACCGATGTGAAGCGCGGGGCTGATGGTGAGCTGGTGATCCAGCGCGAAAGTCTGGACGGGCGACCCTTGCCCGCCTACACCATGAAGGACACGGGGCAGCTTTTGTCTGTGCTCAATTCTTTCAATGACCCGATGGCTCTGTATAGCTGGAGTCAAAACGAGTTCAAGAACAACATTGACGTTCGCAAGACGGAGGTTTCCGAGCGCCAGGCGGATATTGCCGAGCGGCGCCTTGGGGCGCTGGAAGCGCGGGCAAATGGTGGTGGTGGTGGGCGCGGTGGTGGCAGACGCGGCGAGGAAGATGCGCCATCTTTCAACCCCTTGGCCAGCTTCGACAGCAAGAAGGCCCAGGCGGTGGCCTTTGAGCAGGCAGCTGCAGCGGTGGACGACAAGGGGAGTCCACTGTCGCCACAGGAACAGGGTAAGCGCGCGCAAGAAATCTATCGCAGCATGGAAGATGCGTTTGCCACGGAGAACACGCGCCGACAGCGTGCAACTGTTTTCCGCACTGAGGCGCGCAATGCCACTACCCCGGAGGAAATCGAGGCGGTGCGCCAGCGTGCGGCGGCGAGCGGGTACACGGCGGAAGAAATGGCGGCGCTGGATAAGCGCTTTGCGCCCAAGGCACCAGATGCAGCGCCTGCCGCAAGTGGCAAGAAGAGTGCGGAGCCGCAAGCACCCTCGCAAGCTGCCAGCCAGGAGCCGGTGGCACCACGGGGCGGGCGCCCTGCTGTCTATGGGGCCTTTTTTGGCGAACGCGGCAACACGCAGCCAGCTACCGCGCAACCCGCAGAGCAGCCGCGCACCGGCCGCTCGCCGCAGACGCTGGGCGACGACTTCCAATCCCCCATGGCGCGGCAGGCGCTGCAGGCCCGTGTTGCTGAGGCTGCCAACGGAGGGCCGCCACTCTCATCCGTCGAAAAGCTGCGCGCCCAACAACTTCGCCTGCTGTAACCCGCCCACCGGAAGCTCCACACATGGCTGCCAAAAAGATAACCGCCAAACCACTTTCCTCCTTTGATGACCTGGACGCTGCCGGGATTGGTGTTGGATACCAGCCATTTGACGCCGATGCGGTGGCGCCGATGGAGACGCCGGCCGAGCCAGAAAATCGCACCTGGGGCCAGGCTGTGGGCGATACGGTGGTTCAGCTGGCCGAGGGCGTCAACACCACCCTTGGTGCAGTTCCATCCATCGTTGCACCTGACGGGGCCATGGCGGAGTTCTTCCGCGACAACGCCGATTACTGGCGTGACAAGCAGAGCGAGGTACTCAAGCAGCGCATTGCGGCAACGGACCAACGCATCCAGGAGGCCGGCAAGGAAGGTGTGATGTCCCAGATTGGGACTGCTGTGTCTGAATACTGGAAAGACCCTGCGCAGGCTGCGCGCCTGGTGGCGACGAACTTGCCAAGCATGGCGGCCACGCTGGGCACTGGTGCGCTGGCTGGTGCTACGGCCAAGGGTTTGGCTGCTGCGCGCGGGCTGGACGCGGCCAACAGGGCGGCGTTGTCTGCGCAGTACGGCACGCGCACTGCGATGGCCACCAATGCTGCACTGAATGCGGGCGGGGCACGCGGCGAGGCTTACGAGGACTTGAAGCGCACCGCGCTCGCCCAAGGAATGTCGCCAGAGCAGGCCGAGCAGGCGGCTCTCGATGGCTCCATCCTGCCTGGGGTTGTGGGCGGTGTGGCGGGTGCAATTTCTGGCAAGCTGGGCTTAGAAAAGGCTTTGCTGGGCCAGCCTGGCGCCGGTGCTGGCACTGCGCTGCGCCGTTCGGCAGGAGCGTTCGGCGCAGAACTTGCGGGCGAGCAGATCGAGGAAGTGGCGCCCAAGATCACCACAAACTACGAAGCTGAGAAGATTGACCCAGCGCGCAGCCTGACTGACGACTTAGGCCGCACGATGGTGGAAACCACCATTGGTGCAGGCCCTGGCGCCCTGGTGGCTGGTGGTGTTGAGGGCATGAAAACGCCAGCCCAAGCCGCTGCTGATGCCATCCGCGCCACCGAAAAGTTACCCGAATCTGGCGCGCTGACCAAGGCGCTGAATGCGGGCGTAGAGGCCAAAGCGCAGGCGGTGGAGGCTGGCGCCTCGGTGGATGGGCAGATTGCACCGAACACGGCACCAGATCCGGTGGACGACCCGGTGCGCGACCAGATCCTGGCCCTGCCCGACGGCGCCCGCCAAGACGCCCTGCGCGCCTATGCTGTGGTGAACCGCACGGACGTGGCCAAGGGCGTGCAGCAGTACAACCGCAAATTGCTGGACCGCCTGCTGACCGAGAACGCGCCGCCACCAGTGCTGGGCGAGAGCCTGACCGGCACCGACATGGGCACCATGCTGGTCGGTGGCGGGATGGCTGGTAACACCGACCCGCTGATTGGCGCGCTGGGCATGGGCCGCGATGCGCAGGCCAACAGCATCACGAACGTGGCCAATGTGGCCGAGCGCCGCCCCCCGATGCCCGCCAGCGATGCAGCGCGAATGCTGGACGAAGCCCGCAATCGTGGGCTGGATTTTGCTGTGGCCGAGCATCCTGCAGGTGGCTTCGTGCTGGTCCCGCCCAATTGGGTGACGCCAGACATGGCAGCCCAGGGCGAGGCCCGGCTGAACGAAACGATTGCCCGGATGCAGCAGGCCGATGCCGCCCCGGTGGAGCGCGCCCAGCGCACCAGCACCGAGCCGGTGGACCTGAGCTTGCCCACCGACCCCGTGCAGAACTACATGGACACCCTGCGCAGCGTGAACACGCCGGCCGCCCGCGCTTACGTGCGCGACTTCGACGCGGGCCGCATCACGCCCGCGGATGTGCAGCGCCGCATGGCAGCGGAGCAGGGCGCCACTCCCGACCAGCGCATTGCCCGCGCTGCAGCCGAGGCGCCAGCGCAAACCGACCCGGTGGCAGACCGCCTGGCGCGTGCCGCCGCCCAGGGCGCAGCAGTTCCAGCGCCCACCGACATATTGAACCCAGTCGGTCTGCCGTTCAAAACGCGCATGGCAGCCGACCGCGCGGCAAAGCAGACCCCCGGCGCCGTGGTGCCCGTAGAGGGTGGCTTTGTCGTTCGCCAGCAGGAGCCCGTGAATGTCCAAGACGTACCGCAGACACCCGAAGTACCTCAAGCAGCCCCAGCTGTCATCCCGCCAAGCCAAGCGCCGCAAGCTGTGGGAGCACAGCCCGCAGGCCCAGCCGCCGGAGTTCCTACAGAGGGAGCCGGAGCGGTGGAAGCCGCTGGGGTAGGTGGCGCAACCCTCTACGAGCAGCGCAAGGCGAAGCGGGGAAGCAGCAATCAAAATCAGGCTGAAACGCCCGTTGAGCAAGCGCCAGACGCGGCAACGGCGAGCCGCGTAGCAAAAGAGGCGCAGCCATTTGAGAACCGCTTTGTGGTGAAGGACGACATCACCGGAGCCCGTGTGGAGTGGCAGGCGTTAACCCCCGCTGGTGTCTGGAAGGTTCAGACGACGTTTGACAACATAGAGGCTGCGACCGCAGCTGTTGCAAGTCGTGGCATTGATCCTGCTGGCGTTTCCGTCTGGGACTCCGCGTGGAACGCAAGTGCAAAACGCTTTACTCCTGCGAAAAAACGTGAGGCTGATAGGCAAGACGCTGAGATGCAAGCGTCAGCAGCTACAGCTGCACCACAGGCCGAAGCCGCGCCTGAACCCGCCGCAGAGCAGGAGCTAAATCGGCCCGAAGCGCCAGCCAATCAAGCGCCGGAAGCTACTGAAAATGTAGCAAGCAACAGCACGGGCCAGGATGAAAAGGCGCGCTGGCTCAAGTCTGTCGCAGACATGAATCGCATGTCTGGGAAGTTCGGCGCACAGATCGACGGCGTGACCAATGGGCGCCTGAGCGTAGTGGGCAACCCCAATGCGACGAAGCAGGGCCGCGCACTGATGGCCGCGGTTGACGAGGCGCGACGTGCTGGTGCTACCAATGAGGAAATTGCACAGGCTGCCGCAGGCCGCGCTACCGCTGCGCCGCAAGGCATCGCTCCAGCGCCCGCCCAAGAAACCACCCACAACGGCACCCGCATTTACCCCACCAAGACCAAGGTGGGCGACGATGTGAAATCCATGTGGGCAGTGGAGTCGCCCGACAACCAGCGCCGGCGCGCGGCAGGCGAGCGCACTGTCGGCGGCGACTCGCTGCACGACACCATCGAGCAGGCCAAGGCTGCAGCCGAGCGTGAGGCAAAGCGCGATGCAGCGCAGCAGGCAGCAAAGGCCGAGCAGGATGCGGCCGACAAGGCACGACTGGATGCTGAGGAAGCCCGCAAGGCGGCGAACCGCCCCAAGACATTGATGGAGCACCGCAAGGATGCGGTGCTGTCCAAGCAGGTTCTCGACTCGGAAACTGGCAATGTTATGACTCGCCGCGAGTGGGTGGAAAACAAGGTTGCAGATGGCCTCAAAACGTCCATCACCCAAGAGGACAAGATCAAGCCGATGTCTCGGAGGCAGATATTTCGCGCAGACAACCTCCAGCAAGCTGAACACGATCGCAAGGTCAAAGAAGCTGGTAAAAAAGATGTTTACTGGCTTGGCGACTTTGAAGTAACCAAAATTGAGTACGACTATGCGCAGGAGTTGAAGGCGCAGCGCGAAGCTGCACCGCAGGCCGTTGAATCTCCGGCGCTGCAGGCCGCCATGGGCGCCGCTGGCTGGACTGGCGAAACCGGCCAGGGTGACACCATCTGGACCAAGCGCGCGAACGGCGAGCGCTACACCGCGCTGCTGTGGCCTGACGCTGGCTCTATGGAAGTCACCGTGCTGGCGGATGGGGTCGATACCCAGATCGCATCATTCAAGGTGGGCGATGCCAAGGCCGCAGCCGAAGCCGCAAACAAGGCTGTGGCTCAGGATGTTGCGGAGCAATCGCCTGCCGACGACGCCCTGCCCAATGGCTGGACCAAGAGCGTCAACGGTTACACCAAGCGGCCCGTGTACCGCATGGAGCAGGGCGGCGGCCAGCCGTTCGCTGTGGTCACGCAGGTGGAAGGCATGCAGTACGAGGTGCAGATCCGCCACGGTGACAAGCAACTGATCGTGAGCAACCAGACTGGCGCGCTGTCAGAGGTGCTGGCCAAGGCGGAGACAGAACTGACCCGCATGACGCAGGCCGATTCTGTGACCCACCAGGACCCAGGCGAGAAGGCCGAGGCAGCAACCCCTGGCGTGGTGACTGACTCGCTCAAGAAGGCCGCACGCAACGAAGACACCAAGCCCAGCGAGATGCGCAAGTGGCTGGTGGGCAAGATCGACGAGGCCATCGCCGTGGCGCCCGAGGCAGCGGTGGATTTCCTGAGTTTCGATGTTCCGGGCGATGGCACGTTCAAGGTGCAGAACTCGCAGGCGCGTTTGCAGGAGTTCCGCAAGAAGGTGATGGCGTCGCCCGGTTTTAAGGATGGTGGGCAGAAGCAGAACACCAAGCCGCCAGAACAGGTGGACAGTGCCATCAACGGCAGCGGCAGCACGGTGGAGGCGCTCCGCAATTTCCTGGCCGATGGCGATGTTCAGGGCGCAATCGAGTTTGCCAAACTCAAGGGGGTGGAGTTCACCCCGGTGGAGCCGCGCGCATCCATGACAGCCAACGGCAAATTCAAGCGGGTGCCTGCGTCCGTCAAGTCCAGCGTGCCGAGTGTGGCCGAAGGGCTGACGCAGGTGGAAGCCGAGCAGATCAATCAGTATCTGACGGCAGAAAAGGATAGGGAGGAGCCAGCGGCGGCACAAGATGCTGATGAGCAGTCTTCGCCGCAAGACTTCATCCCGGCCCCTGCTAGTGCATCGCCTGAATCTGAGCCCAGTCAGGGCAGTTCCAACGCTCGCGGCCAGGATGCCAGTGCACCCCCGACCACACCGGAAGTCAAAGCTGATGATGTTGAGCCAAAAATCATGCAGAGCCGACCGAATGACTGGCCTTATGCCAATTACGGTTGGGTCATGGTGGGTGGTGGAAGGAATGCGCCAGGGGCAGCGTCCGAGAAGGGCGCAAAAATCGAACTGTCGAAAAACCCGGAATGGAAAGAGCGTGGAGCAGTCATACTGCCTTTCAGGTGGAACGATGGTGGCTTGCGCGGCTTATCTCCCTATGCAGAAACGACTACCAGGTATGCGATTCTGGTTCGCCAGAAGGAGTCACCAAGAATTGAAGCCTCGTCCGAAACTTCGACCCCCCCAGCAGCGCAACCCGACACCCCCAAGCTGCCCCCCGCCGAAGCCAAGGCGCTGATGGCCTGGGAAGACCTGGGCCAGAAGGATGGCGTCAAGACCCACGCACTGACGTTCTACGAATCGCAGGCCGACAAGGACGCCAAGCGCGGGCGGATGATCGTTGCCAAGGTTTCCAAGGGCGACCGCAGCGCGACCGCCTGGATGGTGGATGGCGAGGACAAGACGTTCGGGATGCTGGCGCAAGCCAAGAAGCTGGCCGAGGAAGTGGGCATGGCCAGGGCTGTGGCGGATGGGTTTGTGGAGCAGGGCGATGCGCCGATGTTCAGTCGCGCGCCTGCTGGTGGCCAGACGGAAACGGCCGAGTTCAAGCGCTGGTTTGGCGACAGCAAAGTAGTGGATGCCGAGGGCAAACCGCTGGTTTTGTATCACGGGACACACAGCAGCTTTACAGAGTTCAAGCCCAACGACGCGCTGGGTGGCGGAATGTTCTTTTCGCCAAGCCCAGAGGAGGCAGGCGCATTTACTGGGGCGACTGGCTCAAACATCATGCCGGTGTATTTGAGCGCACAGAAAGTTTGGCCCAAGATTGTTCGATCCTATGATGAGGTCAAGGCCATACGAGCCGCCAAGTCAAAAGGATATGACGCCATTCGAGTCCGGGACGATCAGAATGGGGTTGTGAACTGGGTAGTTTTTGACCCCACACAAGTAAAATCCGCCACCGGCAACAATGGCGACTTTGACCCTGCCAACGCCGACATTCGGTTCAGCTTCGCAGGCGCCCGCGCTGCCACTGCAGACAGGCATGCGCTGGTGACGGCACAAGACCGCCTATCTGCTGGCGAAGACGCGGAAACCGTGCGCCGCGAAACAGGCTGGCACCGTGGTGCTGATGGCCGGATGCGGTTTGAGATCAGCGACAACGAGGCAACGGTGGATATGGCCCTGCTGGCAAACCTCCATCGCGGAGGGTTCGCAGAGCGCGCCATTGAGCATGTGTCCTATCGGCAGGAGCCAGACGGAACCTACAGCCTGACGCTCGCGCCGAAGAACCCGCAGAAAACAAGCGATTTCGTCCGCATGCGTAGCATCCCTGCGAACTTGCTGCCATCGCTGCTGCCTCAAAGCGCGCTGGACGCAATTGAGAGAAACGAGGGCGATGAAGACTTCATTGGCCCGAATCTGGACGACGCACGGAAGGTACGCGCGCCATTTGAGTTCACTGGGTTCAATGCCCTGCCGCTGGATGCGGTGATGGACCACCCGAAGTTGTTTGCTGCGTACCCTGCTTTGCGCGAAATCATGGTGCGGGTAGATCCCAAGCTGGGCAACGGCGCGACGTTTGCTGTGACGGACTATGTGGACGGCACGGTGGGCAAGGCTATCAAGGTTGGCAACCCGCTGGCAAAGGATGTGGATAGCGTTCTGTTGCACGAGATTCAGCACGGCATTCAGGATATTGAAGGCTTTGCGACGGGCGGCTCGATTGAATCTGCGCGCGCCATGCAGGCGGATGCGCAGTCGAACGCATTCAACCAGGCGCAGGGAGCGTGGTATGAGTCACGCAAGCGCTGGCCGTCAGCCTACAAATCTCTGATGGATCAGCGAATGCTTGATGGGCGGCTGTACGATAAGTACGACATCAAGACGATGGATGAAGATGGCAACCAAAGAAAAGCCATCGTGCTGGCTTTCGAGCTGCGGAAAAAGATTTCAGAAGCGGACAAAGCTCTACGCAGTCAGGCGCAATTGGCGTACACCGACGCGGTAGAGTCTGAGTTGGGAGGGTTTGGGTCGGACGCCTTCAATGAGTTCAACGGGTTGTACAGCGCTGTGACCAAGGCGTTTGAGGGGACGGCGGAAACGGCTACCTCTGTCTACAAGCGCCTGGCCGGGGAGGTCGAAGCCCGCAACACTCAGGCCCGCAAGAACATCTCCGACCTCGGTCGAAAGCTCATCCCGCCCAGCAAGACAGCCGACGTTGCCGACAGCGATGTGATCGTGGTTTTCAATGGCAAGGAGATGCAGAACGCACCGGCCCCTGTCAATGCTGAGCAGAGCCTAGCCGATGCTAAGCAGCGGCTAGGTGCGCCTCTTGACAAGATCCGCGCAGACAGCAACGCCCGCAACGTCGCCACGCAGATGCTGGTCGATGGCCTTAAGGAAAAATGGACACGCGCACCCGAGATCATCGTGGCGCGCAACATGCAAGACCCGCAGGTCCCGCAGGCGGTGCGCGACTATGACGCCGAGCTCAAGAGCCAGGGCAGACGGATAGGAAATTCAACCGCATGAGGCCAAGTATGGCACGAGTTTTGGGCCTCGAAACACGTTCGGCCAAGGAAGGTTGAGCGCTCGCTTGCCGCTCA
>NZ_NCFM01000062.1:0-10599 GCF_002281195.1 Acidovorax sp. 35-64-16 | reverse complement strand
CAGCAGCCGCACAGCTGCACCATGCAGCGGTTTTGAGCCTCAGCGCGGCAGGTGGGCGGCGTGCTGATGCTGCCGCTCCGCTGCGCTCAGCGCCGAATCCGGTAGCCCGTCTTGAACACCCACCACACCGCGGCCAGGCACGCCGCCATGAACACCAGCGTCATGCCCACGCTCACGGCAATGTGCACGTCGGCTGCGCCATAGAAGGCCCAGCGCAGGCCGCTGATGAGATACACCACCGGGTTGAACAGTGACACCGTCTGCCAAAAGGGCGGCAGCATGTTGATGCTGTAGAACGCACCGCCCAGAAACGTCAGCGGCGTGACCACCAGCAGCGGAATGATCTGCAGCTTCTGAAAGCTGTCGGCCCATAGGCCGATGAGAAAACCGAACAGGCAGAAAGTGATGGCCGTGAGCACCAGAAAGCCGAGCATCCACACCGGGTGCGCGATCTCGTAGGGCACAAAGACCCGCGCCGTTGCCAGGATCAGCGCGCCCACCATCAGCGATTTGGTGGCCGCCGCGCCCACATAGCCCAGCAACACCTCGACCCAGTTGACCGGCGCGCTCAGCAGCTCGTAAATGGTGCCCGACCACTTGGGCATGTAGATGCCGAAGGCCGAGTTGGAGATGCTCTCGGAGAGCAGCGACAGCATCAACAGGCCCGGGATGATGTAGGCACCATAGTCCACACCCCCAATGTCGCCCATGCGCGAGCCAATGGCCGAGCCGAAGACGATGAAATACAGCGACGTTGAGAGCACGGGCGCAATCAGGCTTTGCGCCCAGGTGCGAAAGGCGCGGTTCATCTCGAAGCGGTAAATGGCGCGCACGCCGTGCAGGTTCAAACCCATCATTGGTCCGCTTTCTGTTCATGGACAAGGCTGACAAAGATGTCTTCGAGCGAGCTCTCAGACGAATGCAGGTCCTTGAAATCGATGCCGTGCTCGCCCAGTGCCCGCAGCAGCGCAGCAATGCCGGTGTCTTCCTGCTGGGTGTCAAAGCTGTAGGTCAGCGCGTGGCCGTCGGCAGACAGGGCCAGAGGCCAGCGCGCCAGCGATTCGGGCACGCGCTCCATGGGGTGCTGCAGCGTGAGGGTCAGTTGCTTCTTGCCGAGCTTGCGCATCAGCACGTTTTTGTCTTCCACCACGATCAGCTCGCCCTGGCGGATCACGCCGATGCGGTCGGCCATGTCCTCGGCTTCCTCGATGTAGTGCGTGGTGAGGATGATGGTGGTGCCTGCATCGCGCAGCGCGCGCACGAGGCGCCACATGTCGTGGCGCAGCTCCACGTCCACGCCGGCGCTGGGCTCGTCAAGGAACAATATTTTGGGCTCGTGCGACAGCGCCTTGGCGATCAGCACGCGGCGCTTCATGCCGCCCGAAAGCGCCAGTATTTTGGTGTCCCGCTTGTCCCAGAGCGAGAGGTCTTTCAGGATCTTTTCGATCAGCGCCGGGTTGGGGGCCTTGCCAAACAGCCCGCGGCTGAAGCTCACGGTGGCCCACACGGTTTCGAACGAGTCGGTGTGCAGCTCTTGCGGCACCAGGCCGATGGCGGCGCGGGCTGCGCGGTAGTCGCGCACGGTGTCATGGCCGTCGGCCGTCACGCTGCCTTCGGTGGCATTGGTCATGCCGCAGATGACGCTGATCAGCGTGGTTTTGCCAGCGCCATTGGGGCCGAGCAGGGCAAAAATCTCGCCGCGGTGGATGTCCAGATTGACGTTTTTCAGCGCCTGGAATCCCCCCGCGTAGGTTTTGCCGAGGCCGCGCACGCGCACGATGGCGTCTGCTGCGGGCGTTGAAAGGAGGGTGGCAGGCATGGATGGTTGTGTTGAAAGAGGTCGGGAAGGTTAGCGTGCACGCGCTGCGGCCACCTCGCGCCCCAGCTCGATCACCGCCATGGCGTAGTAGCTGGACCAGTTGTAGCGCGTGATGGCATAAAAATTCTCGGTGCCGGCGACGTAGCTGGGGGTGTCGCCGCCGTTTTGCAGCTCTACCAGCGCCAGGGGCCCGGTGTGCTGGGCACCTGTGGCATCCAGCACAGCGCCCTTGGCCTGCATGCTGGCGGCGCTGAACGTGGGCAGGATGTCGGGGGCCAGCAGCTCGTCGAGTTGCACGCGCGCGGGGTCGGAATCGAACTGCACGCTGTAGTGCGTGGCCATGCCCGGCGTCCAGCCGTGGGCAATGAAGTAATTGGCCACCGAGCCAATGGCGTCGGCAGGGCTGTTGAACAGGTCCACGCTGCCATCGCCGTCGAAATCAATGGCGTGGCGCACCCAGCTGGAGGGCATGAACTGACCCAGTCCCATGGCACCGGCGTAGCTGCCGCGTGGCTCGAACGGGTCGACATTGCTGCGGTGCATGAGGCTTAAAAACTGCTCCAGCTCGCGCTTGAAGAACTCGGTGCGTTCGGCGGCGCGCGGGTGTGCGGCAGGAAAATCAAAGGCCAGGGTGGCCAACGCGTCCATCACCCGGAAGTTGCCCATTTGCTGACCGTAGATGGTTTCCACGCCGATGATGCCTACGATGGTTTGCGCGGGCACGCCAAATTCGCTTTCGGCACGCGCCAGTGTGTCGGCGTTGTCTTGCCAGAAGCGCAGGCCCGCGCGGATGCGCACCGGGTCGATGAAGCGGCTGCGGTACACCCGCCAGTTCTTGGCCGTGCCCCTGGGCGGCGGCAGCATGAGCTTGGGCACCTGGGGCAAAAAGCGCGCCTGCCCAACGGCTTGGCGCACCCATTCGCGGTCCAGATCGCGGCGCTGTGCCAGGTCGTCGGCAAATTGCAGCGCCTCGGGGCGCGTGGCGTAGACGGTGCTGCCGTTCGCTGCGGTGCCGCGGGCGGTGGCGGCAGTCTGGGTTTTGCCAGAATTTTGATATTTTTGGGCGTTAGCGCTTATGGATATTACGCAAGTAGCTATTAATATTATAGCGGTTGATACGGTTTTCAGCATGTCGGTGGGCTCATCGGCGCGCGGCGGCGGCGGGCCAGGAAAGGGTTCGGAACTCGCGGCGCAGGGCGCCGAGTTGGTGGGCAGGGTGGGCGGCATAGCGCAGTTGCTCCAGCCGCAGCAGCCAGTTGGCCACGCCCTGCGCGGAATCGCCAAATTGTGCCTGCACCCGCTCGGCCATGGCCCGGGGAGGCAGGGTGTCGGGCAGGGTCAGCCCGCTTTTGGCCAGGCGCTGGCGGGCGCGGGCCAGCAGGCGCAGCCAGGGGTCATGCTGGCTGCGCTCCCACAGCGTCCAGCCGGCACCGCCCAGCGCGGCCAGCCCCACCAGCGCGCCCAGCACGGTGGTGAGGTCTTGCCAGCTGGGCGATTCAAACCCCAGCGCCTTGAGCAGGTCGAGCTGACGGCTTTGCGTGTAGTTCAGCACCCACTGGTTCCAGCCATTGTTCACGGCCTCCCACATGGCGCGCAGGTTTTGCGCCATGCCGGGGCTCATCACGGTGCCCACGGCGGTGGCCAGGGCGCCGCGCGGCGCCTGCAGGCGCTCAAAGGCACCGGTGCGCCCGGGCGCCACCGCGCTGGTGGGGTCCACGCGCACCCAGCCGCGCCCGGCCATCCACACTTCGGCCCAGGCATGGGCGTCGCTTTGGCGCACGGTCCAGTAGCCGTCCACGGTGTTGCGATCGCCGCCCTGGTAGCCGGTGACGATGCGTGCGGGCACGTCCATGGCGCGCATCAGCACCACAAAGGCCGAGGCAATGTGCTCGCAAAAACCTTCCTTGCGGTCAAACCAGAACTCGTCGGCCGTGTGCTGGCCGTACACGCCGGGCTCCAGCGTATAGGTGTAGCCGCCGGTGCGCAGGCGCGTGAGCGCAGCCTCGACCAGCGCGGGCGTGGCGTCACGGGTCGGGTCGGGGGCGATGCGCGGGTTGCTGCGCAGCTCCTGGGCCAGCGCCAGCGTGCGGGGGTTGAAGCCAGGGGGCAGCTCGGTGTAGGCGCGCAGTGCGGGGGTGGCGGTGTCGGGCCCGTGGCGAAACTGCGGGTAGCTTGTCGCCTGGTAGCGCGTCACGTCGGTGATCGGGCGGCTGGTGAGCCACTGCAGGTCATCCGTCATGAAGGCACCCATGCCAGCCACGCTGGGCTTGTCACGCACGGCGTCCAGCACCAGCAGCCAGGGGCGCTTATGGGGCTCCAGCGTCACTTCGTAGCGCAGGGGCGCGCCCTCCACTTGCAGCTGGGCGGGGCTGTTGGGGCGCTCCAGCGCGCGGTTGCCCGCGCGGTACGACAAAGGGTGCCATTCGCTACCGTCAAAGGTGGCAAACACCGGGCCCCGAAAATACAGGTCGCTCTGCGGCGGCGGGGCACCGCCGGGGGTGTCGAAGCGCACGCGCATTGCCACGCTGTCGTCCAGCGCCAGCTCGGCGATGTTGCCCACTTTCATCACCCCTGACAGCCCGCTGCGCCCCGCCATGGTGTCGCTGGGCATGCCCCACAGCGGGGCCATGCGCGGAAACAGCAAAAACAGCGCCGCCATGATGGGCGCCCCCAGCAGTGCCATGGTGCCGGCCAGGCGAAACGCATGCGCCAGCGGCGGGCGCCCCACCGGCATGTGGGCATTGACCAGCGCCGTAAGCAGCCCCAGCAGCGCCACCAGCATGGCCACGGCCGTGGGCAGCGACTGCGAGAAAAAGAAGTTGCTGAGCATCGTGAAGAAGCCCAGGAAGAACACCACCATGGCATCGCGCCGCGCGCGCACTTCCAGCGTCTTGAGCGCCAGCAGCATCACGATGAGCGTGACACCCGCATCGCGTCCCAGAATGGTCTGGTGGGTGAACAGCGTGCCGGCCACCGCCACCGCCAGCAACCCGGCCACGGCCCAGCGCCCCGGCAGTTGCCGACCGTTCCAGGCCAGCCAGCCGCGCCACAGCAGCACGGCACCCGCCATCAGGCTGGCCCAGGCGGGCAGGTGGGCCACCTGCGGCGCCATCACCCAGGCAATCACAACGAGCAGGAACAGCGTGTCCCGCGTGTCGCGTGGCAACGTGGCAAGGGTCTGGCGCAGGGTCATGGTGTGAGGCGCAGCGCCCGCACACAGGGCGGGAATTTGCTATTAAATAAGGAGCTGTCAGCGCTTGATGGATAAGCGCTACAGGCTATTTTTGTGCATATTTCTGGAATGGGGCTCAGCACAGTGCCAATGCCTCCAGGCAGCGCTGGCGGTGGGCCGCGCCGGTGTCCGGGGCCAGCTCCAGCGCCGGCAGACGCAGGCCATAGTCGATGCCCAGGCGGTCGGCCTGCAGCACCCAGGCTGTCAGGCGCGAGATGCGGGCTTCATGGTCGGGCAGGGCGGCATGGGCCAGGTCCAGCCACAGCTCGTGGCGCTGGGCCTGCTGCGCGTCGCGGCTGACGAGGTCGTCCGTGCCCGTGGCCAGCGATTTGGCGGCTTTCTTCCAGACCACCAGCTTGAGCGGGTCGCCACGCCGGTAGGCGCGTACGCCGTCGAACTCGCCAATGCCCTGGGTGCTGGCGCTGCCCGTGCCGCTGGCACGCGGCTCACCGGGCGGAAGCGGCGGCGCGGGCACTTCGGGAGCGGGGTACACCAGCACCTGCGCGGCGGGGCGCCAGTAGGTCCAGACGCGAAAGGTGCCCAGCGGAAAGCGGGTTTCGGCCATCAGGGTGGGCACCCGGTGCAGGCCCCGGCGCTCGGGGCGAAACGCCACCTGCACGCTGGCGCTGCCCTGCGCGGGCACGTCGGTCAGTGCCCAGTCGTGGCCGGCCTTGCCATGGCCGTGCACAGACAGCGCAATGCCGTGCCGCGGCGTGTTCCGGTCGCTGAAAAGCTGCACTTCAAACGCCGTGCTGCCGCCCAGAAAGTGGGGCTCGGGCGCTTTGAGGTGCAGCGTGATGCCGCGCAGCGTGGCATGGCTCAGGTGCATGCCCACCACCGCGCTGCCCGCCAGCAAAAAGGTCAGCAGATAGCCCAGGTTGAGCTGGAAATTGATGGACGCAATGAGCAATACAACCAGCGTCAATGCCAGCATCCAGCCGGCGCCGGTGGGCAGGATGTACACGTTGCGCTGCGTCAGCACCAGGGTGTCGGACAGCGGCAGGCGTGCTTGCCACCAGCGCTGAAAACGCCCGCGCGCAAAGGCCAGCGGACTCAGCGCAGCCAGGCGCGAGGGCGTTGCGCCGCGTGGCGGTGCAGCGGTCGCGGGGGCATTGGCGGGGGCGACGGATGCGGGGGCAGCGGCGGGCGGCATGGCTTGCAGGGTCAGGGCAGGGGAACCGAATCGGCCATGGCGCGCACCTGTTCCCCCGCGCCACGCCGCGCGTCGCCCACGGGCACCAGGCGGTGCGCGATGGTCTGCGGCAGCACGGCCTGCACATCGTCGGGGGCCACGTAGTCGCGCCCGCTGATCAGCGCCTGCGCCTTGGCCGCGCGCACCAGCGCAATGCCGGCACGCGGCGACAGTCCCTGCAAAAACCAGCGGCCGGTGCGGGTGGCGGCAATCAGGTCCTGCACATAGTTGAGCAGCGGCTCGGCGGTGTGCACGGCCAGCACCTGGCGCTGCAGTTGCGCCAGCTCGTCCTGCGACAGCAGGGGCAGCAGGCTGTCCACGAGGTCGCGCCGGTCGCCACCCGCCAGCAGCAGGCGCTCGGCAGCGCGGTCGGGGTAACCGATGGAGATGCGCATCAAAAAGCGGTCGAGCTGCGATTCGGGCAAGGCAAAGGTGCCCAGCTGGTCGTGCGGGTTCTGCGTGGCGATCACGAAAAACGGGTGCGGTAGGGCGCGGGTTTCGCCCTCCACCGACACCTGTTTTTCTTCCATGGCTTCGAGCAGTGCGCTTTGCGTTTTGGGGCTGGCGCGGTTGATTTCGTCGGCCAGCAGCACCTGGGCAAACACCGGGCCGGGGTGGAACACGAAGGACTCCTTGCCCCGTTCGTACACCGACACGCCCGTGAGGTCGCTGGGCATCAGGTCGGCGGTGAACTGCACGCGCGAGAACTGCAGGCCAAACGTGCGCGCCAGCGCGTGGGCCAGCGTGGTCTTGCCCACGCCTGGCACGTCCTCGATCAGCAGATGCCCACCGGCCAGCAGGCAGGCCACGCAGTCCTGGACCTGGACACTTTTGCCCACGATCACCGTGTTAAGCTGATCCAAAAGAGATTTGATTTTTAGCTGTGCATGCATGGCGTCACGTTATCCGAAAAAAGAGACACGGGGATTTCACTGTGAGCAAAACAGGCTATTTCACCCACCCGGACTGCCGCAAACACGAAATGGGGCCCGGCCATCCGGAATGCCCCGAGCGGCTGGACGCCATCGAAGACCGCTTGCTGATCACCGGCGTGGCCGATGCCCTGGAGCGCTACGAAGCCCCTGAGGCCTCGCTGGCCGACATCGAACTGGCGCACGACCGGCTGCACGTGGCAGCCATGCGCGGCCTGTCCGATCTGCTCAACGAAGAACTGCTGGCGGGTGGCCCCGCCTACTCGCAGCTCGATACCGACACCTCGATCAATGCCCACACCTGGCGTGCGGCACTGCGCTCGGCAGGTGCGGCCCTTGCCGCCACCGACGCGGTGATGGCTGGCGAGATCTCCAACGCGTTTTGCGCGGTTCGCCCGCCCGGTCACCATGCCTGCCACAACAAGGCCATGGGGTTTTGCTTTTTCAACAACGTGGCCGTGGCGGCCAAATATGCGCTGCAGCGCTACAACCTGCAGCGTGTGGCGGTGGTGGACTTTGATGTGCACCACGGCAATGGCACCGAAGACATCCTGGCCAGCGAGCCGCGTGCGCTCATGGTGAGCATTTACCAGCACCCGTTCTATCCCTACAGCGGCGACCAGAATCCGGCGCCCAACATGGTCAACGTGCCGGTGCCCGCTTACACGCGCGGCATGGACATCCGCGAGATGATCGAGATGATGTGGATTCCGCGCCTGGAGGCCTTCAAGCCCGAGATGATCTTCATCAGCGCGGGCTTTGATGGTCACCGCGAGGACGACATGGGGCAGCTGGGCATGGTAGAGGCCGACTACGCCTGGATCACCCACCGCATCATGGACATCGCCCGGCGCTACTCCAAGGGCCGCATTGTGTCGTGCCTGGAGGGCGGTTACGTGATGGGCCCCCTGGCGCGCAGCGTGGAAGCCCATGTGCGTGTGTTGGCGGACCTGTAATTTTTGAAGAAACCCCTTATGACTTCTGCCGCTACACCGCTGTCAGTCGCGCGCGACGCGCGCGGCGTGGTGACCCTCACCCTGAACGACCCTGCCCGCTTCAATGCGCTGGGCTCTGAAATGCTGACTGCGCTGCAACAGGCGCTGGACGCTGTTGCCCACGATGACAGTGCGCGCGTGGTGGTGCTGGCTGCCGAGGGCAAGGCGTTTTGCGCCGGGCACAACCTCAAGGACATGGCGGCGCACCCCGAGCTGGCCTGGTACCAGCAGCTGTTTTCGCAGTGCAGCCGCATGATGCTGAGCATCCACAAGCTGCCGGTGCCGGTGATCGCACGGGTGCAGGGCATGGCCACCGCGGCCGGTTGTCAGCTGGTGGCGCAGTGCGACCTGGCAGTGGCGTCCGACAACGCCAGCTTTGCCACCAGCGGCATCCACTACGGGCTTTTCTGCGCTACGCCCAGCGTGCCGCTGGTGCGCAATGTGCCGGCCAAGCGCGCCATGGAAATGCTGCTCACCGGCGACTTTATCGACGCTCCCACCGCGCTGGCGCAAGGCCTTGTGAACCGGGTCGTGGCGCCCGATGCGCTGGACGCCGAAGTCGAGAAGCTCGTGCAATCCATTGTGCAAAAGCCCCGCGCGGCTATTGCCATGGGCAAGGCGCTGGTCTATCAGCAGCGTGAACTGGGCCTGGAAGCGGCCTACCAGCTGGCCGGCCAGACCATGGCCGCCAACATGATGGACGGGGCGGCGCAAGAAGGAGCGCGGGCCTTTGCCGAAAAGCGCGCTCCTGCCTGGAAGGTTTGAACCCCGTGCAGTTTTCTTCGCCGATGTTTGACGACGTGCAGCAGTGGTTTCGGGCATTTGCACAGCCCACGGTTCTGGTGGAGCTTGGCACGCTGGCCGTGTGTGTGGCGCTGGCCTGGCTCATGGTGTCTGCCGTGCGCCGCGCGGTGCACCGCAACGAGCCGCGCTCCATCCTGTTTGGCCGCAAGGTGGTGGATGGCGTGCTGTTCCCCCTGACCTTGCTGGGCCTGGTTTATGTGGCGCGTGCGGTGGTGGTGCAGTGGGTGCCGTTGGCGGCGTTCAAGCTTGTGATTCCGGTGCTGATCTCGCTGGTGGTGATCCGCGTGGGGGTCAAGGTGCTGCAGGCCGCGTTCCCTCAGGCTGCCTGGGTGCGCCCCATCGAGCGCAGCATCTCCTGGCTGGCCTGGCTGGCCATGGTGCTGTGGGTTACGGGCCTGTTGCCGCTGGTGCTGCAGCAACTTGACGAAATCACCTGGAAGGTGGGCGCGTCCACGCTGTCGGTGCGCACCATGATCGAAGGTGTCGTGACGGCCTGCGCCGTGCTGATCGTGACCTTGTGGATATCGTCGGCCATCGAAACGCGCCTGTTGCGCTCGGTCACGGGCAGCGAGCTGTCGGTCCGCAAGGCGTTCAGCAATGCCGCGCGTGCCTTGCTGATGTTTCTGGGTTTGATCCTGGCCTTGTCCACCGTGGGTATCGACCTCACGGCCCTGTCGGTGCTGGGTGGCGCTATAGGCGTGGGCATCGGCTTTGGCCTGCAGAAGCTGGCGGCCAACTATGTGAGCGGCTTTGTCATTTTGGCCGAGCGCAGCGTGCGCATTGGCGACAACGTCCGGGTGGACGGTTTCGAGGGCCGGATCACCGACATCACGGGGCGCTACACGTTGATCCGGTCGGGGGTTGGGCGCGAATCCATCGTACCCAACGAGATGCTGATCACGCAGCGGGTAGAAAACCTCTCACTGGCCGACCCGCGTGTGTGGATGTCCACCGTGGTCAGTGTGGGCTATGACAGTGATGTGGACCTCGTTATTCGTTTGCTGGGCGAGTCGGCACTGGTCAACCCGCGCGTGTTGCGCGACCCGGGGCCTGCGGTGGCTTTGTCGGCCTTTGGCGCGGACGGGCTGGAATTCACCGTTGGTTTCTGGATAACCGACCCAGAAAACGGGGTGCTGGGTTTGCGTTCGGACATCAACCTCGCCATCCTCGCGGCGCTGCGCGCCCATCAGATTGAAATTCCTTACCCACAGCGCGTGGTGCACCTCCAGCGGCCGGAGTCGCCCGCTGGTGTCGAGGAGACCCGCGCTTCGCCAGGCGCTGCAGCCATTGCCTGATCTCGAAGCTTGGCAACCATCCGGGTTGACCCGCTTCGACCCGCAAGTGACAGCATGGGGTGGACATAGGGATCGTGCACTGGCCTATAATCCATAAAAAGCACGATCGTTCTTTTTATGACTCTTTGTATCGCGGGTAGCAGCGTTATTCGTTGCAGTGCGGCATAAAATGTTTTGTTTACGTAAACGTCAATTTAACCAACTCTAGGAGCCGCAGCAATGAAGGTCTTGGTCCCTGTCAAACGCGTGGTGGACTACAACGTGAAAGTCCGCGTCAAATCGGACGGCAGCGGTGTGGACACAGCCAACGTCAAGATGAGCATGAACCCC
>NZ_NCFM01000015.1:27906-113269 GCF_002281195.1 Acidovorax sp. 35-64-16 | reverse complement strand
TTACGGGCTGACTTTCAGAATACGGAAACTGCTGCGACAAACGCACTTGCAGCCGCTGAGCAGGTTCGGCCGTAGGGGTAGTATTTCAGCAGCCTGTTAAGGCCCCCCCGGTCGAGATCGACTGGGGCGCTTCTGCCTGGTCTTTAACCGAGGTCTTCAATGCATTTTTGCTGCGGGATTTTGAGCTGGCGGGAAAATCTCGCGATATCGTTAATTCTCTGAATAGCGATGATTATTCCAAGATTAAAAAATCGTTGGTCATTAAAGTACACAAGAAAGTACGCAAACTGATCAAGCGCGGAAATATAACGGTGCAGATGGAAACTGAACTACACCCTGCCGTGTGGCTGCGCCTGCTTCACTTCATTGGCCAAGTTACAGAGCTGCGCTTCAAAACGATGGAAGACAGTTATCTAGCTTGGCGAAGATCAAATGACAATGCGGCGCTTGTCATTAGGCGCAAAAATCCTAAAATGAAGACAGGACGATCCTATGCTATGGATGTTTTCTTGCTACAAAATATTGATGAATTGAAGCTTGGAAGCTCTTATGATTGGGGAAAATTTGTTACGGCATCGCTTGATTCGGAAGACTCTGAAGAGGCTACCCCTTTAGGGAAATCAAAACGCCAGATCAAAGTCCTTTTAGAAAAACGAATTGAGAAAATAGGTAAAGAGGTATGTCGAAATGTAAAGGATATGCTTCGCAATTATAAAAAACAGCGTATCCCAAATTTATCGCCAATGCGCGCAAATACACGAAGCAAGGTAGCGCCAGGTGAAACACGCCGTTATCAATATCAAGGGTCAGCTTTGGCCTTGGCTCAATGTTTAAAGAATCTAAGTAATTCATCTATCTCCCAGCGATCGGATGGGGCAGTGACAAAGGCTGTGCGGTTATACGTCAAGTGCTCTTGATTACTTTGGCGATGAACGCCGGCGTATCGTGGATGCTTAATAGAAAGCTATTCGCTTGACATTTTCATCATAATATTCTGGACTTCACTCGATCGGTTATTGCGGCGAATTCATTGCGCAATATCGAGCACATTGGCTCATATTTATATGACAACGCCAATGTGATATAATGACTGCGTATTGATATTGTTTTTGGCCGTATTGATTTGTCACCAATTCAATATCAGCTTCTTCCCGCCTGTATTACCAGGCCGCTTCCCCCATCCCCCCTGCTTGATTCCCTTCGCGCCGTGACCCCCCGGTAGCATGCGCGCGGCTGTTGCTATGACAGCATGCGTGGCACCGCCGTGGCCGAGTCATCGCGGTGGTGGTTGGCTGTGCGGTGGCGGATCGCGCCAGGGTGTGCTGTCAGCGGTGCCGAGCGCATAGCTGCGCTTCGTCCTTTTTCCCTTTTCCTTCTCCCTTTCCTTTCTTCTCAGGAGCTTTCCCATGACCTCTTCGCCTGGTCAGGCCGCCGCATTGGCGCGTTACGAACAACAACGCCGCCCCTTATTCCCCTTGGGCCAAGTGCTTATCACGCCCGGCGCACTCGACATGCTCGAAGCGCTCAAACTCGCACCGCTGCCGTTCGTGCTGCGCCATGTCGCCGGGGATTGGGGTGACTTGTGCGACGAGGACAAGCAAGCGAATGCTGCGGCGCTCACGTATGGCAGCCGTTTGCTGTCCGCCTACGACATTCCCCCGAACCACCGGCTGTGGATCATCACCGAGGCCGACAGGCGCTCTACCACCTTGCTGCTGCCGGAGGAATACTGAGCAATGCAGCATTCCTACCATTGCCATCCCCGGCTGGACGCTGGCATGCACGGCCCCATGGTGGGCAACCAGCGGCTGCATGTGCGCCAGGGGGAGGTTGACGCCACGTGCGGCTACCACTGCGTATTGATGGCCTTGATGCTGTTCGGCCAAGTGCGGCGCAATGCGCTGATCTGGGACACCAAGGATGCGAGGCTGACAGCGTTGCGCAAAGTGGCGCAGCGCTACTACTTCGATGGCTGCGAGGTCGAAGAGCTTCAGCAGCAACTGGCCCCCTATGCCGAACGCGTGCACTGCAAGGAATTGCGCTCGCGCATGGTCGAACGCACCTTGGATGCGCTGGAGGACGGTCACCTGTGTTTGGTGTGCTTTTCTACCGAGCGCTATATGCACTGGGTGCTGGCCGTGGGCGTGCGCTGCGAGGCGGGAGAGCGCAGCGATTTGCTGGTCCTCGACCCTGCCATGGCGCCGATACCGTTGGTGCCGTGGAATGCCATGCTGACCGGCTGGGCGAACAAGCAGCCACGGCGTGGGGTGGCCACGTTCAGTGAACGCGTGAACATCGACGCTGTATTGGTGTTGTCGCCTGTGCCTCAGGCCCAAAGGGACGAATAGCTCGATTCGGCTCGTTCGTCCTTTCGGTTTTCTTTCTCCTTTTCTTTTCTGGATTCCCGCCTTTGGTCGCGCCGAGCTTTGTGCAAGGTGCCGCTGCCGCATGGGCGGGAGTTTCTTCTTTGCGTTCTCTCGCTTCTATGGAGGTGTTCCCATGCTCGACGATTCCTTGACGCCCGAGCCGTTTGAGCGGCTGCTTACCGCGCTGTTGGAGTTACCGCCACAGCAGTCGCACCATGAATGTGGTGATGGTGCAGCGCAACTGGTGTTGGAGGTGATCGACACGGCGCTGCACACACCACCCGCGTGGCCGCAGCGTATGGCGGCGGTGCGGTATTTCTGCAAGCATGCCCGACATCGCCTGGGCTTGGGGTCCTTGCGGGATGTACAAGCCTTGCTGGAGCAGTACCCGCAAAGCGGCGAAGGCGATGCTGAAGTGGCTCGCCTGCTTTGGAACGTGGAGGCACGGGAGCATGTGCGTGCGCTGCGCGTGCTGGTGTGGTTTCTGGCTGCGCACGACATCACCGAGCTGGTGCAGTGGCATGCATGGATGGGCACGCCCGGTTTTGAGGAAGCTTTGCGCGAGTCGCTCGATACGCTGGGCGCTGTGGCGGTGGTGCTTTTGTGGCAAGCCAAGTCAGGGCGAACAGACCATGCCTGGGTGCTGAAGTTTGCCCGCAGGATGCTGGGGCGCTCATTCAGCGAGGGCCAAGCCATGTTGGCGTTTCGGGATGCGGCGGAGGCAATGGGCACGCCGCAATTGATGCTGGCGCGCAGGGTGACTCATCTGGAACGGGCAACGATGAGTATTGGCGATGCGCCGGGCCTGCGTGTGTTGTGGTGGCAGTGTATGGCTGAAGCGTTGCACATGCATATCGCCCAGGAACTGGGCAACGCCGATATGGATGGCACAAACCATCAAACCGCTGATGCCGCCGATACCGACCAAGCCACCGGAAGCGGCACTATGGCCAACAGCGATGAATGGCGCGTCGAGTTATCACCGGCTGCGGCATTGCGCTACGCCGAAGCGGGGGTGGTGCTGGAGCCGCAGGCGCGGGCACTGCGAACCGATACGCCAATGGCCACGGCGCTGCGACTGCGCCAGAAGAGCTGGGCGCAGGGGTTGGGGCTTTGGGTGGAGATCGAGGGCGAGGGGCGGCTGTCGGCTGCACACCAAGCGGCGATTTCCGAGCGGTTTGAGGCGGCAGGGCATAAGGCGCCACAGCTACGACAAGTGAACGCCACTGGTGGCCAACGCGCCACATGGCTGGCAACGTGGCGCTGGGAAGATGCTTTGTGGATGTCCCGTGACATGGCGGTGGCCGATGTCAGGCGCTGGGCGCAGGACACGGCGCTGAACGCTGCCGAGCACTGGTTGCTGATGCGCGGCATGGTGGCGCTGGCAGGAAAGCCGCTGGAACCTGCTGCCGAGCTGGTGGCTAGTGATGTAAAAAGGAAAGCCCCCAATGAAAAAAAGTCCTAGAGCCTGGGGCGCTAGAACTTCTTCATGCTGGTGTGGGTGCCGCTTTCAGTACCATGAGATGGCTGAAAGCAACCGTATAACCAGCCGTATAACGATTTGATGACTTGCTAAAAAGTTGTTTAAAATCAACAACTTAGAGCTGTATCTGGCGGAGAGGGCGGGATTCGAACCCGCGGTGGGGATTATCCCACACACGCTTTCCAGGCGTGCGACTTAAACCGCTCATCCACCTCTCCGAAGCCTTCGATTATAGCCATAGGTGAAGGGATGTTTGGGGCTGTGGGCTCGCTTGGCTCAAAAAAGGCCAGGGTCAACTGGTTTTCTGGGTTTGCACCATCTTCATGGCCGACCCGATCAGTGCTGACACTTCGCTCATGTTGCTGGGCACGATGAGGGTGGTGGTGGCATCCTGAGCCACCTTGCCATAGGCCTCCACGGCTTTTTCGGCCACCTTGAGCTGTACAGCCTGTTCGCCGCCGGGCTGGCGAATGGCCGCGGCAACGCGTTCGATGGCTTCGGCGTTGGCTTCGGCGACGGCCTTGATGGATGCGGCTTCGCCAGCGGCCTTGTTGATGACAGCCTGCTTTTCGCCTTCGGAGCGGGCGATGAAGGCCTCGCGCTCGCCGGTGGCGATGTTGATCTGTTCCTGGCGGCGACCCTCAGACGCTGCAATGAGCGCTCGTTTTTCACGCTCGGCCGTGATCTGGGCCTGCATGGCGTGCAGGATTTCCTTTGGCGGCGTCAGGTCCTTGATTTCGTAGCGCAGTACTTTCACGCCCCAGTTGAGTGCTGCCTCGTCGATGGCCTGGACCACTTGGGCGTTGATGATGTCGCGCTCTTCAAAGGTTTTGTCGAGTTCGAGCTTGCCGATCACACTGCGCAGCGAGGTCTGCGCCAGCTGGGTGACGGCCATGATGTAGTTGGACGAGCCGTAGCTGGCGCGCATGGGGTCGGTCACCTGAAAGTACAGGATGCCGTCCACTTGCAGCTGGGTGTTGTCGCGGGTGATGCAGACCTGGCTGGGCACGTCGAGCGGGATTTCTTTCAGGCTGTGCTTGTAAGCCACCTTGTCCACAAATGGCACCAGAAAGTTCAGGCCCGGCGTGAGCGTGCCGGCATATTTGCCCAGCCGCTCTTTCACCCAGGCGTTTTGTTGCGGCACGACCTTGACGGAGCGCGCGATAAAGATGACGGCAATGACAAAGATGACGATGGCGATTTCCATGAGAACCTTTCCGGGTGACTGATGTGAGAAGTGGTTTCAGAGCGGGTCTACCAGCAGGCGGCTGCCCACCAGTTCGGCCACGCGGTGCATGCCCGTGGATGGCGTGACACCCGGGCGATGAATGGCGGTCCATTGGGCCCCGCGGTATTTCACGATGGCGGTGCCGTCGGTGGTCCAGCTGTCGATCATGACGGTTTCGCCCACATCCAGATTCACGCTGCGATCAGCGCGGGCAGAGGGGTCGCCAGGGCGCTTCTTTTTGAACTGGTGCCATGCCACCACCGCGCCGCCGCCCACAAAGGCCGCGGTAACGATCTGCACCGTCATTGGCAGTCCCAGATGCGCTGCCAAGGCTGCCGCCGCAAGCCCCACCGCCAGCATCAGCAGGTAGAACGTGCCCGTCAGCAACTCGGTGACTACGGCCACACCTGCCAACAACCACCAGATCGTGGATTCCTCCATGCCGACTCCTTTTTTTGTTCGTCTTTAGTGCACCACATTCTGGGTCAAAAGAATGGCACTTCAAAGGCGGGTCACGGTTATTCCTTACACTTCGCGCCTGTTTCGTTATTTGGCCGGGCATGGCACGGTTGCACGGAGGCTGCACATGAAGTTTCGCTTTCCCATCATCATCATCGATGAGGACTATCGTTCCGAGAACACCTCGGGCCTTGGCATTCGCGCTTTGGCACAGGCCATCGAGGCCGAGGGCTTCGAAGTGGTCGGGGTTACCAGCTATGGCGACTTGTCGCAGTTTGCCCAGCAGCAAAGCCGCGCCAGTGCTTTCATTTTGTCGATTGACGATGAAGAGTTCACAGCGAACGAGGGGCTCGACCCCATCGTGCTGAGCCTGCGCAGCTTCATTGGCGAAGTGCGGCGCAAGAACACCGAAGTGCCGATTTATGTGCACGGCGAAACCAAGACCAGCCGCCATCTGCCCAATGACATTCTGCGGGAGCTGCATGGTTTCATCCACATGTTCGAGGACACCCCCGAATTTGTGGCCAAGCACATCATCCGCGAGGCCAAGAGCTATCTTGAAAGCGTGCAGCCCCCGTTCTTCAAGGCGCTGCTCGACTACGCCGAAGACGGCTCCTACAGCTGGCACTGCCCTGGTCACTCGGGCGGCGTGGCGTTCCTCAAAAGCCCGGTGGGCCAGATGTACCACCAGTTCTACGGCGAAAACATGCTGCGCGCCGACGTGTGCAATGCCGTGGAAGAGCTGGGCCAGCTGCTCGACCACAACGGCGCCATTGGCGAGAGCGAGCGCAACGCCGCGCGCATCTTCAATGCCGACCACTGCTTCTTTGTGACCAACGGCACGTCCACATCGAACAAGATGGTGTGGCACCACACCGTGGCACCCGGCGACGTGGTGGTGGTAGACCGCAACTGCCACAAGTCCATCCTGCACAGCATCATCATGACCGGGGCGATTCCTGTGTTCATGAAGCCCACGCGCAACCACTTCGGCATCATCGGGCCGATCCCGCAAAGCGAGTTCGAGCCTGCGGCCATCCAGGCCAAGATCAAGGCCAACCCGCTGCTCAAGGGCGTGGATGCCAAGAAGGTCAAGCCGCGCGTGCTCACGCTCACGCAGTCCACCTACGACGGCGTGCTTTACAACACCGAAACCATCAAGAGCATGCTCGATGGCTACGTGGACAACCTGCACTTTGACGAAGCCTGGTTGCCCCACGCGGCCTTCCACCCGTTTTATGGCAGCTACCACGCCATGGGCAAGAAGCGCGTGCGCCCCAAGCATTCGGTGACCTATGCCACGCAGTCCATCCACAAGCTGCTGGCCGGTATCAGCCAGGCCAGCCATGTGCTGGTGCAAGACTCGCAGACCACCAAGCTCGATCGCCACCTGTTCAACGAGGCCTACCTGATGCACACCAGCACCAGCCCTCAGTACAGCATCATCGCCAGCTGCGATGTGGCGGCCGCCATGATGGAGCCGCCCGGCGGCACCGCGCTGGTGGAAGAGAGCATTCTCGAAGCCCTCGACTTCCGCCGCGCCATGCGGCAGGTCGAGCACGAATTTGGCAAGAATGACTGGTGGTTCAAGGTCTGGGGTCCGGACAAGCTGGTGGACGAAGGCATTGGCCGCGCAGAAGACTGGATCATCCGTAGCGACAGCAAGAGCAAGAAGGCCGGCAGCAAGTGGCACGGTTTTGGCCAATTGGCTGACGGCTTCAACATGCTCGACCCGATCAAGTCCACCATCGTCACGCCCGGCCTGAGCCTGGACGGCAAGTTCGACAAGACCGGTATCCCGGCGTCCATCGTCACCAAATACCTTGCCGAGCACGGTGTGGTGGTCGAAAAGACGGGCCTGTACAGCTTCTTCATCATGTTCACCATCGGCATCACCAAGGGCCGCTGGAACACGCTGCTGACCGCGCTGCAACAGTTCAAGGACGACTACGAGAAGAACCAGCCCATGTGGCGCATCCTTCCCGAGTTCTGCCAGCAGCACAAGCGCTACGAGCGCATGGGCCTCAAAGACCTGTGCCAGCATGTGCACGAGATGTACGCAAAGTACGACATCGCGCGCCTGACGACCGAGATGTACCTCTCGGATCTGACGCCCGCCATGAAGCCCAGCGATGCGTTTGCCCACATCGCCCACCGCACCACCGAGCGCGTGGAGATCGACCACCTTGAAGGCCGCATCACCGTGGGCCTGGTCACGCCGTATCCGCCGGGCATTCCGCTGCTGATTCCAGGCGAAGTGTTCAACAAGAAGATCGTGGACTACCTCAAGTTCGCACGCGAGTTCGCCAAGCTGTGCCCCGGTTTTGAAACCGATATCCACGGCCTGGTGGAGGTGGAAGACGAAAGCGGGCAAGTGCGCTACTACGCCGACTGCGTGGCCGACAAGTTTGCAAAGCAGCCCAAGCCGCTCGCCACTGCAGAGAACATGGTGCAGATGGGCGACGACGGCCCTTACGGCCGCAACGTCTGACGGTTCCGGCAGCCCTTGATGGTTGCCGCAATAGTGGTCAAACAGGCTGCTAGCGCTTATTGGATAAGCACTAGCAGCTCATTATTTTATAGCGAACAGGGATATTTCCCGCCTGGACGAGGCCTGATGTCAGCGCTGGGATGCCCGGTTCAGGTTGCGCCGTAGGTCATGTGGCTCAGGGTTCGGCGGGTCGAGCCGAACGCCGGGCGCTCACTTTGCCGGCATGTCTTCGCGCTCCCGCACAAAGCTGGCAAAGCGCGGCAAACCACCGTCGTGGGTGCCGCGAAAGCGGTAGGTCACCCAGCTGCCCACGGGCGGCGGGCGTTCACGGTCGGCATCGCTGAAACCTGCGCCCAGCCGGAAGCGTTGGCCCGAGGGCGTTTCCACCAGCAGCGCGCCCAGGCGTCCCGCATGGCGGCCTTTGCCGGGAAGGTGGGCGACCACGCGTGCCTCGGTGTCTTCGTGCGTCTTGACCTTGATGAGATCGTCGCTGCGGCCTGCGCGGTACAGCGACGCGCCCCGGTGCAGCATCAGCCCTTCGCCACCGGCGCGCACCGTGCGGTGCAGCAGCGCTTGGAGCGCCGCGTCGTTGGCCACGCGCCGTTGCGGCACGGCCTGCACCCAGGGCTGGCCCAGGCTTTCAACGAGGGCGTTCAGGGCGGGCAGGCGTTGGTCGAACGTGCCTTTGTCGCCGGGCAGGTCAAACACCATGAAGCGTATCTGGCGCCAGGCCACGTCGCCCGGCTGCTGTTGGCGTGTGGTGGACTGGGCGTGGCTGAAGCGCCCGCGCCCGGCCCACAGCTCTCCGTCCATGGGCACCTCGGGCCAGCCAGCGGTAAACCAGGCGGGGGCCTGCACCGTCTCGCCGCCGCGGGTGCGCAGTGTGCGGCCATCCCAGAAGCCGCGCACGCCGTCGTATTTTTCGCTCACCCAGTAATCTTGCAGCGGAAGACCGGGGCGATACACCTGCGCCAGAAGAAGTGCCGGGGCGTCTGCAGCCAGCGCGGGCAGTGCTGGAAATGCAGCAATTGCCAACAGGGCGAGGCAGCTTCTGCGGTGCATGGCGCTATTTAATATGTAGCTGCTCGCGCTTTATCGGTAAGCACTAGCGGCAATTTTCATCAATAAAACGGTGTCGGCGGTGCTCAGACCTGGTCGGCCGACAGGCCCGCCGTCTGGCTGAAGCCGCCGTCCACGTAAGTGATCTCGGCCGTCATGCCGCTGGCCAGGTCGGACAGCAGGAAGGCCGCCACATTGCCCACGTCTTCAATGGTCACATTGCGGCGCAGGGGCGAGGCGTCGGCCACGCGCGAGAGCAGCTTGCCAAAATCCTTGATGCCGCTGGCCGCCAGCGTCTTGATCGGGCCGGCGCTGATGCCGTTGGCGCGGATGCTGCGGCCGTCTTCGGTGCGGCCCACGGCCTCGGCCAGGTAGCGCACGCTGGCCTCCAGGCTGGCCTTGGCCAGGCCCATGGTGTTGTAGTTGGGGATGGAGCGCAGCGCGCCCAGGTAGCTCAGCGTGATCAACGACGATTTGTCGTTCAGGTAGGGCAGGGCGGCCTTGGCCATGGCCGGGAAGCTGTAGGCGCTGATGTCGTGCGCGATGCGGAAGCCCTCGCGCGACAGGCCGTCGAGAAAGTTGCCGGCAATCGCCTCGCGCGGCGCGAAGCCGATGCTGTGCACAAAACCGTCAAACTTGGGCCACACCTGGGCCAGGTCGGCAAACATGCGCTCGATCTGCTCGTCGCTGCCCACATCGCAATCAAAAATCAGTTGGGAGTCGAACTCGGCGGCAAAGTCGGTGATGCGGTCCTTGAAGCGCTCGCCCACGTAGCTGAAGGCCAGCTCGGCGCCCTGTGCGTGGCAGGCCCTGGCAATGCCGTAGGCGATGGAGCGGTTGGACAGCACGCCCGTGATGAGCAGCTTTTTGCCGGTCAGAAAACCCATGGTTGTTCTCCTGTGGAATGTGATGTGCGGGATGGAACGGCGCGGGCAGCCCGGCTGCGGGGAATATCCCGCGGTGAGCGCAAAGGCCCCGCCGACGTAGTGCAGAATTGTCGCATGCGGTTTTGGCTGATTTTTTCGCTGTGGATGTGCGCTTTGCCCGCGTGGGCCGCGCATGCTTATGCACTGTGGGGCGCGCCGCGTTACCCGGCCGGGTTCGCGCATTTCAACTACGTGAACCCCGATGCCCCCAAGGGTGGCGAGCTGCGGCTGGTGAGCAACCTGCGCACGTCCACGTTTGACAAATACAACCCGTTCACCATCAAGGGCAACGCGCCGGCTTACCTGTCATCGCTGATGTTTGACACACTGCTGGTGGGCTCGATGGACGAAACCGCCACCGGCTACGGCCTGTTGGCCGAGGATGTGCAGGTGGCGCCTGATGGCCTTTCGGCCACCTTCCGCCTGCGGCCCGAGGCGCGCTTTCACCATGGCAAACCGGTGCTGGCGCAGGACGTGAAGCACAGCTATGACACGCTGGTGGGCCCTTTCACATCGCCAGCCTACAAGACCACGCTGATCGATGTGGCCGGTGTGGATGTGCTGGACGAGCGCACCGTGCGCTACCGCTTTCACAAGCCCAACCGCGAGCTGCCGCTCACTGTGGGCGGCCTGCCGGTGTTCAGCCGTGACTGGGGTGTGGAGGGTGGTCAGCCCAAGCCCTTCGACCAGGTGGTGATGGACATCCCCATCGGCAGCGGGCCCTACAAAATCGGCCCGGTGCGCTTTGGTAAGGACATCACCTACGTGCGCGACCCGGGCTATTGGGCCAAGGACCTGAACGTGCGCAAGGGCACTGCCAACTTTGACCGCATCACCGTCAAGATCTACAAGGACGCCACCGCGCGGCTCGAAGCCCTCAAGGCGGGCGAGTTCGATCTGATGCGTTTTTTCAGCGCGGGCGACTGGGCGCGGCGGGTGAATGGCAAGAAGTTCAAAACCGGCGAACTGGTCAAGGGCGAGTTTGCGCACAAGCTGCCTTCGGGATTTCAAAGCTATGTGCTCAACACCCGCAGCCCCCTGCTGCAGGATGTGCGCGTGCGCGAAGCGCTGGGGCTGGCAATCGACTACGAGTGGATGAACCGGCAGCTGTTTTATGGCGCCTACCAGCGGGTGAACGGCCTGTTTGGCAACACGGCCTGCGAGACACGCGGCACGCCATCCCCCGAAGAACTGGCGCTGATGGAGCCGTTTCGCAAAGACATTCCGGCTGCGGCCTTTGGCCCCATGACCGTGCCGCCGCGCACCGATGGGGACGCATCCTTGCGCGCCAACCTGCGCCGCGCGCAGCAACTGCTGAAAGAAGCAGGCTGGGAAGTGCGCGATGGTGCCTTGCGCAACGCGAAGGGCCAGGCCATGGTGCTCGAATACATGGACAGCAACGAGGGCGGCGTGCGCACCATCACGCCCTGGATGCGCAGCCTCGAAAAGCTGGGCATCACGCTGCGCTTTCGCTCGGTGGACTTCGCGCTGTACCAGCAGCGCCTGCAGAAGTTTGACTTTGATATCACTTCCATGGCTTTCCAGGGCACGCACAACCCGGGCCAGGAGTTCGCCGACCTGTTTGGCAGCAAAGCCGCGGACACCGAGGATTCTGGAAATTTTGCCGGTGTGAAGAACCCGGCCGTCGATGCACTCATCACCGCCATGACCTCGGCCAAGACCGAGGCGCAACTGCTGCCCGCCTGCCATGCGCTGGAGCGCGTGATTGCGCACAGCCACTACCTGGTGCCCCAGTGGGCGGCTGCCACCCACCGCATGGCCTACAACGCCTGGCGCCTGGCCAAGCCTGCCACCGTGCCTCCATATTCCAGTGGTGAAGGCTGGGTCATCGACACCTGGTGGGCTAAGTGAAGTGGCCCCCAAGCTCCACCGTTGCACCGGTCGCTGCCCATCAAGGGGGCCGGCCTTGCTTGGGGCGGCCCGGCGCGGCGCCCGCCCGCCCTGCGACTACACATAGAGGTTGATAGATGCTGGCCTACATCCTCAAGCGCATCCTGCTCATGCTGCCCACCCTGCTGGGCGTGCTGCTGCTGACTTTCGTGGTGATCCAGTTCGTGCCCGGCGGCCCGGTCGAGCAGTACATGGCCGAGGCCAAGGCCGGTGCGGGCGCGGGCGCGGGCGCCGAGGGCGGGGGGCTGAGCTACCGGGGTGCGCAGGGCGTGGACCCCAAGCGCCTAGAGCAGATCAAGGCGCTCTACGGCTTCGACAAGCCTGCGCACGAGCGTTTTTTGCAGATGCTGGGCCAGTTCGCGCGCTTCGACCTGGGCAAGAGCTTTTTTCAAAACAAGGATGTGTGGCAGCTTGTCGTTGAGAAACTGCCGGTGTCCATCAGCCTCGGGCTGTGGACCTTTTTCATCAGCTACCTTGTGGCCGTGCCGCTGGGCGTGGCCAAGGCGGTGCGCGCGGGCTCGCGCTTCGACCTGGTGACCACGCTGCTCATCCTGGTGGGCTATGCCATTCCGGGCTTTGTGCTGGGTGTGGCGCTGCTGGTCATCTTTGGCGGGCAGCTGCAGTGGTTTCCGCTGCGCGGGCTGACGTCCCCCAACTGGGATGAGTTGAGTTGGGGCGCGCGCATCGTGGACTACCTGTGGCACATCACACTGCCCATCATCGCCATGGTGCTGGGTAGCTTCGCCGTGACGGCCATGCTGACCAAGAATGCCTTTCTCGAAGAAATCCGCAAGCAGTACGTGCTGACGGCGCGCGCCAAGGGGCTGTCTGAGCGCCAGGTGCTGTGGAAGCATGTGTTCCGCAACGCGCTCATTCCCATCATCACGGGCTTTCCGGCGGCGTTCATCGGCGCGTTCTTCGCGGGCTCGCTGCTCATCGAGACGCTGTTCTCGCTCGACGGCCTGGGCCTGCTGAGCTACGAGAGCGTGATCCGGCGCGACTACCCCGTGGTGCTGGGCACGTTGTACCTGTTCACGCTGATCGGGCTGGTGACCAAGCTCATCAGCGACCTGTGCTACGTGTGGGTGGACCCGCGCGTGAAGTTTGATTGATGGAATTTCTGAAAATGGACATAATCAAAGGGCATCATGTCCATATTGGAGGTCCATCATGACCTGGAACATTGCCAGCGCCAAACAGCAGTTCTCCGAAGTGGTGCGGCTGACTGCCGAAGAGCCTCAAGCCATTTACAACCGTGACAAACCCGTGGCGGTGTTGATTTCCGCCGAGGAGTTCGAGGAATTCAAGCAGTGGCGTGAGGGCCGCGCCAAGCCAACGTGGGCGGAATTGTTTGCCGACATCCGTGCGACGTTAATCTCCGAGGGGGCAGAGGACGGCATCGAAATTCCACCGCGCTCCAACCGCTACAACCCCATGGTGGACGACCCGCACTACTGGGACGAGGCGCACTCTGTGCCGGAGCGCTGAACTGTGTATCTTGCAGACACCAACATCATCAGCGAACTGATGCGACCTGTGCCGCACGCGGGCGTGGTGCGGTGGGTTGAAGCGCTGGACCAAACGGTAGGTTTCGCGGTTTCGGCCGTTTCGGTCGACGAAATCCTGTTCGGCCTGACGCACAAGCCTCGACCGCGTGCGCTGGAGTTGTTCAATGGGCTTGCCGCTCGCATCACGGTTCTCGATGTGACCGAGGCCGTCGCGCGCCGCGCCGGCGAGATGCGCGGCCTGCTGGCAGCTCGCGGTCAGGTGCGCAGCCAGGCCGACATGTTCATCGCCGCCACAGCCCAAGTCCACGCTCTCACGCTGGTCACGCGCAATGTGCGCGACTTTGATGGGTGTGGCATTGCAGTGCTCAATCCTTTTTCGGCATGACACAGTCCCCGTTGATATCAAACCCTAGGAGCCTGTCGGACTTGGGAATCGTCGACTGCAAATTGGCCCCAGCGGTCCATTTTTCACCGTCTTTTTGCCCCATAGCCCCGCTATGGGGCCGCAAATCCGGCAAAAACTGTCCTCGCTGGGGCCAATTTTCGCTTTCGACGCCCCAAGTCCGACAGGCTCCTAGCCGCGAGTGCCAATGCTGCCGCCTTTGTTGGAGGGACACGTATGTCTGTCAACCCTGATGTGATCGAGCGGACCGTGCGCACACTGCAGGCCCGGCTGCCGGGCCTGCTGGCGGTGTATGGCTTTGGCAGCCGCGTGCAAGGCACGGAAGGGCCGGACAGCGACCTGGATATGGCTGTGCTGGTGGCTGGCTATGCCGACGTCACGCTGCTGTGGCAGCTTGCCGGTGAACTGGCCGACATCGCGGGTTGCGCTGTGGATCTGCTGGACTTGCGTGCCGCGTCCACGGTGATGCAATACCAGGTCGTCACCCAGGGCGAGCGGTGGTGGGCTCAGGATGCGCAGGCCGCGATGTTCGAGAGCGCCATTCTGAGCGAAAAGACCGCGCTGGACACGGCGCGCGCCGGTTTGCTGGCCGATATCCGAGAGCGAGGAACCGTCTATGGTGGATGACGTGCTGATCAACAAGGCCGCCACGATCGAGCGCTGCGTGCAACGTGCGCGCGAAGAGTATTTCAGCGAACCGGCCACTTTTGCCACCAACTTCACCCGCCAGGATGCCGCCATCCTGAACATCCAGCGCGCCTGCGAGGCCACTCTGGACATGGGCCAGCACCTGATCCGACGTGACCGGCTGGGGGTGCCGCAAAGCGCGCGCGATGTGTTTGCGCTGTTGGCACGGGCCGGTCGAATCGAGCCGGCCCTGGCCGAGGGCCTGCAGCGCATGGTGGGGTTCCGCAACATCGCGGTGCATGACTACCAGAGCCTGCAGCTTCCCATCACCGTCGCCATCATCGAAAAGCACCTTGATGAGTTTCTGCAGTACAGCAAGACCCTATTGCAGCACGATGCAGGGTAGACAGCAGGCCATGGGCTCCATCACATCTCCGGTTGCTGCGGGCGTTGCGCCCGCATCGCTTTCCCCCTCCCGCCGCGCCTGGCTGCGTTTCAAGCGCAACCGCCTGGGCTACTGGAGCCTGCTGATTTTTTGTGCACTGGTGCTTGTCAGCCTGTGCGCCGAGCTGGTCAGCAACGACCGACCGCTCATCGTGCGCTACGAGGGGCAGACCTACTTTCCCATGCTCAAGGACTACCCCGAGAAGACCTTTGGCGGCGACTTCGAGACGCCGACCGACTACCTCGACCCCTTTATCCGCGAGCGCATCACGGGGGGCGCCAACTGGGCGCTCTATACCCTCAACCCCTACGGCCCGAACACGCTCAACTACTTCGCCAAGGCGCCCAACCCCTCGGCGCCCACGCGGGACAACTGGCTGGGCACTGACGACCGGGGACGCGACCTGCTGGCGCAGCTCATCTACGGTTTTCGCGTGAGTGTGCTGTTCGCGCTGGCGCTCACGGTGACGGGCGTGGTGCTGGGCGTGCTCACGGGGGCCATCCAGGGTTTTTTTGGCGGCAAGACGGATCTGGCCTTTCAGCGCTTCATCGAGATCTGGGGCTCCATGCCCGAGCTGTACCTGCTCATCATCTTCAGCGCGGTGTTCGCGCCCAGCATTTCGCTGCTGCTGATTCTGCTGAGCCTGTTCGGCTGGATGGGCCTGTCGGACTACGTGCGCGCCGAATTCCTGCGCAACCGCCAGCTCGACTACGTGAAGGCCGCGCGCGCTTTAGGCGTGGGCAATGCGCAGATCATCTGGCGCCACATCCTGCCCAACAGCCTGACGCCAGTGGTCACCTTCCTGCCGTTCCGCATGAGCGCGGCCATTCTGGCGTTGACATCGCTCGACTTCCTGGGCCTGGGCGTGCCGCCGGGCACGCCGAGCCTGGGCGAGCTGCTCTCGCAGGGCAAGAACAGCATCGACGCCTGGTGGATTTCGCTGTCCACCTTTGGCGTGCTGGTGGTTACGCTGCTGCTGCTGACCTTCATGGGCGACGCGCTGCGCGATGCGCTCGACCCCCGAAAGGCAGACAAATGATGGCCCCCACGCTCGGCACTGGCGTGTCCTCGCTGCCCCCCAAGGGGGCTCTCGCCGCCTTGGGGCGGCCCGGCGGCGGCTCGGTGGCCAGCATGCCTCTGCTGCAGGTGCGTGACCTGACCGTGCGCTTTGGTGCCAAAGAAGTGGTGCGCAGCGTCAACTTCAGCATTGCGCAGGGCGAAAAACTCGCACTGGTGGGCGAATCCGGCTCGGGCAAGACCATCACCGCTTTGAGCCTGCTGCGCCTGGCGGGCGAGGCAAAAATCAGCGGTCAGGCCATGCTGCGCGGGCGTGATCTGCTCTCTTTATCAGAGCGCGAGATGCGCGGAATTCGTGGTGGCGAGATCGCCATGGTGTTCCAGGAGCCCATGACGGCGCTGAACCCGCTCATGACCATCGGCCAGCAGATCGCCGAGGTTTTGGAGTTGAAAAGGGCTCTAACGACCGTCCAGTCAGCGCAAGCAGCTATCGAATTGCTAGCAAAAACCGGCATTCCCGAGCCCGAGCGCCGCGCCAACAGCTTTCCGCACCAGCTCAGTGGCGGCCAGCGCCAGCGCGCCATGATCGCCATGGCCCTGGCCAGCGAGCCCGCGCTGCTGCTGGCCGACGAGCCCACGACGGCGCTCGACGTCACGCTGCGCGGCCAGATTCTCGATTTGCTCTCCGACCTGCAGCGCAGCAGCGGTATGGCCGTGCTGCTGATCACGCACGACCTGAACCTGGTGCGCCGATTCGCCGACCGCGTGGCCGTGATGGAGCAGGGCGTGCTGGTGGAGCAGGGCCGTGTGGCCGATGTGTTTGGCGCCCCACAACACGACTACACCCGCCGCCTGATTGCCAGCCAGCCCCGGCGCGATGTGGTCGAGGCCGCGCCGCCCGTCGGCACCGCGCCCGTGGTGCAGGCCCAGGGCGTGCGCGTGGTTTACCCCACGCCCTTGCCCGGCGTGCGCGGCTGGTTCAAAAAAGGGGAGTTCGTGGCCGTGAAGGGTGCCACGCTGCAGCTGCTGCCCGGCCGCACGCTGGGCGTGGTGGGCGAATCGGGCTCGGGCAAGTCCACACTGGCGCAGGCCATTTTGGGCCTGCTGCCATTTGGGGGCGCACTGGCCGTGGCGGGGCAGGGCTGGCAGCAGCCCGCCACCCGCAACACGCCCGCCAACCAGCAGCTGCGCCGGCGCGTGCAGGTGGTGTTCCAAGACCCGTTTTCGTCGCTTTCGCCGCGCCTCACGGTCGAAGAGATCGTGGGCGAGGGGCTGAAAGTGCACGAGCCGTCACTGGGCGTGGCCGAGCGGCGCACGCGCGTGGCGGCTGCGCTCCATGAGGTGGGCCTGACCGAAGCGCAGTACCCCGGCCTGCTGGCGCGCTATCCGCACGAATTTTCGGGTGGCCAGCGCCAGCGCCTGGCCATTGCGCGGGCGCTCATCGTGCAGCCACAGGTGCTGGTGCTCGACGAGCCCACCAGCGCGCTCGACGTCACCATCCAGCAGCAGGTGCTGTCGCTGTTGCAGCGTCTGCAAAAGGAAAAGGGCCTGAGCTACCTGCTCATCACCCACGATGTGGATGTGATCCGCGCCATGGCGCACGAGGTGCTGGTGATGAAGGACGGCGAGGTGCTGGAGAGCGGCAGCGTCGGCCAGGTGCTGGATGCGCCGCAGCACCCCTACACGCAGCGGCTGGTGGCGGCGGCCATGGTGCCGGGCGCTGGCCCCAAAATTTGAACAAAAGGCCCTGGTATCAGCGACTTGTCTCAGACCCCGTTCGCACTGAGCTTGTCGAAGGGCTGTTTGCAAGGGGCGCCGTGGCTTCGACAGGCTTGGCCCGAACGGATGCGGGTACACATCCGAGACAAGTCGCTAATCAGGCAAAAAGCGGCTCCAGCGCTTATGCAGTAAGCGCTACAAGCTATCAATACAGGAGTATTTTGGTGTTTCATCTCCACGGACCCGCCTTGCGCGGAGGCGCCCTGGCGCTGCTGGCGGCGGTGCTGTTTGGCGTCAGCACGCCGCTGGTGCAGCACCTGGGCGCTGGCCTGGGCGCTTTCAGCACGGCGGCGTTGCTGTATGCCGGTGCTGCCGGCATGGGGGCGGTGTTGCGCAAGCCGGTGCAGCAAGAGGCACGCTTGCGACGGGCCGACACGTCCCGCCTGCTGGCCATGGCGGGTTTGGGAGCGGTGGTGGGGCCGGTGGCGCTGGCCTGGGGGCTGCAGCGCACCAGTGGCAGCAGCGCATCGTTGATGCTGACGCTGGAGGCGCTTTTCACCGCGCTGCTGGCCTGGCGTCTGTACCACGAAACCATGGACCGGCGGGTGTGGGCGGCAATGCTGTTGCTGCTGGCCGGGGGCGTGGCGCTGGTGGTGGACCAGGGGCGCCTGGGGGGCGTGGAGCTGGCCGGTCTGCTGGCTGTTTTGCTGGCCACGATGGCCTGGGGGGCGGACAACACCTTGTCGCGCGCCCTGGCCGAGCGTGACCCGGCGCAGGTGGTGCTGGTCAAGGCGGCGCTGGGCGCCAGCGCCACGGCGGTGCTGGCCTGGGGCCTGGGCGAGCCCATGCCCACTGCGGCGGCGGCCTGGGGCATGGTGGCCGTGGGGGCCACGGGCTATGGGCTCAGCCTGCGTTGTTACCTGCTGGCGCAACGCGCGTTTGGCGCGGCGCGCACGGGTTCGGTGTTTGCGTTTGCGCCGTTCATCGGCGCGGTGCTGGCGTTTGCCATGGGCGACCGCACTGCCGGTGGGCTGGTGGTGGTGGGCGGCCTGCTGATGGTGGCCGGGGTGGTGTTGCACCTGGCCGAAACGCACGAGCACCCGCATGACCACGAGGCCACCGAGCACGAACACGCACACCGGCACGACGACGGGCACCACAACCACGCCCACTCCCCGATGCCTCAGGGCAGCCACAGCCATTGGCACCAGCATGGGGCCCAGTCGCACACCCATGCCCATGTGCCCGATGCCCACCACACGCACCGGCATTGAGACGGAGGGCCCTCAAGCGGCTTGCGCCCTGGTGTCGCCTGGATGCGCTGCGGCTTTGCGGCGGGTGATCGGATCAAAGACACGCCTGGACGATCGCGCCCTTGCGCAGTCGGAAGCAGGCACCGGGCAAAATACGCGCCAGCGCCACACACGCGCGCATCCATTCAGGCGATGACCAAGGTGGTTTTCCTTGCTCTCTCAGCCCTCCCCACACGCCGCACCATGAAATTCAACGATTTTTCTGACGACTCCGAAGACTCCGAAGACTCCGAGCACTCCCCCGCGCAGCGCTCGGCCGCCGCATCGCGCAGCACCTGGGTGAGCGTGGGCGTCAACCTGGTGTTGTCCACCATCCAGATCGTGGTGGGGGTGCTGGCCAAGTCGCAGGGCCTGATAGCCGACGGCATCCACTCGCTGTCCGACCTGGTGGCTGATTTCGTGGTGCTTTTTGCCAACCACCACTCCCAAAAAGATGCGGACGAGGGCCACCCATACGGCCACCACCGCTTTGAGACAGCGGCCTCGCTGGTGCTAGGCCTGCTGCTGCTGGGCGTGGGCGTGGGCATGGTGTGGTCGGCGGTGCTCAAGCTCGAGAACCCCGAGGCCATTGCGCAGGTGCATGTGATCGCCCTGTGGGTGGCGGGTGCCGCGCTGGTGGGCAAGGAGCTGCTGTTTCGCTACATGCTGGCCGTGGCCAAGCGCGTCAAGTCGAGCATGCTGGTGGCCAACGCCTGGCATGCGCGCTCGGATGCGGCTTCGTCGCTGGTGGTGGGCATCGGCATTGCCGGCAACCTGGCCGGCTACCCCATCCTGGATCCGATCGCCGCGCTGATCGTCGGCTTCATGGTGGCCAAGATGGGGTGGCAGTTTGGCTGGGATGCGCTGCACGACCTGATGGACCGCTCGGTGGACGAGCAGGAGGTGCAGGCCATCCGCCAGACCCTGCTGGAGACGCCGGGCGTGAGCGGTGTGCACGATATGCGCACGCGCAAGATGGGCGACATGATCGTTGTGGATGCCCATCTGGAGGTGAATGCGGCCCTCTCCGTCGAGGCGGGCCATGACATCGCCGTGCAGGCGCGCCAGCGCGTGCTGCAGCGCCACCGGGTGCTCAACCTCATGACCCATGTGGACCCTTGGCGCAAGCCCGACCTGGACCATCCTGTGCCGCCCGTGCGCAGCGCGCATGGCGCGCCAACGCGGTAGCGAATCAGCGAATCAGCGAAGCGTCGAATCAGGCCGTGCCACGCGCGCCGGAGGCGGTGTGGCGCTGGTGTCGGCCCGCCAGCCGCACCAGCTCCAGCCACACCAGGCACAGCGCCAGCAGGCAACCGGCCACCACGGCACCCTGGGCGCCAGGCAAGGCCAGCCCCATCAGATTGCGCAGCCAGGCAATGCCCATCACCGCAGCCAGCAGCACCACCATCGCGGCGGCAATGCGCCAAAGCCAGGGGTTCGGGTCGGTCACGCCCAGCAGCGCGGGGCGCGACAGATCCCGGTTGGCCAAAATCAGCAACAGCACGCACAGCACCAGCGTGCCAAACACCACGGTGCGTCCCTGGTCGGGGTGCCAGCCCTGGTGCACCAGCCAGGCCTGGCCGCCCAGCAGCACTGCCGCCAGGCCCAGGCCTTGCAGCACCGACCACAGCAACGGCGCGGCCGCAAAGGGCGAGTCGGAGACCGGGCGCGGTGCGCGTGCCATGGTGTCGCTGTCTTCGGCCTCGGCTTCGAAGACGATGGAGCAGGCCGGGTCGATCAGCAACTCCAGCAGCACGATGTGCACCGGAAGCAGCAGCACCGGCCAGTGCAGCAGCGTGGGCACCAGCGCCAGCCCGATGATGGGCACATGCACGGCAAACACAAAGCGCACGGCCTTGCGGATGTTGCTGTCGATGCGCCGCCCCTGGCGGATGGCAGCCACGATGCGGGCAAAGCTGTCGTCCAGCAGCACCAGCGCGGCGGCCTCGCGCGCCACGTCGGTGCCGCGCTCGCCCATGGCAATGCCTACGTCGGCGGCCTTGAGGGCGGGGGCGTCGTTCACGCCGTCACCGGTCATGGCCACCACCTCGCCACTGGCGCGCAGCAGTTGCACCAGGCGCAGCTTGTGCTGGGGCTTGAGGCGCGCGCACAGGTCCACATGGCGCAGCCGCTCGGCAAGGGCCGCGTCGTCCAGCGCTTCCAGCTCCGTGCCGGTGATGACCTCGGGGCGGTCGGACAGGCCCACCTGCTGGGCGATGGCGCGGGCCGTGGCCGGGTGGTCGCCGGTCATCATGATCACGCGCACGCCGGCGCGCCGGCATTCGGCCAGCGCGGCGGGCACCTCGGTGCGCGGCGGGTCGGCCAGGGCCACCAGGCCCAGGAAGTCGAAGTCGAAGTCGTGCTGGCTCTGCGGCCAGGGCGGGCTCTGACCGGGTGCCGGGGCTGCGCCTTTCCAGCGGCCGCGCGCCACGCCCAGCACGCGCAGGCCGCGCTCGGCCATGGCCTCCACCTGGCGGCGGATGGCGCTCTGCTGCGTGGCGTCAAGGTGGCACAGGTCGGCCACGGCCTCGGGCGCGCCCTTGGTGGCCAGCAGGTGCACGTTGGGCTCGTCGCTGGCAAACACGCGCGTCATGGCCAGAATCTCGCCCGAGAGGGCGTATTCAAACTCGGGCTCGCGTCCATCGTGCACATGCTCGGTGCCCTGCAGCCACTGGTGGCCAAAATGCTGGATGGCCTTTTCCATGGGGTCGAACGGGTCGGCGGGCGTGGCCAGCATGGCAAATTCGGCCAGCAGGTGAAAGTGCTCGGGCAATTCGCTGGCGCTTTCGGGCCGGAAATGCTGCTCGCCGCTGGCCAGCTCGGCCACGGCCATGCGGTTCATGGTGAGCGTGCCTGTTTTGTCCACTGCCAGCACCGTGATGGCGCCCAGCGCCTCAACAGCGGTGACGCGCCGCGTCAGCACCTTCTGGTGCGAAATGCGCCACGCACCCAGCGCCAGAAACACGGTCAGGATGACCGGAATCTCCTCGGGCAGGATGGCCATGGCCAGCGCAATGCCCGACAACAGGCTTTCGAGCAGCGGGCGGCTGTTCCACCACCAGCCCAGAAGTACCTGGGCCAGGGCCAGCACCAGAGCGCCAATTCCGAGGTTGCGCACCAGTCGGCGCGAGCCCTGCTGCAGCGCAGAAGGCGGCTCTACCGTGGCGGCAAGGTCGGCGCCAATGCGCCCCACGGCCGTGTGGGCGGCGGTGGCGCACACCTGCGCCACCGCCACGCCGCGCGTGACCACGGTGCTGGCGTAGATGGCCCCCACGCTTGCCACTTCGTGTGCTGCGCTGCCCCCCGAGGGGGCTGGCCTGGCTTGGGGCGGCCCGGCGTTGGCGGCCGGGGCCCCCGCGCTGGCAGATGCCTGCGCGTTCTGGCTGTCTTGTGCCAAGGGCAGTTTGGCCACGGGCACGGCTTCGCCGGTGAGCAGGGATTCGTCCACTTCGAGCTGGCCGTCGATCAGCAGCGCGTCGGCGGCAATGCGGTCGCCCTCGTGCAGCACGAGCAGATCGCCGCGCACCACCTCGCGCCCGGCAATGCGCTGTTCCTGGCCGTCGCGGATCACCAGCGCGCGCGGGGCCGACAGGTCGCGCAGGGATTCGAGCGCGCGCTGGGTCTTGCGTTCTTGCGCCAGCGTGATGCCGATGACCACAAACACAAAGCCCAGCAAGAACAGCGCCTCGCCCCGGTCGCCCAGCGCCAGGTAGATGCTGCCAGCGGCCAGCAGCATGAGGAACATGGGCTCGGTAACCACGTCCCGCACGATGGCCAGCGTGGACTTGGGCGCGCTGCCCGGCAGCAGGTTGGGGCCTTCGGTGGCGAGGCGGCGGGCCGCCTCGGCAGCGCTCAGCCCTTGACGCGCTGGTATCGCAGGGGGCGCCTGGCTTTCGGGGGTGGGCATGGCCGTCGCGTCTTTTGGCGGTGCCTTATGGCTTGCGCGCCACCAGCCCGAGCAATGCCGACTGGCCACAGTGCTGGGTTCCCTCGTTCAGCACCGCTTCATAGTCGCGCAGTTCGATGATCTGCAGGCCCGCGAAGGCGGACCGGATCATCTCTGGCGTGTAAAGGTGCGACAGGATGGGTGGCCCGCCGGTCTTGTATTCCAGTTGCCTGGGGGTGTAGCCCTGCAACACCAGCACGCCGCCGGGCTTGAGTGCAGCCACCATATTGGCGAACAGGCGTTCGCGCATGGCGGGGTCGGCAAACTGCACAAAGATGGCCGCCACGGCGTCATAAGTGGCAGTGGGCCAGGGCCACTGGTCGCAATCGGCCACGCTGTAGTTCACCGCAACCTGGGCGTTTGCCGCCAGTTGCCTGGCCTTGGCTACGCCCACGTCCGAGATGTCAAAGGCATCCACCTGCAGGCCCTGGCGTGCCAGCCAGACGCTGTTGCGCCCGTCACCATCGGCCACGCACAGCACGCGGCCACCGGGGGCGAGGTGGTGGGCCTGCGCGCGCAGGTAGTCGTTGGGTTCCTGGCCAAAAAGATGGTTCTCGGCGGCGTAGCGCTGGTTCCAGGTGGCTGCGGGGTTGGTGAAGGGCGTTGCGGTCATGGTGGGTGCCTTGTGCAATAGCGGGTGCTGTGGGCATTGAACGGACAAGCCGGGCGCCTGCCGTTTTTGTTGCCGGGGGTGATGGGGCAATGGTGCCACAGGCTTTTATCTGGTTGGTTGGTAAAAATAATGATAAAAATGGCCTTTAGCCCTTGTCTATAAAGCGCTATAAGCTATTAAAATAATAGCAATATTCTGCGCTGCTGATGACGAATCCGCCGTTCCCGTGCGTGGTGGGAGCGGCCCGTGGTGCGCATCACAATGGCGGTGTTGACGACCCTGGAAGAAATCCATGAGCCTGCGCCCGGCAGAATCACCCGCCACAGAGGCCAACGCCCGAACCCGCCGCGCCAAGCTGCACCCGGATGTGCTCAAGCTCGGCCTGGTGAGTTTTCTCACCGACCTGAGCTCCGAGATGATCTTCTCGGTGTTTGCCGTCTTCTTCACCACGGTGGCGGGAGCATCCACCGCGCTGCTGGGGCTGATCGAGGGGCTGGCGGATTTTTCGGCCTCGTCGCTCAATTACCTGGCGGGCTGGCTGTCGGACCGCAGCGGCCGGCGCAAGTGGTTTGCCACGGCGGGCTATGCATTTTCGACATTGGCCAAGCTGATCTTGCTGGTGTCGTCGTCCATCGTGGGGTTGTCGATCTTTCGCGTTGTTGAGCGGCTGGGCAAGGGCTTTCGCGGCCCGCCGCGCGATGCCTGGCTATCGTCGATTGCCGCCAAAGAATCGCGGGGCTACGCCTTTGGGGTGCACAAGGCGCTGGACAAATCGGGCGCCGTGCTGGGCCCGCTGGTGGCTTATGCGCTGCTCAAATCGCTGGGTGAATCGGCCAGCACTTACAGCCTGCTGTTTCTGGTGGCCTTTGTGCCGGCAGTGGTGGCCGTGGTGGTGCTCACGCGCATCCCCGACCAGCGCGGTCAGCCCCATGCGCGCGAGAGCGTGCGCCAGAATTGGCAGCAGCTCAGCAGGCCGTTCAAGCGGTTTTTGCTGCCGGCGGGGGTGTTTGCATTGGCGTATTTCAGCCTCGGTTTTGTTTTGCTCAAGGCCCAAGACGTGGGCTTTGGCATGACCGACATCGTGCTGCTGTATGCATTGTTCAACGTGGTTTGCGTGGTGGCCGCACCGCTGGTGGGACGGCTGGGCGACAGGGTAGGGCGCAGCCGCATCGTGGTGCTGGGCTATGCGCTGTATGCGGCCCTGAACCTGTGGCTGGTGTTGGCAGGCAGCCGCTGGGAAATGGTGGGCATCTTTTGCCTGTATGGCGTGTTCTATGCCATCGAAGAGTCGCAAAGCAAGGCCTTCATCGCCGATCTGGAGCCCGAGCGCCGGGCCACGGCCGTGGGCGTTTATAACTTTGTCACGGGCAGCTTGTATCTGCCCGCATCGCTGATGGCCGGCGCGCTGTGGGCGGTGGCGCCGGGCCTGGCTTTTGGGCTGGGTGCCGCGTTGTCGGTGGTGGCCATGGTGGTGTTCATGGCGGTGAAACCTGCCGCCGTGCTGCCACGCTGACAGCCCGTTTGCTGTTTTTTGGTAACAGGTCTGCGGCAACAACTTACATTGGAGCCATGGACAAACAACACACATTTCACCGCGGCGACCTGGTGCGCATTGCCATTGACGCCATGAAGGAGCGCGGCCTGGAGCCCGAGTTTCCGCCGCGCGCCCTGCAGCAGCTGCAGACCATCGATGCCGCCGGGCAGGACGACGACCCGCGCATTCGCGACCTCACGGCGCTGCCCTGGTGCTCGATCGACAACGACGATTCGCTCGACCTCGATCAACTGACGGCATGCGGTGCCATGGGCAACGGTGCGGTGAAGATTTTTGTGGCGGTGGCCGATGTGGACGCCCTGGTCAAGAAAAACTCGGCCATCGACCAGCACGCGCACACCAACACCACATCGGTCTACACCTCGGCGCGGGTGTTTTCAATGCTGCCCGAGCGCCTGTCCACCGACCTCACCTCGCTGAACCCGGGCGAGGATCGGCTGGCCATCGTGACCGAAATGGTGGTGGATGCCGAAGGCGTGGTCACCCATTCCACGGTGCACCGCGCGCGCGTGCGCAACCACGCCAAGCTGGCCTACGACGCGGTGGCAGCGTGGATCGAAGGCGAAGGCGACCTGCCCGAGGCCGCCCGCGCTGTGCCCGGCATGGACGAGCAGTTGCGCACCCAGGACGCGGTGGCCCAGCGTATGCGTGCGCGCCGGCGCGCCGCCGGCTCGCTGGACCTGGAAACCTTTCAGCCGCGCGCCGTGTTCGACGGCGACCGTGTGGTGGACATCCGCCAGCAGGAGCAAAACCGCGCGCGCCAGCTGATTGAAGAATTCATGATTGCCACCAACACCTGCACGGCGCAGTTTCTGGCGCAGCATGGCGGCAGCGCCTTGCGGCGGGTGGTGCGCTCGCCCGAGCGCTGGCTGCGTATCGTGGAAGTGGCCAGCAAATACGGCGAGGCACTGCCCAAAGAGCCCGATTCGCGTGCGCTGGAGGGCTTTCTGGCGCGCCAGCGCAAGGCCGATCCGCTGCGCTTTCCCGACCTGTCGCTGGTCATCATCAAGCTGATGGGCTCGGGCGAATATGTGGTGGAGCATGCCCGGGGCGAGCCCATCGGCCACTTTGGCCTGGCCGTGCGCGACTACACGCATTCCACCGCGCCCAACCGCCGTTACCCTGATCTCGTCAGCCTGCGCATGGTCAAGGCCCTGCTGTCGGGCGAGCGTGCGCCCTATGGCATGGCCGAGCTGGCCACATTGGCCGAGCATTGCACCCACCAGGAAGACGCGGCGCAAAAGGTGGAGCGCAGCGTGCGCAAGTCCGAGGCGGCGCTGTTCATGCAGGGGCTGATCGGCAAGCAGTTTGACGCCATCGTCACCGGTCGCACCGAAAGCGCCACCTGGGTGCGCATCTTCACGCCGCCGGCCGAGGGCCTGCTGGTGTCGGGTGATTTCAACCTGGACGTGGGGGCGAAGATCCGCGTGAAACTGGTCAGCACCAATGTGGAGCGCGGGTTCATCGATTTCGAGCAGGCGCACTGATACGGCTTTGCCTTCAAGCGGCTACCGTCGTTGGGTCGCCTTGCTGTGCGACAGCACTGTCTTCGGCTCCTCGCCTTGTGATCCGGTTGAATGCAAACCCGTATGATTTCTCCGCCAGCCCGGCTCGCGCCGCCGTCAATCTCACCCGGCAGGAGGTTTCACCATGGCCAAGCGATCGTTTCCTCTGTCCAAGGTTTACGGGCTGCTCGAACCGGGTCCGGTCCTGCTGCTGAGCACGGCGCACAAGGGCCGCATCAACGCCATGGCGATGTCGTGGCACACCATGATGGAGTTCGAGCCACCGCTGGTGGGCTGCGTGGTCAGCAGCCGCGATTTCAGCTTCAAGGCGCTCAAAGCCACGCGCGAATGCGTGTTGAACATCCCCACCCTGGAGTTGGCGCAAAAAGTGGTCGACTGCGGCAACAGCTCGGGCCGCAGCGTGGACAAGTTCACGGCGTTTGGCCTGACGCCAGCGCCCGCTTCGCTGGTGGGCGCGCCGCTGATTGCCGAGTGCCATGCCAACCTGGAGTGCAAGGTGGTCGATACGCGGTTTGTCAACCGCTACAACTTCTTTGTGCTGGAGGTCGTCAAGGCCTGGACCGATCCGGAGTGCAAGGACCCGCGCACGCTGCACCACCGCGGCTGGGGCGCGTTCATGGTGGCGGGCGACACGATTCGGCTGCCGTCAAAGATGAAGTGACTGGCGCCGGGCGCTTGGGCAACTTGGACAACTTGGCCAGCGCGGTGCATTCAACGGTCTTGCAAAGCCGCACGCCCGCACAAGTCCATCGTGTTCCGGCCAAAATCTGCCCATGACGAATTGCCTGCACCGCCCCTTGCGTTTTCTGTTGTCGTTGTTGTGGCCTGCTGCCCTGGGCGCCTGTGCGCTGGCGGCCATGCCGGCCGTGGCTGCTTCTGGGGCCACTGCCAATGTGGACAGCGCCATGGGGCCGCGGGTGCTGGCCTGCACCACCTGCCACGGCGAGGAAGGCCGCGCCACGCAGGAGGGTTTTTTTCCGCGCATCGCGGGCAAGCCGGCGGGTTACCTGTTAAACCAGCTGGTCAATTTTCGGGAGGGGCGGCGCAGTTATCCGCAGATGGGCTACCTCATCGAGCACCTCACAGACGACTATCTGCGCGAGATCGCGACCCACTTTGCCGGGCTGCAGCTGCCCTATGCGCCCCCCCCGGCGCCCCAGGCTGGGCCGCAGGTGCTGGAGCGCGGACGCCAGTTGGTGCAGCAGGGCGACGTGGCGCGCCAGTTGCCCGCCTGCGTGCAATGCCATGGCCAGGCGATGACGGGGCTCAATCCGTCGATTCCTGGCTTGCTGGGCCTGCCACGCGACTACCTCAACAGCCAGTTGGGCGCCTGGAAAACCGGCCAGCGCCGCGCGCAGGCACCCGATTGCATGGCCGACATTGCGCGCCAGCTTTCGCCCGACGAGGTGAGTGCGGTATCGGCCTGGCTGGCGGCCCAGCCGGTGCCCGGTGGCGGCAAACCCGCCGACCGACTGGCAGGGGCCATGCCGGTGCGCTGCGGCGGGGTGGATGGTGTGCCGGTGGTTGATGCGGCGGCGCGTTGAAGGGGCATGGCATGAAACGCATCCTCTGGACCCTTTTCTTCGCCGTGGCCTTGCTGGCGCTGGGCACCGCCGTGGTGGCAGCGCTCAACCTGCGCGGCGAGGCTGCCTTGCCGGCCGAATCGCAAGCCCTGTCACAGGCCGTGCCCGCCACGCCCGAGCTGGTGGCGCGTGGCGAATACCTGGCCCGCGCGGGCAACTGCATGGCCTGCCACACCGTGCAGGGTGGTGCGCCCTATGCGGGCGGGCGCGGCATCGACACGCCATTTGGCGTGATTCACACCACCAACCTCACGCCCGACAAGGCGACAGGCATTGGCAACTGGTCGGCCGCCGAGTTCTGGCGCGCGCTGCACAACGGCCGCTCCAAGGACGGGCGCCTGCTGTACCCGGCGTTTCCCTACCCCAACTACACGCAGGTGACGCGCGAGGATTCCGATGCCATCTATGCCTATCTGCAAAGCCTGCCCGCCGTGGCGCAGGCCAACCGGCCGCACGCGCTGCGCTTTCCATACAACACGCAGGCGGCTTTGGGCGTGTGGCGGGCGCTGTTCTTCACGCCCGGCACGTTTGCGCCCGGGCCCGTGCAGTCGGCCGAATGGAACCGGGGTGCCTATCTGGTCAACGGCCTGGGCCATTGCGCGGCCTGCCACACACCGCGCAATGCACTGGGCGCCAGCAGCCAGGCGCAGGCATTCAGCGGGGGGCTGATTCCTGTGCAGAACTGGTATGCCCCGGCGCTCAATGTGGCTGCCGAGGCGGGCGTGGCGCACTGGCCCGTGGAGGATGTGGTGGCCCTGCTGAAGACCGGCGTGGCGCCGCAGGGCTCGGTGACCGGGCCCATGGCCGAGGTGGTTTTTCGCAGTACGCAGTATCTGAACGATGCCGATGCACAGGCGATTGCCGTGTACCTTCGTGCGCTGCCGCAGCGGGACATCGCCCCCGCAGAAGTGGTCAAACCCTCGGCCGCCACGCTGGAGCGGGGTGCCAAGGTGTATGAGCAACACTGCGCGCAATGCCATGGCGACAACGGCGAGGGCAAGCCGGGGGCTTTTCCGGCCCTGGCGGGCAACCGCGCCGTGGTGCTGCAAGACCCCACCAACCTCGTGCGCGTGGTGTTGCAGGGTGGCTACCTGCCGGCCACGGCGGGCAACCCGCGCCCGCACGGCATGCCGCCCTTCATGCAAGTGCTGGGCGACGACGATGTGGCCGCGGTCAGCACCTTTGTGCGCAACGCCTGGGGCAACCAGGCACCCGCAGTGGGTACCATCGGCGTTTACCGTGCCCGGGAGCGGCGCGGGTCTTGAAGGAGAGCCCCCCGATGCACAGCCCGGCCGCGTTGCCCGATTCACCCCTTGTGGCCCCTGGCAGCGGCTGGTGGGCGGTGTGCCTGTGCGCCAACTGGTGCGGCACCTGCCGCGACTATCGGCCGCTGTTTGACGATCTGGCCAGGGCGCACCCCCAGATGCGCTTTGTGTGGGTGGACATTGAAGACGATGCAGACCTGGCCGGTGACCTGGATGTGGAAACTTTTCCCACCTTGTTGATTGCCGATGGCACGACGGCGCGCTTTCTGGGGCCGCTGCTGCCGCAGGCGCCCGTGCTGGCGCGGCTGCTGGCCAGCCTGCAGGCCGCCCCGCACGGTGGTGGGGCGGGCGGTGAAGCGCAGGCAGTGTTTGAGCGGGTGCGCGCGGCGCGCAGTGCGTAGCTGCCGCATTGCAGCCTTGGCCGACCTGCAGGGGCACTTCAATGCCGGGTTGCGGGCAGAGGATGCTCTGGATGCTGCATTGCCATCGGGTTGAATTGCTCCTTTTTTAATAGCTTCTAGCGCTTACCAGTAAAGCGCTAGAGGCATATTTTGCTTAATATTTTCCCTATGTCACGCTTTCCCTGGTTTCACATCAATTCGTTGCAGGCCCAATGTGACAAAGGGGCCTGGTCGCGTGGCATGGATCTTTTCCGCAGGGCGGGTGTGGTGCGCACCGACATCGAAGCCGAGGGCAATGGCTGCTGGCACATCGAAGGCGAGGTGCAAGGCAGTCTGCCCGAGCCCTATGAGGTGTCGGTAGAGCTGGTCGTTGCGCCCAATGGGCAGCTCACGCTATGGTCGGGTGACTGCAGCTGCCCCGTGGGCGAGGACTGCAAGCACGCAGTGGCACTGACCCTGCAGGCTGCGCACCAGAACCCGGCCCAAGCGCACAACACCGCGCAAGAGCCCATGCCTGCCCCAGCCGCTCATGCCCTGAAGGCGCTGCACGAGCGCAGGGAGGCTGTGGCACGCGCCGAGGCCGACGCGCGGCTGGTGCACTGGCTGCAGGACTGGGACCGCGCCGCAGGTCTGTCGGCCCCGCCGGTTGTGGCGGCGTCAGGCTCCAGACCCGACCGGCCCGAGCAATACCTGTACCTGGTCTCCACCGTGGGGCTGCCGCGCGCCAGTGCGCAGCAGATGCAGTTGGAGGCCGTGGTGTCTTACCCCAAGGTGACTGGTGGCTGGGCCAAACCCAAACAGATTCGCACCCAACCCGGCCCGGGGCAGGCGGTGTTTGACCGCGCGAGTGATGCCGATCGCCAGGTTCTGCAACTGCTTCGCGCCATGCCGCGCGGCATGGGCTACTACTCGGCCTACAGCGCCGGGCCGGTGGCGGTGCTGGAAGGCGCGGTGGGGGTCATGGCGCTGCAGCAGGCAGCCAGCACCGGCAGCCTGTTTGCGGATGCGGGAGGCTCCACGGTGGGGGCTGCGCTGCGCTGGGGTGACCCCCTGCCCATCACCTGGACATGGCACGAGGCCCCGCCAGCCGCCGGTGGCGAAAGCACCTGGGCCTTGCGCGCCAGCCTGCCCGGTTCATCGGCCACGCTGTGCATCAACAGCCCGCCGCTTTATCTGGATGCCGTCAACGGCGTCTGTGGCACGGTCGAGGCCGATGGCCTCAGCGCTGCGCAGCTGGCCCTGTTGCTCAAGGCGCCCGCGTTGAGCGCCACGGCGCTGCAACGGCACCAGGCCGAGGTTGCCAGCCGTTTGGGCGGCGTGCTGCCGTTGCCGCCGGTGCTGGGTGCGCTCACGCGGGTGCAGGGTGTCCAGCCCGTGGCGCGCCTGCACCTTGCGCCCGTTCCGGCGCAAGACGTGCCGGACCTGGGCCTCATCACCGCGCAGCTGCGGTTTGACTACCAGGGCCATGTGGGCTGGTGGGTCGGGCAGGAGCTCAGCGTGCTGGTGACAGCGGCCGACGGCGGTCAGGTGCTGCTGCAGCGCGATGCGCAAGCCGAGCTGGGAGCCATCGAGCGCCTGATGGAACTGGGCCTGCTGGCCACCGACGACGGGCTGTTCGGCATTCCCGGTGAGCGCTCGCAGAACGACTGGATGCACTGGGCCGACAACGGTTTTGGGGTGCTGCGCGAGGCAGGTTTTGAAATCACCCTCGATGCGTCACTGGGTGGCTGGATTACCCACGCCGACGCGCTGGCCGTGGCGCTGCAGCCCGAGGGAGATGACGAAGCCACGTCCCCGTGGTTTGCACTGTCGCTAGGCATGGAGATCAATGGCGTGCGCCACAACATCCTGCCCTGGCTGCCCGACCTGATTGCCGCCGCCGCAGCACAGCCGCTGGACCCTCAAACCGGGCTGCCCCGCTTGCCCTCGCATGTCTATCTGCCTTCGCAGACGGGCCCCGGTTTTCTGCGCCTGCCCACCGATGCCCTTCGGCCGTGGATGGCTGCCCTGCTCGATCTGGTGGGCGACCGCACCCACGACTTCAATGGCGACAGCTTGAAGCTTTCGCGCATGGAGGCCGTGCGCACCAGCGCCGCGCTAGGGGAGGGCGCGGTGTGGGAAGGCGCAGCCGCTTTGCGCGCCATGGTGGCCCAGTTGCACGGCGCCAGCGCGCTGCCCGAGGTGCCGCTGCCCGCCACTGTCAAGGCGACCCTGCGGCCCTATCAGCAGCAGGGCCTGAACTGGTTGCAGTTTCTGAGCACCCATGGTTTGGCCGGTGTGTTGGCTGACGACATGGGCCTGGGCAAGACCCTGCAGACACTGGCACATATCCAGGTCGAAAAAGACGCAGGCCGCCTCACGCACCCCGCGCTCATCATTGCGCCCGTGAGCCTGATGGGCAACTGGCAGCGCGAGGCCGCGCGGTTTTGCCCGGGCCTGCGCAGCCTGGTGCTGCACGGTGCGGGCCGCCATGAGGTAGCCGACTCGGTGGCCGAGCACGATCTGGTCATCGCTCCGTATTCACTGCTGCAACGCGACCGCGAGCGCTGGCTGGCGCACGAATGGCACCTGGTGGTGCTCGATGAGGCGCAAAATATCAAGAACGCCAGCACGCACGCCGCGCAGGTGGTGGGCCAGTTGCAGGCGCGCCACCGGCTGTGCCTTTCGGGCACGCCCATGGAAAACCACTTGGGCGAGATCTGGAGCCTGTTTCACTTTTTGATGCCGGGCTTTCTGGGCAGCCAGCAGCGTTTCAAGGAGATGTTTCGCACCCCCATTGAGAAACTGGGTGACAGCGCGCGCATGGTGCAGTTGCGCACGCGCATCACGCCGTTCATGCTTCGGCGTACCAAGGCGCTGGTTGCCAGCGAGCTGCCGCCCAAGGTCGAAACCGTGATGCCGGTGGAAATGATCGGCGCGCAGGCCGATTTGTACGAAACCATTCGCCTGGGCATGGAGAGAACCGTGCGCGAAGCCCTGCAGTCCAAGGGGCTGGCCAAATCGCAGATCACCATCCTCGATGCGCTGCTCAAGTTGCGCCAGGTGTGCTGCCACCCGCAACTGGTGCCGCTGGATGCCGCCAAAAAGGTCAACGCTTCGGCCAAGCTGGATCAACTCATGACCTTGCTGCCCGAGATGCTGGCCGAGGGGCGGCGCATTTTGCTGTTCTCGCAGTTCACCAGCATGCTCACCCTGATCGAGGCTGAGCTGAAGAAGCGCAAGTTGCCCTGGGTCAAGCTCACGGGGCAAAGCCAGCGGCGCGACGCGATCATCGAGCAGTTCACGAGTGGGCAAGTGCCGTTGTTCTTGATCAGCCTCAAGGCCGGCGGGGTGGGGCTGAATCTGCCCCAGGCCGACACGGTCATCCACTACGACCCGTGGTGGAACCCCGCCGTGGAGGCCCAGGCCACCGATCGCGCCCACCGTATCGGCCAGACCCAGAGCGTGTGGGTGATCAAGCTGGTGGCGCAGGGCACGATTGAAGAGCGCATTCTGGTGCTGCAGGAGCGCAAAGCCCAGTTGGCCAGCAGCCTGTATGACACCAGCGCGGGGCGCAAGGAACCGTTGTTTACCGAAAGTGACCTGGCCGAGTTGTTGAAACCGCTATCACTGTCGTAGCAGCGAATCAAGAATGCGCGTGCACTACAGACGGTTTTGATAAAAAATTCTGATGCAGCGCATGGGCTTGGCTCCGCATGCGGCATGGGCGGTTGTTTTGTACCCAAAGGGGCGTTCAGGCAACAGCAGGGGCACAATTCGTCTTTGCAAATCAATGCTTTACGCGCTATAATGTGACTCTCACGACCAAACGGGCGGGTACCAACCGCCCGTTTTTTTTGGTCGAATGCTTTTGGAGCTCGAAGCTGTCGGGGAAGAGTCTCCGGGAGTTATCGGGTTTTTTGTTTTTTCGGGATTGAACGGAACACGTGGCATTACAGCAAGTCGTTGAACAAATTGTGACCGGTCTCGGTTACGACCTGGTGGAGATCGAACGGTCTCCGGGTGGCCTGCTGCGCGTCACCATCGACTTGCCATGGGTGCAGCCTGCCGTCGATGCGCCCGAGCCCGCGGTTGATCAGTTTGTCACCGTGGAAGACTGTGAAAAAGTCACCCGCCAGCTGCAGTTTGCGCTGGAGGTAGATGGGGTTGAATACAAGCGTCTTGAAGTCTCGTCGCCGGGCATTGATCGCCCCTTGCGCCACGAGCAGGACTTTGTCCGTTTTGAAGGTTCGGTTGTCGATCTCACGCTGAAAGCGCCTATCGGCGCTGCGGCGGTGGGTCAGGTCAACGCCACCCGCAAGAAATTTCGTGGCACGCTGGAGCGGGCCGAATCGGGTGGATGGCAGATCGTCTGGAGCGATGAGCCCGCAGGCAAGCCTGGTCAAAAAATAAGCAAGAAACGCGTACCAGCCCCCTTGCAGGCGCTGGGGTTTACGCTTGATGAGCTAAGGGACGCCCGGTTGGCGCCCATTGTGGATTTCAAGGGGCGGGGGGCGAAGACTGGTCAAGTGCCAGGCTGAGTCACTGGATGGTTTGGAGTGGGTTGGTGCTGTTGGCAGCTGCCGCCTGCGGGTGATAGAAACAGGAGAGTCGTCGCATGAATCGCGAATTGTTGATGTTGGTTGAGGCCATTTCGCGCGAGAAGAACGTTGAGCGCGATGTGGTCTTGGGCGCCGTGGAGTCGGCCTTGGCCCAGGCTACCAAAAAGCTGTACCAAGGTGAGGTGGACATCCGCGTGTCCGTCGATCGCGACAGCGGCAACTATGAGACTTTCCGTCGCTGGCTGGTAGTGCCTGACGAAGCAGGTCTGCAGAACCCCGAGGCTGAAGAGCTGCTGATGGACGCCAAGGAGCGCATCTCGGACATCGAAGTCGGGGAATACATTGAAGAGGGCGTCGAGTCCGTGCCGATTGGCCGCATCGGCGCCATGGCTGCCAAGCAGGTCATCCTGCAGAAGATCCGTGACGCCGAGCGTGAAATGCTGCTGAACGACTTCATGTCGCGCGGCGAGCGCATCTTTACCGGCACCGTCAAGCGCATGGACAAGGGCGACATCATTGTCGAATCCGGCCGCGTGGAAGGCCGTTTGCGTCGCAGCGAGATGATCCCCAAGGAAAACCTTCGCAGCGGTGACCGCGTTCGCGCCATGATCATGGAAGTGGACCTGACGCTGCGCGGCGCGCCCATCATCCTGTCGCGCTCGGCCCCCGAGTTCATGATCGAGCTGTTCCGCCAGGAAGTGCCCGAGATCGAACAAGGTCTGTTGGAGATCAAGAGCTGCGCCCGTGACCCTGGGTCGCGCGCCAAGATTGCCGTGCTGAGTCACGACAAGCGCGTGGATCCGATCGGTACCTGCGTCGGTGTGCGCGGCACCCGTGTGAACGGGGTCACCAATGAACTCGCTGGCGAGCGCGTGGACATCGTGCTGTGGTCCGAAGACCCGGCGCAGTTCGTTATTGGTGCGCTGGCCCCGGCCAACGTTTCGTCCATCGTGGTGGACGAGGAAAAGCACGCCATGGATGTGGTGGTGGACGAGGAAAATCTCGCCATCGCTATCGGACGAGGTGGCCAGAACGTGCGCCTGGCTTCCGACCTGACCGGCTGGAAGATCAACATCATGGACGCAGCCGAGTCGGCCCAGAAGCAGGCCAACGAGTCTGACACGGCCCGTCGCCTGTTCATGGAAAAGCTGGATGTGGACGAGGAAATCGCCGACATCCTGATCGCTGAAGGTTTCAACAGCCTGGAAGAAGTGGCCTATGTGCCGCTGCAGGAAATGCTGGAAATCGAAAGCTTTGATGAAGATACCGTGAACGAGCTGCGTGCCCGCGCCAAGGATGTGCTGCTCACCATGGAAATTGCCCGCGAGGAAAGCGTCGGAGAAGTTTCGCAAGATCTGCGCGACCTCGAAGGCCTCACGCCCGAACTGATTGCCAAGCTGGCAGAAAACGGTGTGCATACGCGTGACGACTTGGCCGATCTGGCCATTGATGAACTGACCGACCTGACCGGACAGTCCGCAGAAGATGCCAAAGCCCTGATCATGAAGGCGCGCGAACACTGGTTCGCAGGGCAAGAGTAAGGTCAGGGAGGCACGAACCAAATATGTCCAGTAATACTGTCGCCGAGTTTGCAACCGAACTCAAAAAATCGCCTGAAACCCTGCTCGACCAGCTCAAAGCTGCGGGCGTGTCCAAGGCTGCCACGTCCGATGCCCTCACCGAGTCGGACAAGCAAAAACTGCTGGCCTACCTGCAGGCCAGCCACGGCACGGCTTCGGCCGATCGCAAGAAGATCACGCTGGTGAAGAAGTCCACCAGCGAAATCAAGCAAGCCGATGCCACGGGCAAGGCGCGCACCATCCAGGTGGAAGTGCGCAAGAAGCGCACCTTTATCCAGCGCGATGAAGGCGTTGAGGCTGCTGCCGAATCCAGAGAACCCGTGGTGGAAGAAGCCTCTGTTTCCAGCGAGGACATCGAACTCGCCCGCCGCGAGGAAGAAGCCCGCCGCCAGGCAGAGCTGATTCGCCGCCAGGAGACCGAGCTGGCCGAAAAACGGGCCGAACGCGAAGCCCGCGAGCAGCGCGATCGTGAAGCCGAAGAGCGCGCCGCCGCCTACGCCGCCCAAGAGGCCAGCAAGAAGGCACAGGCCTCGGCCGTGAAGGAAGAAGCTACGCGTGAACAGGCTGCTGAAGCCGTCGCGCGCAATGCCGCACAGGTAGAAGCCCGCGAAAAGGCCGCAGCTGAATCCAAGGCCCGCTCTGATGAAGATGCAGCCCGAGCTGCTGACCTCGACGCACGCCGCCGCAAGGCCGAAGCCGAGGCGGCAGCCATCCGCTCCATGATGGCCACGCCCAAGAAGGCGGTCATGGTGGCCAAGAAGCCCGAAGAACCCAAGCCGGTGGCCAAGCCTGCGGCTGGGGCCGACGCCAAAAAGGGCACGCTGCACAAGCCCGCAGTCGGAACCGGCGTGGCCGCGCGTCCGGGTGCGCCAGCAGCGCCCGGTGCCGCCGCTGGCAAGGAAGTCAAGTCGGCCAAGCTGTCCTCCAGCTGGGCTGGTGACACAGCCAAGAAAAAAGAAATCAAGACCCGCGGCGACAGCAGCGGTGGTGTCGGTCGCAACAGCTGGCGTGGTGGCCCGCGTGGGCGCCGTGGCGACAACCGCGATCACCGTGACGATCACCACCAGCAGTCCGCTCCGGTGGAGGCGCGCATCCTTGAAGTGCACGTGCCTGAAACCATCACGGTGGCTGAGCTGGCGCACAAGATGTCCATCAAGGCATCTGAGGTCATCAAGGCGCTGATGAAGATGGGCCAGATGGTCACCATGAACCAGCCGCTGGATCAGGACACTGCCATGATCATCGTGGAAGAACTGGGTCATAAGGCAGTGGTGGCTGCACTGGATGATCCGGAAGCCTTCACCGATGAGGATTCAGCGCAGCAAGACGTAGTGCTTGTGCCTCGCGCTCCGGTCGTGACCGTGATGGGTCACGTCGATCACGGCAAGACCTCGCTGCTGGACTACATCCGTCGTGCCAAGGTGGCTTCGGGCGAAGCCGGTGGCATTACGCAGCACATTGGTGCTTACCACGTCGAGACGCCGCGCGGCATGATCTCGTTCCTCGACACCCCTGGTCACGAGGCCTTCACGGCCATGCGTGCCCGTGGTGCCCAGGCTACTGACATCGTGATTCTGGTGGTGGCTGCCGATGACGGTGTGATGCCGCAGACCAAGGAAGCCATCAAGCACGCCAAGGCGGCCGGTGTTCCTATCGTCGTGGCCATCACCAAGGCGGACAAGCCGGACGCCAACTTTGAGCGCGTCAAGCAGGAACTTGTGGTCGAACAGGTGGTGCCCGAGGAATACGGTGGCGATTCGCCTTTCGTGCCCGTGTCTTCCAAGACCGGCATGGGCATCGACATGCTGCTTGAGCAGGTGCTGCTGCAAGCCGAAGTGCTGGAACTCAAGGCGCCCGTCGATTCTCTGGCCAAGGGGCTGGTGATCGAAGCCAAGCTGGACAAGGGCCGTGGCCCTGTGGCGACCGTGCTGGTGCAGTCCGGTACGCTGAAGGTGGGCGACGTGGTGCTTGCTGGCCAGACCTATGGCCGCGTGCGCGCCATGCTGGATGAAAGCGGCAAGACCGCCAAGACGGCAGGACCGTCGATTCCAGTCGAAATTCAGGGCCTGACCGAAGTGCCCCAGGCGGGTGACGACTTCATGGTGCTGACCGATGAGCGCCGTGCGCGCGAAGTCGCTACCTACCGTGCCGGCAAGTTCCGCAATACCAAGCTGGCGCGTCAGCAAGCGGCCAAGCTGGAGAACATGTTTGCCGACATGACGGCGGGCGAAGTGAAGATGCTGCCCATCATCGTCAAGGCCGACGTGCAGGGCTCGCAGGAAGCGCTGGCGCAGTCGCTGCTCAAGCTCTCGACCGACGAGGTCAAGGTGCAACTGGTGTACGCCGCAGTGGGCGCCATCAGCGAGTCGGACATCAACCTGGCGATTGCCTCCAAGGCCATCGTGATTGGCTTCAATGTGCGCGCCGATGCCGGTGCACGCAAGCTGGCCGAAGGCAACGGTGTCGATCTGCATTACTACAGCATCATTTATGACGCCGTGGACGAGTTGCGCGTGGCCATGTCGGGCATGCTGGCTCCGGAGCAGCGCGAGGAAATCATTGGCACGGCCGAGATCCGGACCGTGTTCGTGGCAACCAAGATCGGCACGATTGCCGGTTCGTACATCACCTCCGGCATGGTGCACCGCAACGCCAGGTTCCGCCTGCTGCGCGACAACGTGGTGGTCTACACGGGCGAAGTCGATTCGATCAAGCGCCTCAAGGACGATGTCAAGGAAGTCAAGGAAGGTTTTGAGTGCGGTATCAAGCTTAAGAACTACAACGACATCAAGGAAGGTGATCACCTCGAATTCTTTGATATCAAGGAAATCGCGCGGACGCTGTAACCATGGCTGCCAAGAAGTCTTCCACCCCCAATCGCGCCTTCAAGGTGGCCGATCAGATCCAGCGCGATCTGACGGAACTGATTGCGCGCGAGTTGAAAGACCCGCGCGTGGGCATGGTGACGCTGCAGGGTGTGGAGGTAACTCCCGACTACGCGCACGCCAAGGTGTTTTTCAGCCTGCTCATTGGCGATCCGGTGGAAACGCAGGCGGCGCTCAACCAGGCTGCCGGGTTTCTGCGCAACGGCCTATTCAAGCGCCTGCACATCCACACGGTGCCTACGCTGCATTTTGTGTTTGACCGCACCTCCGAGCGTGCGGCCGACATGAACGCCCTGATCGCCAAGGCTGTTTCCTCGCGCGCCAAAGAAGACTAGCCATGAACGCGCCACGCACCAGGGTGCAGCGGCGCCCTGTGCATGGGGTGTTGCTGCTCGACAAACCGCTCGGCCTTTCGAGCAATGACGCCTTGCAGAAGGCGAAGTGGCTTTTGCGCGCCGAAAAAGCGGGCCATACCGGCACGCTCGATCCGCTGGCCACTGGCGTGCTGCCCCTGTGTTTTGGGGCTGCCACGAAGTTCAGTCAGCTGCAGCTCGATGCTGCCAAAACCTATGAAGCCATTGCAGTCCTGGGCACGACCACAACCACCGGCGATGCCGAGGGTGATGTGGTGCAGCGCTGCGATGTGGACCCGGCCCAGCTCACCCCTGAGCGCTTGGCGGCCGTGCAATTGCAGTTCTCCGGCCCCATCCGCCAGGTGCCTCCCATGCACAGCGCGCTCAAGAAGGACGGCAAGGCGCTGTACGAGTACGCTCGCGCGGGGGTCACTGTAGAGCGTGATGCGCGGGATGTAGTCATTCATGCATTGAAACTGACTCTAGACCATACGGATAAAGCGCAGGTAGCTATAAAAATAATAGTTACTTGCAGCAAAGGCACCTACATCCGTACCCTGGGTGAGGACATCGGCGCTGCACTGGGCTGCGGGGCACACCTGACGTTCTTGCGCCGCATCGACACAGGTGGACTTGGTGTAGAGCGCTGCGTCACTCTGGCGCAGCTTGAAGCCATGCCCGAGGCCGAACGCCTTGCCAGCCTGCAAGCGCCCGAATCGTTGCTGGCGCAACACACGCGTGTCATGCTGGACAGCGACAATACCGCTCGATTCCTTTCGGGGTTGCGGCGCAGGGGGCACTGGCCCGATGCCGAGGCCGTGGCGGTTTTCAGCGAGGCACCTGTGGCCTTGCTGGGCGTTGGCCATATCAAGGACGGTGAACTGGTGCCCGACAGGCTGCTGAGTCCGCTGGAAATTCAACAAATTTTGGAAGGCACGCCGCACCTACAAGCCAGCGGCACATTGGAAAAACTATGACTAAACAAATCCGCAACATCGCCATCATTGCCCACGTTGACCATGGCAAAACCACCATGGTCGACCAGTTGCTGCGCCAGTCCGGCACTTTTGCCGACCACGAAAAGGTGGTTGACACCGTGATGGACAACAACGCGATTGAAAAAGAGCGTGGCATCACGATTCTGGCCAAGAACTGCGCCGTAAGCTGGGAAGGCACCCACATCAACATCGTGGACACCCCCGGCCACGCGGACTTCGGCGGTGAAGTGGAACGTGCGCTGTCCATGGTGGACGGTGTGGTGCTGCTGATCGATGCGCAGGAAGGCCCCATGCCCCAGACGCGTTTCGTGACCAAGAAGGCGCTGGCCCTCGGCCTCAAGCCCATCGTGGTGGTGAACAAGGTGGACAAGCCCGGCGCCAACCCCGACAAGGTGGTGAATGCCGCCTTTGACCTGTTCGACAAGCTGGGCGCCACCGATGAGCAGCTCGACTTCCCCGTGGTGTATGCCTCGGGTATCAACGGCTGGTCTTCGCTGGAAGAGGGCGCTCCGGGTGAGCAGTGGGGCCCCGACATGTCGGCCCTTTTCAACACGGTGCTCAAGCATGTGCCCGCACAGAAGGGTGATCCCGCTGCACCGCTGCAGCTGCAGATCTCCGCACTCGACTTCTCCACTTTTGTGGGCCGCATTGGCGTGGGTCGCATCAGCCAGGGCACCATCAAGCCCATGATGGACGTGCTGGTCATGGAGGGCCCCGATGGCAAGAGCATCAAGGGCCGTGTCAACCAGGTTCTGACATTCCAGGGGTTGGACCGTGTGCAGGCTACCGAAGCTGGCCCGGGCGAAATTGTGCTGATCAACGGCATTGCTGATGTCGGCATCGGCGTGACCATCACCGACCCGCTGAACCCCGCACCGCTGCCCATGCTCAAGGTGGACGAGCCCACTCTGACCATGAACTTCTGCGTGAACACCAGCCCGCTGGCGGGTCGCGAAGGCAAGTATGTGACCAGCCGCCAGATCTGGGACCGTCTGCAAAAGGAGCTGCAACACAACGTGGCCCTGCGCGTGAAGGAAACCGACGAAGAAGGCATTTTCGAAGTGATGGGCCGGGGCGAACTGCACCTGACCATCCTGCTGGAAAACATGCGCCGTGAAGGCTATGAACTGGCGGTTTCCAAGCCACGCGTGGTGTTCCGGGAAATCAATGGCGAGAAGTGTGAGCCTATCGAGCTGGTGACTGCTGACATCGAGGAAGCCCACCAGGGCGGCGTGATGCAGGCACTGGGTGAGCGCAAGGGCGAGCTGGTCAACATGGAGCCGGACGGTCGTGGCCGTGTGCGCCTGGAATACCGCATTCCAGCGCGGGGCCTGATCGGTTTCACCAACGAGTTCCTGAACCTGACCCGTGGCTCTGGTCTCATTGCCAACATTTTCGATAGCTACGAGCCGCACAAGGGTGAAATTGGCGGCCGCAAGAACGGCGTGCTGATCTCGATGGACGACGGTGAAATCTTTACCTACGCCCTGGGCAAGCTCGATGACCGTGGCCGCATGTTCGTGAAGGCGAACGACCCCGTGTATGAAGGCATGATTGTGGGCATCCACAGCCGTGACAACGACCTGGTGGTGAATGCCACGCGCACCAAGCAGCTGACCAACTTCCGCGTGTCCGGCAAGGAAGATGCGATCAAGATCACGCCGCCCATCGATGCCACGCTGGAATACGCCGTGGAGTTCATTGAGGACGACGAGCTGGTCGAGATCACGCCCAAGTCCATCCGCATCCGTAAGCGCCACCTCAAGGAAAGCGATCGCAAGCGCGCTGGTCGCTGATCCCGGCTCCAGGGGCTTTTGAACCGCTCCTGGCTGCGTCCATCAGGGCCACTGCAGTGCAGTGGCCCTTTTGCCGTCTGAAGCGATTTTTGTCGACTCCCTCCCATGAAACTCACGCATTCCCGCGCCGTCGCATTGATGCTGGTCGTTACGTTGCTGTGGTCCATTGCCGGGGTGGTGACGCGCCATCTTGAGCATGCGCGCAGCTTTGAAGTGACCTTCTGGCGCAGCTTTTTCACCGTCGCTTCGCTGCTGGTGATACTGCCTGTCTTTCAGGGCCTTGGCGTGTTTTCGGCCATGCGCCGCGGTGGTAGCGCCCTCTGGCTCTCTGGCTTGTGCTGGAGCGTGATGTTTACCACCTTCATGCTGGCCATGATGCTCATGCCGGTGGCCAATGTGCTGGTCACCATGGCGGCTGGTCCATTGCTTACGGCCCTCTTTGCGCGCATCTTCATCGGACACCGGGTTGCCCCGCGTACATGGATTGCCATTGGAATTGCCGGCGCGGGCATGGCGTGGATGTATGGCTCCCAGATGGCTGGCTTGCCGCTGGCGGGCACGCTGGTGGCCCTGTGCATTCCGGTGGCCGCTGCCGCAAACTGGACCGTGGTGCAATCCTCGCAGCAGCACGGCCATGCGGTGGATCTGGTGCCGGCTGTCCTGGTGGGTGCCGTGCTATCAGCGCTGGCCACCTTGCCATTGGCGTTGCCGCTGCAGGCGACGGGCCACGATATCCTGCTGCTGGCGTTGCTGGGACTATTTCAGCTGGCCATTCCGTGCGTTCTGGCGGTACGCTGCGGGCGAGTGCTCAAGGCCCCAGAAATGGCTTTGCTGGGTCTGCTGGAGGTTATCTTTGGCATTTTGCTGGCATGGGGTGGCGCGGGCGAGCGCCCGGGCCCGGCCGTGTTGACTGGTGGCCTGCTGGTGATTGGTGCGTTGGTACTTAACGAATTTTTAGGTTGGAAGGAACAAAAATGACGGAGATGAAAGTGCAAGTGTCGGGCGAGGTGCCGAGCGAAGTGCTCAGCGAGGTGCGAGGTCAGGTGGGTTTCATTACCTTGAATCGCCCCAGGGCGCTCAATGCGCTGTCTCTGGGCATGGTGCGGGACCTCATGGGCATCCTGCTCGCCTGGAAAGACGATGCACGGGTGCTGGCCGTGGCGATTCGTGGCAGCAACAAGGAAGGTCCGTTCGGGGCCTTTTGCGCGGGCGGTGACATCCGCTTTCTGCACCAGGCAGGCAGCCAGGGCAATCCGCTGCTCGAAGACTTCTTCACCGAGGAATACGCGCTCAATCACCTGATCCACAACTACGGCAAGCCCTACATCGCGTTCATGGACGGCATCGTCATGGGTGGCGGCATGGGCATCAGCCAGGGCGCGGCCCTGCGGGTGGTGACCGAGCGCACCAAGATGGCTATGCCCGAGACGGCGATCGGCCTGTTCCCTGACGTGGGTGGTGGCTACTTTCTGAGCCGCTGCCCTGGCCGTGTCGGTGAGTGGCTGGCTTTGACGGGCGACACCATCGGTGCTGGCGATGCGGTAGCGTTTGGTCTGGCCGATGGCTGCCTGCCCGTGGAGCAGCAGGCCATGGTGTGGGAGAACCTGGGATCGGGGCACTTTGCCGATGGCGCAGCGGTGAAGGACTATGTTGCTTCTAAATTAATAGCTGTTAGCGCAAGTGCATCAAGCGCTAGAGGCACTATTGATCAATATTTCTCGTTGACCTCCGTGCGCGAGATCGTGGGCCAGCTCGAAGCGGCCGATACCGACTGGGCCCGTGCCACGGCTGCCACGCTGCGCAAGCGCTCGCCGCTGATGCTGCATGTGGTGCTGGAGCAGGTGCGCCGCGCCCGCAGCATGGGCCTGGCCGACGATTTGCGCATGGAGCGCGACATGGTGCGTCACTGCTTTTTTTTGCGCGCCGGCCAGAGCGAGACGGTGGAAGGCATCCGTGCCCTCGCCGTGGACAAGGACCATGCGCCAAAGTGGAACCCCGCGCGCATTGAAGACGTGACACCCGAGATGGTGGCACCGTTCTTCGTCAGCCCCTGGCCGGCGCACGCGCACCCGCTGGCCCATTTGTGTTGATCAAAGGCCCCACCAGCGCTTCCAGCACGTCAGCGCGCAATGCAGGGTCGAAGACGATGGTTACCCTCTGTGCCCTTCAAGGGCAGTGCGACATCTGAAAAGAGTGCTTCCCCTGCCGGTGGCGCTTGACCAGGGCGCTGTTCACACACCCAAGCCGCCGTGCAGGTGCCGCCCCGCTGCACGGGTGGCGTCCCTCTTCCCGCAAAGCGCAGCTTTGCAATAGAAGTGGAGCGGCGCGCAGCTCCACATGGGGATGCTCACCGGTTGCGGCTTTTCATCGCCCGCTCGACCTCGCGCTTGCCTTCACGGTCCTTGATGGTGTCGCGTTTGTCATGCTCGGCCTTGCCCTTGGCTAGCGCTATCTCGCATTTCACATAGCCGTTCTTCCAGTGCAGGTTCAGCGGCACCAGGGTGTAGCCTTTTTGCTCCACCTTGACGATCAGGTGTTTGATGTCGTCCTTTTTGAGCAGCAGTTTCTTGGTCCGCGCTGCCTCGGGGTTGACGTGGGTGGACGCGGTTTTGAGGGGGTTGATCAGGCAACCGAGCAGATACAGTTCACCCTCGCGGATGAGCACATACCCATCGGTCAGCTGGACTTTGCCCTCGCGCAGCGCTTTGACTTCCCAGCCATACAGCACCATGCCGGCCTCGTGGCGCTCTTCGAAGAAGTAGTTGAAGGCCGCCTTCTTGTTGTCGGCAATGCGGGACGTGGGATCGGGTTTTTTGGCCATGAGATGTAGATGCGGCGCAAACCGGGAGATAAAAGGCCTCCCTACAATGGTTGGGTCTCGCAAGAGTGATTCTAATTTCCTCTGGGTGCCCTGGCCGATTCAATGTGCCAGTCGTGCCAAAGCTGCGTCTGCATGAAAACCGTCCACAAATCCGTCCTCATCTGGTACACCCCCGAAGAAATGTTTGCCCTCGTGACGGGGGTTGAGCAATATCCCGAGTTTCTGCCCTGGTGCGACCGTTCGGCCGTGCTGGAGCGCAACGATGCCGGCATGACCGCCGAGGTGGGCATCTCGATTGCGGGATTGCGGCAGACGTTCGTCACCCGCAACATCCATGAGGCGGGTCGGCGGGTGCAGATGCACCTGGTCAAGGGGCCGTTTTCACAGCTGGAGGGGGATTGGCATTTTCACCCCGTTGCAGATGGCAGCCAGCGCGCCTGCAAGGTCGAACTGTTGCTGAACTACGGGTTTGACAGCGCGGCGCTGGCGGCCTTAGTTGGCCCTGTTTTTGACCGCATTGCCGCCAGCATGGTGGACGCGTTTGTCAAGCGCGCGGAGCAGGTCTATGGGTGACGGCGGGCAGCTGCTTCACATCACAGTGGTGATCTGTGTGGGGCCGGGCAGCACTGCAGAGTACACGTTGCAACTGCCTGAAGGGGCCACGGTGGCCGATGCCTTGACGGCCTGCGACGCTGGGTTGCAGCCGCCTGAAGATGGAAAGGGTGCCGCTGTAGGCCTATGGGGGCGCCAGGTGGCTATGAATAGCAGCCTTGCGCAGGGAGACCGGGTTGAGGTGTATCGGGCCCTGAAAGTCGACCCCAAGGTGGCCCGCCGCGAACGCTTTGCGCGCCAAGGCGCTCGCACCACCGGCCTGTTTGCCCGGCAGCGCCCCGGCGGTAAATCAGGCTACTGAAGGGCGCTCCAGCCGGATGGCGGAGGGGGCGACGCAAGCGCCGTTACCCCAAAATTACCGTGCGCAATCTGTTGCAATGATGCCGTCGATGCGCTTGGATTCTGCCGCGCGGGTGGCATCGTCCAGAAACACCCGCTCGCCCTTGGCATTGGAGTGCGTTATGAGTCGGCCAGATTCAAAAGTGGCCTTGGCCTGGCGCGCGCGGGTGCAGTTGTCTGCCTTGGCTTTGGCAATCTTTTCGTCTTCGGCTTTTTTCTTGGCAGCCTCTGCGGCCTCTGCCTGCGCTTTTTTCTCTTCGAGTTCTTTGTCCTTGCCGCTGCCAGCGGTGCTGGCTGGCAGTTTGGGGGTGGGTGGTGCAGCTGCGGCGGCGGGCTCTGAGGAGTCAGCCGGCTGAACTGGTTTCGCAGCAGCGCTCGCTCCCAGGTTGCCGCCGGGCTGTTTCAGGATGCTCTTTTCCGGAATATCCAGCGGTGGCGCGCGATCGCTGAACACCTTGCGGCCATCCTTGTCGATCCATTGCCATTGGGCTGATGCGCCCAGCGACCACGTGCAGGCCAAGGCCAGCAGCAAAAACTTGTGCATTTTCATGGCGACAAGTTTAGCCGTGCGTCTGGGGAGCCGCCAGTGCACTTGCTTTGGATGGCTGCGTTTTTGCCACAGCCCGCGCGGGTACAATCCGTTTTTTGGAGCTTTCTCATGCGCCTTCTTGGAAAAGCGCTCACCTTCGACGATGTGTTGCTGGTGCCAGCGTACTCCCAGGTCCTGCCCAAGGACACGTCCCTCGCGACGAAACTCTCCCGCAACATCCAGTTGAATCTGCCGCTGGTGTCCGCTGCCATGGACACCGTCACAGAGGCACGGCTGGCCATCGCCATCGCCCAGGAGGGCGGCATCGGCATCGTGCACAAAAACCTCACACCGCAAGAACAGGCTGCTCATGTGGCCAAGGTCAAGCGCTACGAATCTGGCGTGGTGCGCGACCCGGTCGTCATCACCCCTGAGCACACCGTGCTCCAGGTGCTGGAGTTGTCGGAGCAATTGGGTATTTCGGGTTTCCCGGTGTGCGATGGGGGCAAAGTGGTGGGTATCGTCACCAGCCGCGATCTGCGCTTTGAAACACGCTACGACGTCAAGGTCCACCAGATCATGACGCCGCGCGAGAAGCTCATCACCGTCAACGAGAAGGACGGCACCACGCCGGCCGAAGCCAAGGCACTGCTGAACAAGCACAAACTTGAGCGCATCATGGTGGTCAACGATGCCTTTGAACTCAAGGGCCTGATCACAGTCAAGGACATCACCAAGCAGACCAGCTTTCCCAACGCCGCGCGTGATGCCTCGGGCCGCCTGCGCGTGGGCGCTGCGGTGGGCGTGGGCGAGGGCACCGAAGAGCGCGTGGAAGCGCTGGTCAAGGCCGGTGTCGATGCCATCGTGGTGGACACGGCCCACGGCCATAGCAAGGGCGTGATCGAGCGCGTGCGCTGGGTCAAGCAGAACTACCCGCAAGTCGACGTGATTGGCGGCAATATCGCCACCGGCGCAGCCGCGCTGGCGCTGGTCGAGGCTGGTGCCGACGCTGTCAAGGTGGGCATTGGCCCCGGTTCGATATGCACCACCCGCATCGTGGCGGGCGTGGGCGTGCCGCAGATCATGGCCATCGACAACGTGGCCACGGCACTGCGAGGCACGGGCGTGCCGCTGATCGCCGACGGCGGCGTTCGTTTCAGCGGTGACATCGCCAAGGCCTTGGCCGCAGGTGCCAGCACCATCATGATGGGCGGCATGTTCGCAGGCACCGAAGAAGCGCCCGGCGAAGTGATCTTGTTCCAGGGCCGCAGCTATAAAAGCTATCGCGGCATGGGCAGCATCGGCGCCATGCAGCAAGGCAGCGCCGACCGCTATTTCCAGGAATCGAGCACCGGCAACCCCAATGCCGACAAGCTGGTGCCCGAGGGCATTGAAGGCCGCGTGCCCTACAAGGGTTCGATGGTTTCCATCGTGTTCCAGATGGCGGGCGGCGTGCGCGCCGCCATGGGCTACTGCGGTTGCGCCACGATCGAGGACATGAACAACAAGGCCGAGTTCGTCGAGATCACCACCGCCGGTATTCGCGAAAGCCACGTGCACGACGTGCAGATCACCAAAGAAGCGCCGAACTACCGCGCTGACTGACGCCACAGCCCTCCAGGCCCGAACCCACGCAACGGTGTTCGGGCCTTTGTCTTTTTTCCTGTCGCCCACCATGCAACACCAGAAAATCCTCATTCTCGACTTCGGTTCGCAAGTCACCCAGCTCATCGCCCGCCGCGTGCGCGAAGCCAACGTGTACTGCGAGGTGCACCCCTGCGACGTGACCGACGAGTGGGTGCGTGACTACGCCAAGGACGGATCCCTCAAGGGCATCATCCTGTCGGGCAGCCACGCCAGCGTGACCGAAGACACGACCGACCGCGCCCCCCAGGCCGTGTTCGATCTGGGCCTGCCGGTGCTCGGCATCTGCTACGGCATGCAGACCATGGCGCAGCAGCTCGGTGGCAAGGTCGAAACCGGCCACAAGCGCGAGTTCGGCTTTGCCGCGGTGCGCGCACGCGGCCACACCGCGCTGCTGAAAGACATTGCCGACTTCACCACCCCCGAAGGCCACGGCATGCTCAACGTCTGGATGAGCCACGGCGACAAGGTCACCGAGCTGCCCCCAGGCTTCAAGCTCATGGCCAGCACTGACAGCTGCCCCATCGCCGGCATGGCCGACGAGGCACGGCGCTTCTACGCCGTGCAATTCCACCCTGAAGTCACGCACACCGTGCAAGGCAAGGCACTGCTAGAGCGCTTTGTACTCGGCATTTGCGGCACCTCGCCTGACTGGGTGATGCGCGACCACATTGCCGAGGCGGTGGAGCAGATCCGCCAGCAGGTGGGCGACGAAGAAGTGATTCTGGGTCTGTCCGGCGGCGTGGATTCGTCCGTGGCTGCCGCGCTGATCCACCGCGCCATCGGCGACCAGCTCACCTGCGTGTTTGTGGACCACGGCCTGCTGCGCCTGAACGAAGGCGACATGGTCATGGACATGTTCGTCGGCAAACTGCACGCCAAGGTCATTCGCGTGGACGCTAGCGACCTTTTCCTGGGCAAGCTGGCTGGCGTCAGCGACCCTGAGCAAAAGCGCAAGATCATCGGCGGCCTGTTTGTCGATGTGTTCAAGGCCGAGGCTGCGAAGCTCAAGGCGGCAGGCAATGGCGCAAAGGGAGCGACCTTCCTGGCCCAAGGCACCATCTACCCCGACGTCATCGAATCTGGCGGTGCCAAGAGCAAGAAGGCCGTCACCATCAAGAGCCACCACAACGTCGGCGGCCTGCCCGAGCAGCTGGGTCTGAAATTGTTGGAGCCCCTGCGCGACCTGTTTAAGGACGAAGTGCGCGAACTCGGCGTGGCCCTGGGCCTGCCGCCGGAGATGGTCTACCGCCACCCGTTCCCAGGCCCCGGCCTGGGCGTGCGCATCCTGGGCGAGGTGAAGAAGGAATACGCCGACCTGCTGCGCCGCGCCGACGCGATCTTCATCGAAGAACTGCGCAACTTTGTGGACGAAGCCACCGGCAAGACCTGGTACGACCTCACCAGCCAGGCGTTCACAGTGTTTCTGCCCGTCAAGAGCGTGGGCGTGATGGGCGATGGCCGCACGTACGACTACGTGGTGGCCCTGCGCGCCGTGCAGACCAGCGACTTCATGACTGCCGACTGGGCTGAGCTGCCCTACGCGCTGCTCAAGAAGGTGTCGGGCCGCATTATCAATGAAGTGCGCGGCATCAACCGCGTGACCTACGACGTGAGCAGCAAGCCGCCAGCGACGATTGAGTGGGAGTGAGGGAATTTTTGTAAGTTATTGATTTATAAAGGTAAAACAATAACTGGCGCCGTATTTGATACCATCATTGATGGTGTTTTTGATGGTATTAGGTTGGTTCATCGTTCAATGTATCAGCCGATACCATCATTCGTTAGCAACGGCGTCAACCCAGTATTTCTAGATCGGTGTTGTCTGACAAGGGTTTACATGGGATTTGATGGTATTGAAATCAGCGACTTGGCTGGCTTCTAGATACCATCATTTTTCTCACGTCCCCCTACAACAAGCGCTTCGTGCGCCCTTATGAAACAACACCATGAAATCGACGCCTGTCTTCAGCGCAGCTGAGTGGATTGCAAGCAATACCTACGGAGGGACTCGCATCAGTGCTGAGGCCGAAGCGGCGGTATCGAGCTTCACCACGATGTGGAACCTCTTTGAAAGTGCGCTGTGTGAGAACCGGGCGTCTGTTGCCGCATTTGAGAGAGTGGTGAACAGGTGTCAGCCAGACACTATTCCTGGGGACGTTGCGCAATCGCTAAAAGACTGCATCACCTTTTGGCGTTTTCGCTATCGCACGCCACACGGATTCGGCGATCGGTTTTTAAGCCTGAATTTTCGGAATGGTGACCGACGTGACTTTGTGGAGTCTGTCCTTTCCGCAGATCTCGCACCGCCAGAGGACGAGATGCTTGCGTTGATGATCATCGTCTACCGGCTACGAAACAATCTCTTCCACGGTCTTAAGTCATTTGAGATGTTGAATGAGCAAGTCAAAAATCTTGATAACGCCAGTCGATGCATCGCAGCGGTCTTGACGGTGATCCCTTCTGAAATCGTTCATCTACAGCGACGAGGAGAGGTTGCGTAGTTGCGTGCCTGTCGCGGCATTTCATACGCTGAGACTAGCGGATGGCGGCACGGTGCATCGAGATAGTGCGATGCGCACTACGCCAAGCTTGTCATGATGCTGGTATTTTTGATGGTATCGGAATCTATGAAGATAAATACTCCTATTGAAATCAATAGCTTACGTGGGCTATTGTTTAGTGAGTGGGAATGAAAACTCTAACGTAAGTTGTTGATTTATATAAACTTTTAACTTGCGAAAAAGTGGCGCACGCCCAACTAAGTCGTTGATTTGGTTGGGCGTTGGCATTGCCGCGCAATCCCTTGGTCACGCGCAGGTGCCGTTTGAGTAACTTGAGGATCGGGTTGTTCCCAATGTCCGGCACATGGTCCGCAATCACCCACATCTTGATGCCGGTAAAGACCAAGAAAATGCCCAATATGTAACGTACCCAGCTGAATTGGCTCACCAGTGTGGCGCACAGAGCGATCACGCCCAGAACGCCCCAGAAAAGCACACGGTGCTGGTTGTGTCTGGGAATGGCAAAGAACGTGAAAATTCAGCGCGATGACGAACACGTTGTCCATCGACAGCGACTTTTCGATCAGGAACCTGGTGAAGTAAGCCATACCGCTTTGTGCGCCCAGATACCACAACACCCAGGCACCGAAGAGCAGCGCCGCAGTGATTTTTCCCCGTCGACAGAAGAAGGTTCTTTCGCACGCTGATCTCGTGGTCGTCCTTGTGCAACACGCCTAGATCGAACGTCAGCAAGGCGATGACGATGCCGATAAACACCAGCCACATTCAGGCCGGTGTGCCAACGAGGTCTGTGAGCAGGAACGCAACGAATGCGTCCATGGTGGTGAATCTATCGTGCCGGAACGGGAAAAAAATGCGACTGCGCACGCGTGAAGCGTGTCGCTGCACAACGGGCCTGGGGCGACTGGGCCACGGTCGCGGTGCAGTGCGCTCGGGGCTCATGCGGGCTTCATCGCAAGAAGGCGGCGCGGGATGTGCCGGCGCTGACCCCGCGGCGCTTGAGTAGAGAGATCAGGGCATGGGCTCCGATCGCCATGGCGACGAGGGTCATGGCGCCCAGGCCCCAGATGGCCCATCCCACTACCCTGACGGCTCCGGACAGGGCGGGGACTGTTTCGATTGCTGCCGCGATCATTGGTTCTGCGGGGGCGATCAAGGCCTCGAACTCTCGCGCAAGTTCGGGCGGTATCCAACCACGGAGCCATTCGGGTATGAATATCGTGCCTATGGCGTGGGTGCCACCGGTCAGAACGCCTGCGCTTGAGACTGCCCATGCAGCTACTGTATACATGCCCCAGCATGCCAAAGACCACAGGGCCATAAGCGTGAACGAGAGAAACCAGCTGATTGCATAAAACATCGAATGTCGTCCTTTCAAAATCGCAAGTGCCAAGTATGGTCAAGGCCAATCGCGATAGACACCAGTTCCAGTCGAACCTACCATTCGGTTTTACCGAACTGGGGGCTGCATGTTGAACTACCGCCATCTCTACTATTTCTGGATGGTTGCGAAGGAGGGTGGCTTTGCCCGTGCCGCAGACCGCCTGGAGATGGCCGTGCAGACCATCAGCGCGCAGGTGCGGGATCTCGAAAAGTCCCTGGGTCACCAACTGCTCAAGCCATCGGGCCGCGGTGTGGCGCTCACCGAGGCGGGCCAGGCGGCATATGGACGGGCCGAAGAAATATTCCAGCTGGGTCAGTGCATTGTCGATGAGGTGCGTGAGGCAGCCAGTGCCCAGGTCGCACGACTGTCTGTGGGTTTGTCTGACGGCATCTCCAAGCTGGCGGCGCATGCGCTGCTGGAGCCGGTGCTTGCCACGCCGCATCTTCGCCTGGTGTGCCACGAGGGGGAGTTTGATGAACTGCTGTCCGAGTTGGCATTGCACCAGCTGGATGTGGTGCTGGCCGGGCAGGCTGCGCCCCGCAATCCAAACCAGCGGCTCTCCAGTGAACGTATAGCCCGCTCCGCGCTGCAGTGGTATGGACCGGCTTCGCTGGTCAAAAAGTCTGTGCGCGACCGTTTTCCGCAGTCGCTGCAGGATTTGCCGGTGCTGTTGCCCACAGCCCATTCGCCGCTGCGATCCACGCTGGATACTTGGTTTCAGGAAATCGGCGTGAGGCCCCGGGTAGTAGGTGAGTTTGAAGACAGCGCGCTGCTGGCGGTGTTTTCGGCCCGCGGGCTCGGGGCGTTCCCGGTCAGCCAATTGGGCGCCCAGGACGTAGGGCTGGTGCGAGGGCTACGCCTTTTGGGTGACTGCCCCGACATCAGCGAGGAAGTGCATGCCATTTGGTCGCGCCGCGGCCAGCATCACCCGCTGGTACGCCAAATACTGGCCGCTTCGCACAGGGCGGATGCTGTGTAGTGTGCGCACGGGCCCTGCATGGTCACTGTCTGAGGTCGCGTGGCGATCACGGCGTCGGCTGGCTTGCCGCCGTTCACATCGTGAGCGCCCGTTCTGTGGCGTTCTGTGTGGTTGGCGCTTTGCCCAAACGCCACTGCGCTAGTGCTGCTTCCATGATCCATGCCTCTGCCGCCGCTACGTGGTGGTCTGCAGCAACAGCCGTACTGGCAAAGTGCAGCACCATGTCCTGCAGTTCAGGATTGGACACATCGTTCAACAGCGCTGAGAGCGTTTCCGCGTTGACGCTGCCAGTGAGGACGCGGCGCTCGTGCGTGCCCATCAGCAGGTCTTCGCACAAAGTGCGCAGTACCCTTGCGAAGGCCCCGGGGTCAAGGCCGAGTTCGCGCTCGATGTCCAGTCCGTAAAGGGCATCCATCTCCGAGCGGCTGACGTGTCCATCCGATATCAACAGCAGGGCAATGACCCGGGCTGCTGCTTCGGGGCTGTTTTTGGGGTAGCTATGCATGGTTATTCCTTAGGGGCGTGTTGGTGGTTGCAATGACGGGTCCTGCCCCGGGGGGCTGCAGGGGCGTGAGACGCCAGCGTGGCGGCATCGGCCCTGCTAGCGGCGACGGCCCCCCGGGCGTTCGCGGCGTACTGAGTCGATTCGAATGGGAATCAGCGCCGGAGCACGCGATGCCCTTCGCCATTGCGACCATTGCCAGAGCAGCCGCAGGGCGGTGGTGCGCAATAGGGTGAGTAGTGAGTGGGCACGGTTTGACGGCTTCACGAAGCGCCTCCTGGTGGTTGATACAGCCTCGAATGTGCAACCAGACCGGCAGTGCAAGAAGCAGGTTTTCTATGACGCTTGCATCGGATAAACCGAAATATTTTGGGTGGTAAAGCGTTTCATGCAGCAGGCTTTGCAGAGATGGTTTTCAGGAAAAAGCTGCTGTTCCCGTCTGAGGATGCTGGCTATCGTGCACGCTCCAACCAAGGAGAACGCTGATGCAGATACTTTTCAAGTCCCGCCATCCTGAAGCAGCCGTGATGCGCGAGGTCGTCGAGCGCCGGGTGCGTTTTGTGCTTCGGCGCCTGAGTGCGCTGGTGCCCCGTGTCGATGTAAAGCTGGTAGACGTGAACGGTCCCCGTGGAGGGATTGATAAGCGCTGCCAGATCGAGCTGCGTACGGATGGCGCTGGCCCGGTGGTCGTCTCGTCAGTGGCAAAGGATTGGCGCACGGCCCTCGATGGGGCTCTGGCACGCGCTGTTCGGCTTGTTCTGCGGGTGTGGCGCCGTGCAACGGTTGCGCGCAGGCCGCGCCAGCACGGGTTCGAACTTGAGTCATAAAGATTCGACGTATGCCTGCGCGGACTCAAACACCGTCCGTCGTGCAGGGCAAGAGTCGTTTCACTTTCGACTGCTGGCATCACGCAGTGTGGGCCAGGTGCTGGTTTGCGCTCCGAGGGCGCGCGCGAAAGCGCTGCATTGCCAAAGGGCTTAGCGCAAACGTGAGCTGCGCCCGCGCCGCGTGTGTCCCGCACTCTGGCATGCCCGCTGACGATTTTCGCTTTTTGCCGTCGGCAGAGAGTGCCTTGCAACGCTTCCTTCCAGGGTGCATGTGCAGTCGGTTTGCTTGCGCATCGGCACAATGTCGTTCTTGTCCGTATTTGCGATCAATGATCTGACCCGAGGATGTGCCATCCCGGGATTGCGCTCCACCTGATGAACACTTTTTTTACCTGCGTACTGGCACCAGCTGGAGGTTTAGCAGCATGACCTCGCCCTCGGATTTCTGGCCCCACTGTGGTTTTCTCATGCTCGCGCGCGACGCGCGCGGCTGGCTGGTGCCTACTGAAGCCTACTTTCAGTGGGTATTGGCAAGGCCCGAACTTGCTTTGGTGCCCGAATCGTGCGCCGCCGAGATGGCCCTGCACCAGTCTCTGGCCACATCGCCATTGCGGCCCGTGGCGTTGCAGGAGCTGGCGGCGCTGGAGGATGACGACGCGCGCGAAAACTACGCCGTGTTCCTGCGATTTCGCGATGGGCTCCTGGCTGCGGGCACATTGGAGGCTTATTACCTGCAGCTCATGCGCAGCGGGGCGGTCAACGTGCCAGCAGTGTTCATCGACGCCGTGGTGCAGGCGCTGCTGCGCAACTTGCTCGATGAATGCAACGACGCCTTCGAAGCCCGGGCGGCCGAGATGCTGTTCCGCCCTCAGCGCATCACCCTCCACGAGAGTCAGATGCTCGCGGGCGATCGCGCCACGCTGGACATGCTCAATGAGACGGCGGGCCTGGGCGACATCGGGCGCCTTTTGCTGGAAAGCGGTGCGTTGCAGCAGCACATCGATATGCAGGTGCTCGGTGTGGACAACGCCCTGCAGTATTGGCAAGGCAGCGAGCGACATCACTTTTTGCTGGACCTGACCCACGAGCTGAAGCAGGACCTGAGCCATGGCCTGACCTTCAAGATGACCAGCGCCCGCTCGGGCCTCAAGGCACTGGCGCGCGTGCTGGAGCGCTGGGTGGCGCACCTGCTGGGCGTGCAGGTGCAGATCGAACCCGTGCACCAGATCACCGACAGCGCGTGGCGTTGGCATGTGGGGCTGGATGTGGAATCCACCGCCATCCTCAACGACCTGTACCAGGACCGGCCGGTGGATGCCGAGCGCATGGCGCGGCTGGTGAGCCTGTTCACGCTGACCTTTGCCAACCCGGCCGAGATGCGGGCCGATGTGGCGGGCAAGCTGGTGTACCTGGGGCTTGCGACTAACGCAGAGGGTGTAGTGCGCATCAAGCCGCAGAACCTGCTGCTCAATCTGCCGCTGGCCTCTCAGTCTTGAAAATGCTATTAAATAAATAGCTTATAGCGCTTTATCCATAAGCGCTAGAGGCCAATTTGATTCAAATTTTGCCAGTTCGATGGTAGTGCGACGCCGGGCGCTCAGCCAATCGTCATCAGGCTCGCATTGCCCCCGGCCGCCGCCGTGTTCACGCTGAGCGCCCGCTCGATCATCAGGCGCTCCAGCGGAATGTCGGTGGCGCCGGGCTGCAGCGCGGTCACGCCCACAATGGGCCCCGCGCGGCGGGTGAGAGCGGTGCACACGGCCTGCAGCGATGGGGTGTCGCCATGGTGCAGCACGGCGTCCAGCGCCAGAGTGCCGTCGTTCAGCGCGTTGTCCTGCAGCAGAACCTGCGCTTGCACCAGCGTGGGCAACTTCGCGCGCTGGCTCGCCTGCGTGTTGGGCCACAGGGCGGTGCCACCGCTGGCGAGCACGGCAGCCGTTTGCACCAGCAGGTCGTCCACGCTTTGCGCCAGGCACAGCACGCGGGCACGTGGGGCCAGGGTGTAGACATTGCGCTCGCCCGTGGGGCCGTGCAGGGTGCGGGCGGTTCCGCTTTGGGTTTGCCGGGCAAAGCGCTGGCAGGTGCTGGCCAAGGCTGCATTGCCTTGCAGCTGGGCCCACTGCTGCAAGGTGGCCAGCGGCGCTAGCAGGCGTTCGCGCACAGCATCCTCGGGCGGTGTGGCACGGTCGGCGTCCGCAAACGTGCGGGCCAGCGCATCGGCGGGGCGCTGTGACAGCAGGCGCAGCAGGTACAGCGGCCCACCCGCCTTGGGGCCCGTGCCTGACAGGCCTTCGCCACCAAACGGCTGCACGCCCACCACGGCGCCCACCATGTTGCGGTTCACGTACACGTTGCCCGCGTGCGCGCGGTTCACCACGCGGGCAATGGTTTCGTCGATGCGGGTGTGTACGCCCTGTGTCAGGCCGTAGCCGGTGGCGTTGATCTGGTCGAGCAACTGGTTCAGGTCGTTGCGGGCGTAGCGCACCAGGTGCAGCACGGGGCCGAAGACCTCGCGCTGCAGCTCACCGATGTGGTTCAGCTCGATCAGTGTGGGCGGTACGAAGGTGCCCTGGGCGTCCGCAGCAGTCCGTTGCGCGGGGTGCTGGAACACGCGGTGGCCCTTGGCCTTGAAGGTCTCGACGTGTTTGCTGATACCAGCTTGTGCTTCGGCATCGATGACCGGCCCCACGTCTACGCGCAGTGCGCCGGGGTTGCCTACGCGCAGTTCGCCCATGGCGCCTTGCAGCATCTCGACCACGCGGTCGGCGGCTTCTTCCTGCACACACAGCACGCGCAGGGCGGAGCAGCGCTGGCCGGCGCTGTCAAAGGCCGACGACACGGCGTCGCCCACCACCTGTTCGATCAGGGCGGACGAGTCCACGATCATCGCGTTCTGCCCACCGGTTTCTGCAATCAGCGTAATGGGGCGGCCAGCGGTATCGAGCCGCCCGGCCACGGTGCGCTGCAGGATGCGCGCGACCTCGGTGGAGCCAGTGAACATCACGCCCATCACGCGGGCGTCGCCAATCAGGCGGGCGCCCACGGTTTCGCCCTGGCCGGGCAGCAGTTGCACGGCGGCCCGTGGCACGCCCGCACGCCACAGCAGGCGCACGGCCTCGGCGGCGATCAGCGGGGTTTGCTCTGCGGGCTTGGCCAGAACGGGGTTGCCTGCGGCCAGCGCGGCCGCCACCTGGCCCATGAAAATGGCGAGCGGGAAGTTCCAGGGGCTGATGCAGGCCACAGGGCCCAGCGGGATGTGGGTGGCGTTGTCGAAGGTGCTTTGCACCTGGGCGGCGTAGTAGCGCAGAAAGTCCACGGCCTCGCGCACTTCGGCCACGGCGTTGCTGGCGCTCTTGCCTGCTTCGCGCATCAGCAGGCCCAGCAGGGGCTGCATGCGCGCTTCCAGCAGGTCGGCGGTGCGCAGCAGGGCTGCGGCGCGTTCGGCGGGGGGCGTGCCGGCCCAGTGGGCTGCGGCGGCCTGTGCGTGGGCCAGGGCCTGGTCCACATCGGCGATGGTGGCCTCTTGCACCTGGCCCACCACATCGCTGTGGTCGGCGGGGTTGCGCACAGGCTGGGTGGGGCCTGCAGGGGCGTCAGCGGCCAGCAGGGGCATTGCCGTCCGGGAGTGGGAGGCGGTGGTTTGCAGCGTGGCGGCCAGTTCGGTCAGCGTGTTTTCGTTCGACAGGTCCAGCCCGCGCGAGTTGGTGCGTTGCGCGCCATACAGGCCCTGGGGCGTGGCAATGCGGGGGTGGGGCAGGCCAGCGGTGCCTTCGGTGGCGGCTTGCTGGTCTACCACCTGCACGGGGCTCTTCACCAGCTCGTCCAGCGCAATGGTTTCGTCGGCGATGCGGTTCACGAACGAGGTGTTGGCGCCGTTTTCGAGCAGACGGCGCACCAGGTAGGCCAACAGGGTTTCGTGCGTGCCCACGGGGGCGTAGATGCGGCACGGGCGGCCCAGGCCGCCCTTTCCTGCCTCTCGGCCGAGTTTGCCTGCAGTGATGGCGCCCACCACCTGCTCATACAGTGGCTCGCCCATGCCGTGCAGGCACTGGAACTCGTACTGCCCGGCGTAGTAGTTGCTGCCCGCCAGGTGGTAGATGGTGGCCAGCGTTTCGGCGTTGTGCGTGGCGAACTGGGGGTACACGGCCTCGGGCGCGGCCAGCAGCTTGCGTGCGCAGGCGATGTATGAAATGTCGGTGTGCATCTTGCGGGTGTACACGGGGTAGTCTTCCAGCCCATCGACCTGGGCGCGCTTGATTTCGCTGTCCCAGTACGCGCCTTTGACCAGGCGCACCATCAGGCGTCGCTTGGTGCGGCGGGCCAAGTCCACCATGTAATCGATGACAAAGGGGCAGCGCTTTTGGTAGGCCTGGATGACAAAGCCAATGCCGTTCCAGCCCGCCAGCGTGGGCTCGTGGCACAGGCGCTCTAGCAGGTCCAGCGACAGCTCCAGCCGGTCGGCTTCTTCGGCGTCGATGTTCAGGCCAATGTCGTATTGCTTGGCCAGCACAGTCAGGCGCAACACCAGGGGGTACAGCTCTTTCATCACGCGGTCGAACTGTGCGCGGCTGTAGCGCGGGTGCAGGGCCGACAGCTTGATCGAGATGCCCGGCCCTTCGTAGATGCCGCGCCCGGCAGACGCCTTGCCGATCGCGTGGATGGCCTGTTCGTAGGACTGGTAGTAGCGCTGCGCACCCGCACTGGTCAGCGCGGCCTCGCCCAGCATGTCGTACGAATAGCGAAAGCCCTCGGCTTCCATGGTGCGGGCGTTGCGCAGGGCTTCGTCGATGGTCTCGCCGGTCACAAACTGCTCGCCCATCATGCGCATCGCCATGTCCACGCCCTTGCGGATCAGCGGCTCGCCGCCTTTGCCGATCAGGCGGCTGAGCGAGTTGCCCAGGCTGCCCTCGCTGTGCGTGGCCACCAGCTTGCCGGTGATGAGCAGGCCCCAGGTGGCGGCGTTGACGAAGAGCGACGGGCTCTTGCCCAGGTGGGCATCCCACTGGCCGTGGCTGATCTTGTCGCGGATCAGCGCGTCGCGCGTGGCCTTGTCGGGGATGCGCAGCAGCGCCTCGGCCAGGCACATCAGCGCCACGCCTTCTTGCGACGACAACGAAAACTCCTGCAGCAGGCCCTGCACGATGCCCGCACGCCCGACGCTGGCCTTGCGTTCGCGCAGCGCCTTGGCCATGCGCAGGGCCAGTTGCTGGGCCGATGCGGCCTGATCCTGCGGCAGACGGGCCTGGGCCAGCAGCGGGGCCAGGGCTTCGGGCTCTGGGCGGCGGGTGGCGGCGGTGATGGCAGCACGCAGCGGGTTGGACAGTGGCGTGCGCGGCGCGAAATCTGCGAACGGCGCGGAGGGCAGGGCGGCGGGCTGCGTCATGGCGGTTTCTTTCGGTGGTGTTGTCGGGCAAATGTGGGTCTGACGCGTTACTGGCGATGATCCTTGGACTTGCGATGAATAAATGGTCGAAAATATGAATGCACACCGGATAAATCGCTAATCAATATGCAAACAGAACCCGATCTGGACCGGATTGACAGAAAGATCCTGTCAATCCTGCAGGAAGACGGCCGCATTGCCAACCTCAAGCTGGCCGAGGCCGTGGCCCTGTCGCCCACGGCGGTGCTGGCGCGCGTGCAGCGCCTCACGCGCGATGGTTTCATCCTGGGCTACGAAGCACGGCTCAATCCCATCAAACTTGGTGCGGGCATGCTGGTCTTTGTGGAGGTGTTGCTCGACCGCACCACGCTCAACGTGTTCGACCAGTTCAAGGCTGCGGTGCAGGTGCACCCCGAAATCATGGAATGCCACCTGGTCGCAGGCGGGTTTGACTACCTTCTCAAGACCCGCGCTGCCGACATGAACGCCTACCGCGTGTTTGCGGGCAACGTGCTGTGGCAGCTGCCCGGCGTGCGCGAAACGCGCACCTATGCGGTGATGGAAGAGGTCAAGCACAGCAGCCATCTGCATCTGCGGTGATGGTGGGCCGCCAGGCGGGCGTTGGCTGGGGGCTGCCATCGCCGCATAATGGCTTGTAATTTCAACCAGATCGAGGAGAAGACCATGTCCGCATTTCCGTACGCTGCCGTTGCACTGGTGGCCGCATTCGCCAGCCAGTCGGCCGCAGCGGCTTGCTATCTGGTGTATGCCCCCAATCAGGAGATCGTCTACCGGGCGGTCACGCCGCCGGTGGACATGTCGCGTGAAATCCATGAAACCCTGCCCCAGGTGGCTCCGGGCGCGACGCTGGTTTTCTCGCTGGACGACCAGGGCTGCGAGCTCACCATCAACAAGCTGCCGCTGGCCTCTGCGTCGGGGCAGCGCGGCATGCGCCCTGCGCGTGCAGACCGGGGTTGAACGCGGCCGCTTCTCCACGGCCGGGGCAAGCGCAGTCCCGGGCCTGAGACAATGGGGGGATGAGCGAACCGAAAGAACTATCCCCCTCGTTTGAACCTTCCACACAGGATGCATCCGACCTGCCCGACGGCTGGTTGCAGGTGCAGTCTCTCGACCTGGATGCCCAGGGCGTTGCCCGCAAGCCCGATGGCAAGGTTATCTTCATCGATGGTGCCCTGCCGTTCGAGCTGGTCACCGCGAACACCCACCGCAAAAAGAACAACTGGGAGCAGGCCAGCCTGACGGCGATCCACCGCGAATCGTCGCAACGTGTGCGCCCCGGCTGCCCGCATTTCGGCCTGCACGCCGGTGCCTGCGGCGGCTGCAAGATGCAGCACCTGCATGTGAGCGCCCAGGTGGCCGTCAAGCAGCGCGTGCTGGAAGACAACCTGTGGCATCTGGGCAAGGTCAAGGCCGAAACCATGCTGCGCCCCATCGAAGGCCCGGCCTGGGGTTACCGTTACCGTGCCCGGCTGTCGGTGCGCAACGTGATCAAGAAGGGCCAGGTGCTGATTGGTTTTCATGAGCGCAAAAGCCGCTACGTGGCCGACATGCAGCAGTGCCCCGTGCTGCCGCCCCATGTGGACGCCATGCTCATGCCCCTCAGGGCACTGATTGCCGGCATGGATGCCCGCGACACCTGCCCACAGATCGAACTGGCCTGCGGCGACACCGTCACCGCGCTGGTGCTGCGCCACCTGGAGCCGCTGAGCGCCGGTGACATCGCCAAGCTGCGTGCCTTTGCGGCGGAACACCCTGTGCAATGGTGGCTGCAGCCCAAAGGCCCGGACACCGTGAAGCTGCTCGACGAAGGCGGCGAGCAGCTGTCGTATGCGCTGCCGGATTTCGGCATCACCATGCCTTTCAAGCCCACTGACTTTACGCAGGTGAACCCGCACATCAACCGCGTGCTGGTATCGCGCGCGCTGCGCCTGCTGGATGTGCAGCCGCAGGAGCGCGTGATCGACTGGTTCTGCGGCCTGGGCAACTTCACCTTGCCGCTGGCCACCCAGGCGCGTGAGGTGCTGGGCATTGAGGGCAGTGAGGCTCTGGTGGCCCGGTCACGCGAAAATTATGTGCTCAATCAGGCTTTAGCGCACGACCATAAAGCGCTTGCAGCTACGAATTTTGTAGCGCGCAACCTGTTCGAGATGACCCCCGAGATGCTGGTGGCCGACGGATCTGCAGACAAGTGGTTGGTCGATCCGCCGCGCGAGGGGGCTTTTGCCCTGGCCAAGGCACTGGCCGACATCGAGCAAGCGCGCCTCGGCGCCGAGGGGGCTGGCCCGCTGCCCGCCGGGGCCGAGGGCTGGACGCCGCCCAAGCGCATCGTTTATGTCAGCTGCAACCCGGCCACCCTGGCACGCGATGCCGGGCTGCTGGTGCACCTGGCGGGCTACCAATGCACGGCGGCAGGCATGGTCAACATGTTTCCGCACACGGCCCACGTGGAAAGCATGGCGGTATTTGATCGGGTGTAACTGGGGCACTGCCCCTGGCATGCAAGCGGCTTTGCGGCTTTGCCCCGCTTGACGGTCGCTGTGCACTGCGAAATGGCGCCCACGCTGCGGGGCTTCCTTGCCCGACATCCCGCATGCGGTTGGGTCGCGCCGGCCCATGCGGCGCGGGCATCCCAGGGCGGGGTGCAACAGCAGATCTGAATGGGCTAGCTGCGGTTGTCGCGCGTTTCGGTTTCGATGTCGCCGCCCTTACGCTCGGGCTTATCGATTTTGCCCAGTACCGAAGGAGTGCCTTCGATCTTGTTCTCGCGCATGTAGCCGTCCATATCTTTCCAGCCGGCAAACACCGAGGCTTTGGCCGCCTTGGGGTTGAGCGTGTAACAGTCTTCCAGCCCTCGCAGCGCATGGCGGCAGGCGCCACCAATGGCTTTGGCTTCAGCATCGCGCTGGGCGACGCGGGGGTCGGGGCCCAAGCCGGGAATCTCACAACCTGCCAGCAGCAAAACTGCTGAAACAGCAAGCAGGCGCAGCGCGGTGGAAGGCAGGATTGGATACATGTACTTGCATTATCGGCACCTCCGCCGCTCAATTGAGGCTTGACCTTGGTAAAGAGCCCAGAAAAAAGGCTCCCGAAGGAGCCTTTTTGACAGTGGTCAAGATCAACGGGCTGTCAGTCGCGTTCGCCACCGGCGATGCCCAGCAGGGCCAGCAGGCTCTGGAACACGTTGAAAATGTCCAGGTACAGGGCCAAGGTGGCGCTGATGTAGTTGGTTTCGCCGCCATCCAGGATCTGCTTGAGGTCATACAGCATGTAGGCGCTGAAGATGCCGATGGCCGCCACAGAAATCGCCATCATGCCGGCCGACGATCCCACGAAGACGTTGATCACGGCGCCTACCATCAGCACCAGCGCGCCCACCATGAGCCACTTGCCCATGCCCGAGAGGTCGCGCTTGATCACGCTGGCCAGGCTGGCCATCACGAAGAACACGCCTGCGGTGCCGGCAAAGGCCGTCATGATGAGGTCGGTGCCGTTCTTGAAGCCCAGCACCACGCCGATCAGGCGTGACAGCATCAGGCCCATGAAAAAGGTGAAGGCCAACAGCACGGGCACACCCGCTGCCGAGTTCTTGGTCTTTTCGATGGCGTACATGAAGCCAAAGGCGCCGCCCATGAAGACGATCAGACCCAAACCGCCGCTCAGCGACTGCGTGATGCCGGTGGCCACGCCAATCCAGGCGCCCAGCACGGTGGGCAGCATGCTCAGGGCAAGCAGCCAGTAAGTGTTGCGCAGCACCTTGTGGCGCTGCTCCTGCGAGATGCCATAGCCCGCAGAGTGGCCCAGGGTGGTGACTTGGTCATTCATCTTGTGTCTCTCCTAGAAGCCTGCACGACGCAGACCGTTGGATTCTATGTGGCGATGTTCTGACGAAAAACAATAACCGCACCCCTTCAAACACTTTAGGTCACTATTCTTTCGCCTCAGGCAGCGGTTTACACGCTGTCGGCTGCCGCTATGCTTGCCTTTTTCGTCCGGGGGCCTGGTAATGCAGCCCCCCTCAACCCTGCATGGCAACCATGAAAACCAAACACGAACTCGAACTGGCCGACGTCAAAAAGATCGCGGCGGCCGCTGAAGCCGAAGCACTGAAGAATCAGTGGGCTGTGACCATTGCCATCGTGGACGATGGTGGCCACCTGCTGTGGCTGCAGCGCCTGGATGGCGCGGCGGCAGTGTCGTCGCACATCGCACCCGCCAAGGCCCACACGGCCGCACTGGGCCGGCGCGAGAGCAAGGTGTACGAAGACATCGTTAACGGCGGACGCACGGCGTTCCTGAGCGCGCCTGCCATCGATGGCCTGCTCGAAGGCGGCGTGCCGATCATGAAAGATGGTCAATGCCTGGGCGCCGTGGGCGTGAGCGGAGTGAAATCGTCCGAAGATGCACAGATCGCGCGGGCGGGCATTGCCGCGCTGGGCCTCTGATTCGAGGTTGTTTGCTATTTACTTGGTAGCTGTACGCGCTTGCAGATAAAGGGCTGAAGCCCTGAAACACCATGAAATAATATAAAACCGGTCTGCAGGCCGGTTTTTTTATGGGGGCCAGCGATGTGGATGCGTGGTGCAAAAAAGGCCTGGCTACGCGGGGGCAAACCCGTTGGCTGGCAAAAAAGACCCTTTCGGGCTTGAGACAAGCCCGGGAGTCTCCCCACGATGAAACTCTGAAACGACGCCAGCGGCTGCGTAGCGCGGGCGACCGCGCTGGCTGGCGCCCCGGTTTATTTGGTCAGGATCAGCTTGCCCAGCTTGGTGGCCTGCAGGCGGTACACCGCTCCATTGTGGTGAATGGCCACGGCTTTTTGTCCCTGCAAGAGCGTGCTGCTGTCTACCGCCGCCGTAGCGCAAACAGCCTCTGCGGTGTGTGGGCCGGATGTTGCAGGTGCAGGTGCGGATGCCACCTGGCCAGAAGCGGCAAAGCACAGGGGAGAAGCGTTGGTCAAAGTGGCTTGCATGTGGAGTTCAAGTGCATTGCGATTCGTTGTGCTAATGATAACGATTCGCAATTACGAGTCAAGTGATTTTTGCTGATGATCGATGAAAATGGGGTGGAGCGTGCGCTGCAGGGCAGCGATGCGGAAGGTGGGGCAATCTGGTGCCCCGGTCTTCAAACGCTCAAACAATCCGTGGGGCCTCCTTGCCGCTGCCCCGTGGCACCTGGGTTACTGCTGCGGCTCGGTCACAAAGCCGATCTTGCGCACGCCCGCACGCTGCGCCGCCGCCATGGCCTGGGCCACGCGCTCGTAGCGCACTTCCTTGTCGCCCCGGATGTGCAGGTCAGGCTGGGGCGTTTTGGCCCCTTCGGTCTGCAGGAGGGAGAAGAGTTCTTCGTCGGCGACCGGTGCGCCATTCCAGAAATACTGGCCGTCGGCGGCCACCGACAGGCGCACGGTTTCGGGCTTGATGATCTCGGGCTGGTTGGTGGCGCGGGGCAGGTCCACGTTCACCGAATGCTTCATCACCGGCACGGTGATGATGAAGATGATGAGCAGCACCAGCATGACGTCCACCAGCGGTGTCATGTTGATTTCGTTCATCACCTCATCGGCATCGTCTTGGGTTCCGAAGGCCATGGCTCAGCCGCCTTTCTTCATGGGCAGCACCTTGCCGGGTTCGCCTGCATTCACGCGGGCGCCAGTGACAAAGTAGGCGTGCAGGTCGTGGGCAAAGCTGTTGAGGCCGTTCAGGATGGACTTGTTGCCGCGCACCAGCGCGTTGTAGCCCAGCACCGCAGGAATGGCCACCGCCAGGCCCAGGGCCGTCATGATCAGTGCCTCGCCGATGGGCCCGGCCACCTTGTCGATGGTGGACTGGCCCGAGGTGCCAATCGCCAGCAGGGCGTGGTAGATGCCCCACACCGTACCAAAAAGGCCGATGAACGGCGCGGTGGAGCCCACTGACGCCAGGATGGCCAGGCCTGACTGGATGCGCGCCGTGAACTCGTCAATGCAGTTGCGCAGGCAGCGGGTAACCCAGTCGCTCACGTCGAGGGTGTCGTGCAGATGCACCTTGGTATTGCGGTGGTGGGCCGTGGCCTCGCGGCCTTCCAGGGCCAGGTGGCGAAACGGGTTGGTGGGGTCGTTGCCCAGTTTGGTGAGGGCGGCTGCAAAGTCTTCGCTGTGCCAGAAATCCTGCGCCGCGCGGGCGTGCTTTTTGAGCTTGATGATGTCCAGGGCCTTGATGAGGATGACGATCCACGAGGCCAGTGACATGGCCAGCAGCAGGATGGCGACAGCGCGGGTGACAAAGTCACCTTGTATCCAGACATTGGCGATGCCAAATTGCGATTCCATGAAAACTCCCTAAACAGTGGTTCGGTTATTCGAGAACAAAATTGATGGGCACCAGGCTCCACATGGCCTCTGGCACGCCGTTGCGCTTGCCGGGCACGAAGCGCCAGCGCATGACGGCCTCCTGGGCCTGGCGGTCCAGACGGTCGTAGCCGCTGGATTTGTTGATTTCCACCTTCTGCGGCAGTCCGTCGGTGCCGATCAGCACGCGCAGCACCACTTTGCCCTGCTCGCCCATGCGTTTGCTGATGGCCGGGTAGCCGGGTTTGGGGTTGTTGAGGTACGCGGCATCGCTGGAGGGCATGTCGATGCGGGCCGGTGCGGATGGCGCCGATGGTGCGGGCGGTGCCGGAGGTGCCACCGGGGCTTCGATGGGGGGCGCGGGCGGTTGGGGTGTGGAGATGCCCACCGGTGCATTGGGGGCCGGTGTGGGATCGGCAATGGCCACGGGCATCGGCGCCGGGCGCGGGGCCTGCACCTTGGGCGCGGGCCGTGGCGGCGGCGGGGCGGGAGGGGCTGGTGGCGCGGGTGGCGCCACCCTGGGGGCCGGTGGTGCAATGAATTCGCTCAGCAACTCTGCGGGCACGATCACCTCTGCCGCACGGCGCAGCAAACCCGATTGCAGGGCCCACAGCCCTGCCACATGCAGCATCACCACCGAACCCACGATCACGGCATTTCGGCTCACGCCCCCGACAGGGGCAAAACGATCTCGTTGGGACATATAAAAATGATAGCTGCCAGCGCTTGATGGATAGGGGCCAATGCCCAAAAATGTTCAGATTACTTGCGAAATATCCACCAGGTCGAACCGGCGACAAAAATCAGACTGCCCGCGAGTGTAGAGAGGAGTTCCATGCTTTGCTTTCCCGAAGAGAGTTGGCAAGCTGAACCGGTTGTACCGCAGTCTCATTGTGCAGCGCGGCAACCGGGCTTGTTGCGCTGCATTGCGCCACCACATCGCGGGCGCAGCTTTCGCAGCATCCGCATTGGGTGGCCACGCCCAGCTCGAACTGGATATCGTCGAAACTCATTCCTGCGCGCGCATGGCGGGCAATTTCACGGTCGGAAATTCGGCGGCAAACACAGACGATCATGGCGGCAGGCAGTTTGGCTGGCTGTTGTTGATGCATTGATTATAAATGCGAATCTATCGTATTTGCAATAAATCATGACTGCCGACAGGGTAATGGGGTGAAAGGTCGCCGCCTTGGGGGAGGTCTGCATTCAGCAGCGCCTGCGATGCATCGGCCAGCGTGGCGCAGCCGGTGAGGGCCATGGCAATCTCCAGTTCGTCGCGCAACAGGCGCAGCACATGCGCCACACCGGCGGCGCCGGCATTGGCCAGGCCCCAGATGGCAGGGCGCCCCACCAGTACCGCCGACGCACCCAGCGCCATGGCCTTGAGCACATCGGTGCCGCGGCGAATGCCACCATCCACCATCACCGGCAGCGCGCCACCCACGGCCTGCACCACGCGCGGCAGGGCGCTGGCGGTGGCGGGTGCGGTGTCCAGCGTGCGCCCGCCGTGGTTGGAGACGATCAGGCCCGCCGCGCCCGCCGCCACCGCCTGGCGCGTGTCGGCCGGATGCAGCACGCCCTTGAGCAACACGGGCAGGCGGGTGATGGACTGCAGCCAGGCAATGTCGTCCCAGGTGGGGGCTTGGTGCAGCAGGCCGTCAAACAGCGCGCTTTGGCCGGGGCGCAGCTCGGTTGCGGTGGGCGCCTGCAGGCCCGCAAGGTTGACCGGGCCCACGCCGGGTGGCAGCCGAAAGCCCGCGCGCCGTTCGCGGTCGCGCACGCCGCTGGTGGGTGCGTCCACGGTCAGCACCAAGGCTTCGTATCCGGCGGCTTCGGCGCGCTGCACCAGTGCCTGGGTGAAGCCCCGGTCGTGCTGCAGATACAGCTGAAACCACAGGGGGCCGCGCCCGGGGTCGGGCAGCACTGCTTGCGCAACGGCCTCCAGCGACACACTGGCCTGGGTGCTGAGCACCACGCCCGCGCCCAGCGCCGCCGCCGCGTAGGCCATGGCCAGCTCGCCGTCGGGGTGGGCCAGGCGCTGAAAGGCAACGGGCGCCAGCAGGATGGGGTGCGCCAGCGTGCGGCCCAGCAGGCTGACCCGGGTGTGGCCCCCCGCCAGCGGCCGCAGCACGCGCGGCCACAGCGGCAGGGAATCCCAGGCGCTGCGGTTGGCACGCAGGGTGATTTCGTCGGCGGCACCGCCGCTGAAGTAGGCCCAGGCGTTGCCGTCCAGATGCTGGCGTGCATGCGCCTCATGGTCTGCCAGGTTGACGATCTCGGGCGAAACCTTGTGCCGTGCGGGAATAGGGGTCATATAAGCAAAAATAGCACCTGGCGCTTATCCAGTAAGCGCAAGATGCTATCTAAATAGGAGCATTTGAGTTGAGTGTGACACTGCGGGATGCCGCCGCGTCACACATCGGCCCACATGCGCAGCAGGTTGTGGTACGTGCCCGAGAGCGCAATGACCGAGGGCTCTTTTTCGCCATGGGCCTGGCGCAGCCTGAGCAGCGACATGTCCATGTCGAACAGCAACTGGCGCTGCTCCAGCCCGCGCACCATGCTTTCCACCCAGAAAAAACTGCTGATGCGGTGCCCGCGCGTGACGGGTGACACCTGGTGCACCGTGCTGCTGGGGTACAGGATCATGTCGCCCGCAGGCAGCTTGATGCGTTTTTCGCCCAGCGTTTCGGTAATCACCAGCTCGCCGCCATCGTAGTCTTCGGGCGGCGTCAAAAACAGCGTGCACGACAGGTCGCTGCGCACCCAGCAGTTGTCGGCCTTGGAGTGCATGACGGCGCTGTCGACATGGTTGCCGTAAAAATTGGCACCATCGCCGTAGTTGTTGAACAGCGGGTTGTAGATGCGCCGGGGCAAGGCCGCCGAGAAGAAGAGGGCGTTGCGGTGCAGCGCCGCCTTCACCATGGTCTGCAACTGGGCGGACAGCTCGCTGCCTTGCGCCAGCTGCAGGTTGTTCTTCTGGTGAATGGCCTGGCCGCCGGCGCTGCGTGTTCCTTCAATCCACGGGGCTTGTGGCCCGAGGGCTTGCCGGAAGAAGGTGATTTCTTCGGGCGTCAGAACGTCTTTGATGTGCAAGAACATGGTGCGGTGCCGTGGGCCAGGGTCAATATCAGAAGCGGGTTTTGAGTGTGACCTGAACCGAGCGTGCAGCGCCCGGTGTGTAAAAGCCCCGGTACAGCGCATCGGCGTAGACCCGGTCAAACAGGTTGCTCACGTTCAACTTGAGCGAGGTCTTCTCGTCAAACGCGTATTCGACCATGGCGTCCACGGTGCTGAAACCGCTGGCGTAGTAGCTGCGCTGACCTTCGGGGTTCTGCTTGCCACGGTAGGTCAGGCCGGCGCCCACCCGAACGCTGGACGTGACCGCATAGGTGCTCCAGAAACTGCCGCTGTGCTTGGGCGTGAGGCCGGGGCGATCGCCCTGCACCTGGGCGCCTGTGCCGGTGGAGTTTCGTGCCACGTTGCTCTGGTCAATCTTGGCGTCAGGAATCCAGGTGTGGTTGAAGAAAACTTCCCATTTCGGCGTCATCCGTCCGGCCAGGTTGAACTCCATGCCCGCGGCGTGGCGCTTGCCCGACAGCAGTTCTTGCTGGGCTGCGGTGTCGGGGTCGGTGTTGCGTTCGTTGTATTTCTCGCTGTAGAACGCGGCCACACCCAGCAGGGCGCGGCGCTCGAACAGCTCGAACTTGCCACCGATTTCGATGTTGCGGCTCTTTTCGGCCGGCGTGTTGGCTGAACGTGCGGTGCTGTTGCTCAAGCCGGGACTGAACTGGTAGGTGTCGCCCGAGGTGTTGTACGAGGTGCCGTACGACAGGTAGTATGAAGACAGCGCATCGGGCTGGAAGATCAGGCCGGCGCGCGGGCTGAAAAGGCTGTCGGAGCGGTCGCTGCTGAGGCTGCCATTGGGGTTGCGGTAGGAGGCCTTGAAGTCGTCATAGCGCAGGCCTGCCACAAGCTTGAGGGTGTCGGTGAGCGAAATCGTGTCCTGGAAATACAGGCCCACGTTGCGGGCCTGGAAGGTGTTCCATTGCACGGGTGCACGGCCATCCGCCACGCCCACGCCGTTGTCGGACGTGCCCACGGTGGTGGTGGGGCGGGGGGTGGTGTTGGCGTAGTTCTGGTTGCGCTTCGCATCGTCGTCGTAGTAGTCCACGCCGGTCAGCACGGCGTGCTTTTTGCCACCCCAGTTGAAGGTGTTGCTGTAGTCGCTTTGCACTTGCAGCACATCGCTTTCGCCCATGCGACCTTTGGAGCCGTAGCGCGTCAGCACGGTGCTGTCGTTGATCTGACCGAGCGTGATGGCGCTGTTCTGAAAGCCGATGGTGCTGGCCAGCATGTCGCGCTCGTAGGTGCCGTAGCGCAGGCGGGTGTTCAGCTCGCCACCATCATAAAAGCGGTGGATATGGCCCAACGTGGCGTATTGCGATGACGTGTTGGTGTAGTCGCTTTCCAGCCCGTAGAAGTTGCGCGCGGGCAGGGTGGTGTTGATCTTGCCGTCTGCCGACAGGCGCCAGGGGTGGTTGTAGGTAGGGCGGCCCTTGGATTCGAGGTAGTACAGCCCGATGGAGAACTCATCACGGGTGCCGATGCCCCAGGCAAAAGTGGGAGCAATGCCGCGCTTGTCCTGCTTGGCGCCGTAGTTGTCGGCTTCCTGCACCATGGCATTCAGGCGAAACGCCGCGTTTTCGCCTGTGACGAAGTTGAAGTCTCCTGTGGCACGGTGGGTGTTGCCGGTGCCGAAGGTGTATGCCGCCTCATGCTGGTCAATCAGCAGGGGAGCCTTGTTCACCTGGTTGACCACGCCACCCGTGGAGCCCTTGCCAAACAGCATGGAGGCCGAGCCCTTGAGTACTTCCACCCGGTCGTGATTGAAGGTGTCGCGCTCGATCAGTGGCGCGTCTTTCATGCCGTCGATGTAAATGTCGCCGGCCTGGCCCAGTGAGAAGCCGCGCAGGCGCACATCTTCTTCGCCGGTTTCGCCCGCCAGAAAGGTCACGCCCGCCGTGGTGCGCAGCACTTCACGAAAGTCGTCCTGGTTGCGGTCGGCCATCAGTTTCTCGGTGAACACCGTCACGGACTGGGGGATGTCCTTGATGTCCTGCTTGCCCTTGCCTACGGTGGTTTTCTTGAGGAGCAGGGTGTCTTTGCCCTGAATTTCGGCCGTTTCCTTGACGGTCACGGTGGACATGGTGGTTTCCGGGGCGCTGCCCTGGGCCGCAGCGCCCATCGAGGCGGCCAGCATCAGGGCACCCAGGGGCAGCAAGGCCTTGTCTGAGGACATGCCAAGCGCGGGCGCGGGGTGTTGGGAAGCGGGAAAAGCGTGCGAACGCAGCGCAGTGCTGCGCTGCAGGGGGCGTGATTTAGCCAAGAGGCCTCCGTCGAAAGGTGGATGTGCAGGTGGCGCGCGGGTGCGCCAAGAGCAGGCGAGAGGCAATGGCTAGATCAACATGGCTGTGCATCGTCGTGCTGTCTTATGTTACATCAAATGCGGGTCATTCTCATTTGCATTGATGTTGACGCACAACATTGTTCGACCTTTCAGACGAAAAAAAACCGGCTGAGCCGGTTTTTTGGGAGCAGCAAGAGAGAGGCCTCTTACTTGACGTGCTTGCCGATCAGGCCGGCCAATTCAAACATCGACACTTGCGGCTTGCCGAACAGTTCCTTGAGCTTGGCGTCTGCATTGATGTTGCGCTTGTTGGCGGCGTCCTGCAGGTTGTTGGCCTTGATGTAGACCCACAGCTTGCTGATGATCTCCGTGCGCGGCAGCGGTGCCGAGCCCACCACGGCGGCCAGTGCGGGGCTGGGCGTCAGCGCCTTCATGAAGGCGGCATTGGGGGTGCGCTTCTTGGCGGGTGCGGCGGCCTTGGTAGCGGGCGCCTTGGCTGCGGGAGCGGCCTTTGCCGGAGCTTTTTTTGCAGTTGCCATGTTGGGTTGTCCTTGTTGGAAGTAAATTTTCACCAGCGAAACGAGGCTTTCCCACTGGCAAGGTGATGCTACTGGGAAAAAAACACCTTTCCAAGTGAGCCATGGCTTTTTTTGCCTCGATTTGTTGCGGTAGGGCACCATGGGTCAGCCTTTGACCGCAGGAGACGTCCAATGCCTTGCTTTTCGCGGGTTATCCCCGGTGGCGCGAGAACAAATTCCGCGTGTCGCTCGCAGGCCGGGGTATATGGCCTTGCAGGGTCTGCGCGACAATTCGCCGACGCCGCTGCGCGTTCGTCTTTATCCCTGCAACTTCCCGCATGAAAGGTTTTCGGCCCATGACCGCCCCACATTCCACGGCATTCAGCACCTGCGATTTCTGCGATGCGCACAAAGCTGATGACAGCGGTGCGTTTCGCGTGTTGCCTCCGGTATTCCAGAGCTACGGCGGTGTGGCCGCTTTTGCCGGCGCCGTGGCAACGGTGAAGTGCTTTGAAGACAACACCCTGGTCAAGGCAGCGGTTGACTCCCCCGGCCTTGGCCGCGTGCTGGTGGTGGACGGCGGGGGGTCTTTGCGGCGCGCCCTGGTGGGCGGCAACCTGGCCGCCGCCGCCGCACGCAACGGCTGGGCGGGCGTTGTGGTGGATGGCTGTGTGCGGGATGTGGCCGAACTCAACGATGCCGCCGTGGGGATTCGCGCCCTGGGTCTGATGCCCCTGCCTACCGAAAAGCGCAACGAGGGGCAGCGCGATGTGGCGGTGCAGATCCAGGGTGTGTGGGTGCGGCCCGGCGACTGGCTCTATGCGGACGCCGACGGTATCGTGATCAGTGCCGGGTCACTGCAGGCCTGAATTGGCCTTTTGACCCACGCGCAGTGCCGCACGCGTGGGCAAGGTGGCCAGCAGGACGCTGGCCAGCGCAATGCCAAATGCCAGCAATTGCAGGCCCGAGAACGACTCGCCCAGCACCAGTACCCCCACCAGTGCGGCACTGATGGGCAACAGCACGGTGAATATGCCGCCTTGCGCCGCCGGCACGGCCTTCAGACCCGTCATCCATAGCCAGACGGTCCACATGCAGGCGGCCAGCGCATAAAACACCAGCAGCAACCAGATGTTCCAGCTCACTGCAGCAAAGTCGAATCCCCAGGCCATGTAGAGGCCCAGCGGGGTGGACAGTGCAAACCCCCACAGGTTGATCAGCGAGGTGATGCGCTTGGGGCCGAGCGCCCCCGTGAGCTTTTTGCCAATGACCGAATACGCCGCTTCGCAGATGACGGCGCCCACCAAAAGCAACTGACCCAGCCACGCAAGATTTTGAGTATTTTCGCCTTCTAGCGCTTGTAGAGTATGTGCTGAGTGCTCTGATTTTGAAAGCGAAAGCAGGGCAATGCCCGCCACCGCGCAGGCCACAGCCACCCAGGTGCGTGGGGCCACGCGCTCGCGCAGAAAGGCCCAACTCATCACCGCCACAGCCGCTGGAATGGCGGCCATGATCACGCCCGCGGACACCGCGCTGGTCAGGCTCACCCCATAGATCATGCAGACGGTGAACAGGAAATTCCCGAGGAACGACTCCAGAAACAACAGCCGCCGCACCTGTGGTGTCAATGGTGGCTCATCGGCGGGCTTCTTCAGCCAGTGCACCATGGCCAGCCCTCCGATGCCAAAACGCATCCAGGCCAGCAGAAACACTGGAATCGCAGCAGCCAGCGGCTTGGACAGCGCCACATAGCTGCCCACCAGCGCCATGCTGAGGGCCAGGCACAGATAGGCGATGGTGCGGCTGGGGGCGTTCACTGGACTGGGGCACTTGAAGATGGGAGCAGCACATCATGCCCGACGAAACGGCGCCCATCTCTCGGCTGAACAAGTGTTGTGTTGCCGCCATGCTGCATTCGGTCCGCTACACCATGGTGCTCAGCCCGGCGCACCGGGCGCGGTTGGGTGCAGGGCTGTTCGATGGCGAGCGCATGCACCCAGCCGTGCATTGCGGCGGCCTGTTCCCGTCGCTGTTGCTGTGTCTCACGTATGCAATGAACCCACACTAAAGTGCAAACGCCCGCCGATGTACCCAACGAGTCCGGCGGCAAGTAGCCCCGGCGCACAAAACCATATTTTCACAATGCAAAAACAGTTTTACACATCTCGGGATTGTGGATCTGCTGCAGTGCGGGAAATTTTCTCAATATGAGAAATCATTTTTTATATTGAGGAATGATCGTTCCAATTCATTGTTTTTAAATAGAAAAATTTATCTCTTCTATAAGACATAAGAGGTTGCGCAAGTCTTATAGAAGACTTAAAGTACACCTCATGAACAACAGCTTTGTTGTTCGAGATTTTTTCAATCAACCGACGGAGTCACCACATGTCCCAAGCACCGAGCCAACAACTCACCCGCGAACAGCAAATTGCAGCCTTGGAAAAAGACTGGGCCACCAACCCCCGCTGGAAGGGTGTCAAGCGCGGTTACACCGCTGCGGACGTGGTGCGTCTGCGCGGCTCGCTGCCCATCGAGCACACGCTGGCCCGTCGCGGTGCTGAAAAGCTCTGGGAAAAGGTCAACGGCGGTGCCAAGAAGGGCTACGTGAATGCCTTCGGCGCGATCTCCGCCGGTCAGGCCATGCAGCAGGCCAAGGCTGGCCTAGAAGCCGTGTACCTGTCGGGCTGGCAAGTTGCCGCTGACGGCAACACATCGGAAACCATGTACCCCGACCAGTCGCTGTACGCCTACGACTCGGTGCCCACCATGGTGCGCCGCATCAACAACACCTTCAAGCGCGCTGACGAAATCCAGTGGGGCCGTGGTATCAACCCCGGCGACAAGGAATTCATCGATTACTTCCTGCCCATCGTGGCTGACGCAGAAGCCGGTTTCGGTGGTGTGCTGAACGCCTTCGAACTGATGAAGAACATGATTGCCGCTGGCGCAGCCGGCGTGCACTTCGAAGACCAGCTGGCTGCAGTGAAGAAGTGCGGCCACATGGGTGGCAAGGTGCTGGTTCCGACGCAAGAAGCCTGCGAAAAGCTGATCTCGGCCCGTTTTGCTGCCGACGTGATGGGCGTGCCCACCATCATTCTGGCCCGCACCGACGCAGAAGCTGCCAACCTGATCACTTCTGACCACGATGCCAACGACAAGCCCTTCCTGACCGGCGAGCGCACGCAAGAAGGCTTCTACCGCGTCAAGAACGGCCTGGAGCAAGCCATCAGCCGTGGTATTGCCTACGCCCCCTACGCCGACCTGGTGTGGTGCGAAACCGGCGTGCCCGACATCGGCTTCGCCCGTGAGTTCGCTCAGGCTGTGCTGGCCGCCAACCCCGGCAAGCTGCTGTCGTACAACTGCTCGCCATCGTTTAACTGGAAGAAGAACCTCAACGACTCGCAGATCGCTTCCTTCCAGGAAGAACTGTCTGCTTTGGGCTACAAGTACCAGTTCATCACGCTGGCCGGTATCCACATCAACTGGTTCAACACCTTCCAGTTCGCCCACGCCTACGCCCGCGGCGAAGGCATGAAGCACTACGTCAACATGGTGCAGGAGCCCGAGTTCGCAGCCCGCGGGCTACTTCGACGACGTGACCACCGTGATCCAGGGCGGCTCGTCCTCGGTGAAGGCCCTGACGGGTTCGACCGAAGAAGAGCAGTTCCACTGATCTGACAGACCCTGGCGCTCGGGAGGGTGCTTGGGGTAAGTCAAGAAAGAACCACCTGATACTTCGGTGTCATGGTGGTTTTGTTTTGGTGCGCTGGATTCATTTCAAAGCAGAAAGTCGCTTGCGTGCCTACAGAGGCTGCACTGCAGCGATTGCAGTCGATCAACTGGGGACACCGTCGACGGACACCTGATCGAATCAATGTCGCCTTGGTCCTAAGTGCTCAGGCAGCAGGCTAGGGTAAGGCGAGTGTCCCGAATTTTTTAAGCTTGCCCCGCGTTGATCTGAAGTGATTTTGGGTGCTCAGTCTGACCTGACAGCGATTGGGGGTTTTCCGACTCTTGAAGCTCGTGCACACCTATCTCCAAGCGCTTGGCCGCAATCATGCACACCGCAGGGACCAGTTTTCGATAGGCAGGCCCAGCCATGCTGTACGCCGAGTACAGGAATGCAAACCCTGCCCCAACGGGACCCGCCCACCCAGCGATAGCAAGCATGAGACCCCCAGCGCCAAAGCCCATGAACGCAGCGCCGCCAGCAAGGTAACCACTGCTCATGACGATCCCTTTCAGGACTACAAACTGCAGAAAATTCAGCCCGACCATGCCGTAGAGCCCCGGGGCCGACAATACAAGCCCTCCGACTGATCCGCCGATGTCAATCACACCCGTCTTGGCAAACGTGAGCACCTCCTTGAAGGCCACGTGCTTCTTCACGCCTTGAGCTGCAAGTTCGCTCTGCACTCGCACGACGACGTCCGCTTTGCCTTTGTCATCGAGCTTTTCGAGCGAGAGCTCAACCACTTTGAAGAGAATGGCGCGCTCAAGCTCCTTGACGTGGATTCTGGAAGAGCTGGGCAGCTTCAGCTGCTTGGCTACCAGGGATACGGTCTCAGGGTATGTGGGCAAGGATGCCCATGGCCAAGAATAAGCCGCAGCATCAGAGAAGCTTTGCGTCACGAGCCGCCTGAGTTCTGGTAGCGCCATGTCATGCAGGTCTCTCTTTCGAGCGAAAGTCCCGGCCAACAATTTGGTGAGCTCCTCGCGCTCCATGTGCCAGAGCACCTCAGTGAGCGCTTGGTCATCACCCTGTGGGGGCGCCGGCTTGCGTGAGATGAAGCCCTTGACCGCATCTACCGTTTTTCCGGTCACCTGGGAAAGTGTCCGGCCAAAGGCTTCGGCTTCGTCCTGGACCATTTTCCGAAGCACTGCCATCTGGGGCCTTCCAAAAAGAGATTGGGCCTGGGCAATGACGAAATCGACTATTGCGGTCACCACCCCGACGGCAAGGCTCAAGCCTGAGGTGACGACGTCGAGGATACGAGCCTTCTCATCTGCCTTGAGTGCACTCCATCCCATCCAGATTGCGCCCACAGCAGCGCATGTGATCGCCACAGGACTTACCGCCATGCTGATGCTAGCCGCAACTGCCGTCAACGGGTTCCCAAGCAAAAGCTGACCTATGGCCACGACTGCCACCGGTGTGATGAAGCCCAAGGAAAATCCTGTCTTCGCCGCAGCGAGAACATGCCCAACCCGACAAATAGTCAAATCCTCCGATCTCTTCAATGCCTCGATGTGGTCGTTGATGAAGTCATTCAGCGAAGAAGCCGTTCCGTAAATGGCTCGGATTGCGTCCATCAAGGGGGAAACAGAAATATAAGCACTCACGACTTCTCCAAAGAATTGGAAGGAGCATACCTATGTGCGGGCGCGCCCTGCACCAAAGATCGCAATCACACGGGTCAGTGAGGTCCTACTTCCAGTTCACTTCGAGCCGCACCCCTCCTCTGCCCATGGCCTCAAGATGCACTGTGGGCTGCCCCAAGTGTTGGCGGAGTGTTTGACTAACTCCATGATTGAATCGCCATAGTCTCTGGCCATGCACATGATTCGCGGCGTTTCGGCCCGACGAAACATGGTGGCTCTTTGAACCACGTACGACTGGTGCCCGAGGCGGCTGACATTCCTCGAGTAAACCCCAATGATTGGTGACAGCCTTAAGGAGCCGTTCGCGCGACATCCCTAGTAGCTGTGGCTATCCGATAGCTGTTCCACGCAAACTGGCGCTCCCCCCCCCCGGCAACCCAGGTGACGCTAAAGTAGGTGCACGGTGCCGCGTTCAGGCATTTCGTCAAGCCATGAGGACACGGCTCGCCTGCGTACAAGGGGCTCGAGCTTCCACAACGCTAGAAGGAGGCAAGCCACATCTTCATCCTCGCAATAGAGGTAAGCGAGCGGCACACCCAATGTGTCGGCTATCTGCCGGGCAGTCTTCACCGGTGGCTCATGCGTCCCCAGTTCATACCTGCTGATCCGAGCACGGCTTGATGACTCATCAATGCCGATCAGCACCCCCACCTTTTCCTGCGACCACCCCAACTCTTCACGCCGTGAGCGCATGCGGCGGCCCACAACGTTAGGGGAATCCAGAGGCTCGGATGGCATGTCACGAGTCTCGTGACGTGGTGATAATCTGTCGTCACGAAAACCGTTACATCTACGCGCGGTCCCACTAGCCGATCACTTGCGTGCGGTCGTCCTGCTTTCCCTCAACACCCACCCCTCTTTAACCACCCCCAACCAACGGAAGGAACGCTACGCATGCAACTCAGAACCCCCGGAATCGCAATGGCAGTCTTGGTCACCACAACTTCACTGACTGGATGTTTCGGCCCCTCCAAAGCGGACATCGCAGAGGCGAAGAAAGCCTGCTCCAGCTTCTATCAACGTGAACGTGCCGAGCACAACGCGATCGTTCACCCCATTGACAACTGGACAAAGGATGGCGTCATCGTCATTGAGCTGGCGGAGAAGGCCACAGCGGGCGCAACGACCTACACGGCACACATCTGCGTCTATGACAAAGAGAAGGGAACGATCTCTCTGCCCGGCGCATTCCACCAAAGCCGTTGGCTTAAATAGCGGGATGACGCACATTAGGCAGGCCACGGGCACAAACTAATCAACAATCAGTTCAGAGGGAGCAGCACATGGAATATGAATACAAGGTGATCGACGTCGCTGATGGTGCGGTCAGCTCATTCCTCATGGGGGAGGGACGCATTGAGACCGGTGTGCTGGAGGCTTACATCAACGCCATGGCTTCGGAAGGCTGGCGCATGGTGTTCATGACCAAGGTGATGCAACGCCACATGCTGGTGTCCGATCGGGAAACGCTCATGGTCACGTTTGAGCGCCGCGTACCTGAGGCTGATAGGGCTGCCCGTGCTGCACGTTGCATCGATGACGTTATTGCAGCGGAAGATCAGGCCAAGAGGGTAGGGCGCAAGGCTGTGGCAGGCGCCGCAGGGGCTGTGCTGGGCGGAATGGCGCTGGACGCACTGGTCCGCAATCTCAGCAGCGATGAGTAAAGAGGCAACCAGCATGGACATCAACGAACGACTCGCCGCGCGTCGCAAAGAAATTGCCATTGAGAAGGAGGGGCAACGTATCGCGGCCCAGCAGCAACGTCAGGCTGAACTGGATGCTGCCCGCCAAGCCGAACGAGCCAGGATTGCAGCCATGCCTCCGCCCCCCGATAGTCTCCCCCTGGCAGCGCAACCAACGTCACCTAAGCGAGTGGTCGAAATAGACCTCGACACAAAGTTATTCGAAAAAGCGGTTGAGCGCATGACGAAGATGCAAGTGGCAATCTTTTGTGTATTGGCGGCTCTGGCCCTCATTGGGCTCACCCAAGACCCATTGAGAGCCATTTTCTGGACTGTCTGTGCTTTGGGTTACCTGGCTGTGACGATCAGTGGACATGTCGACAAAATCAAGAATCCAAAAGAAAAAGAATAGTCGTTAAAAACCCCACCACCGAGCGCCCCTGGAGAAATCCTTGGGCGCTTTTTCTTTGTCCGCCTTTATTCATCATAAGGATGCCTGCCTATGAAAATTTACCGTGACCACGCCTCCCTGTGTTATTTGGCACGCCCAACAGCCGATATGGAACTGCGCGCGTTGGTGGAAAAACGGCTCAATGAGCTGGCAGCGGTCGATTCTCCAGACCTCTCGACTTTGCTGCACATCATTGTGGTGAACGAGGGTGATACCACCAGTGCTGTAGAGGACCAACTGGGTTTCACCATCCTGCACAACCGATGGAACGGGCAGGCACCTGAGGTGAAAGACTTCACGCCATCGTGGGATGTGTTGGAGGAGCACACGCACTGGTACGAACTGACATTTGTCATCAGCGATGACGGATTTGGCATCGTGGTGTTTGTCCCCAAGAGCAATTGCGACGCATTGGTGGCGCTTTGCGATCGATACGCCAAGGAGATGCACGTCCTATGAATCCACAAAACTTCCGACTCCCACCTCAACCAGCCACCTTCGGGTGGCATTTTTTTGCCCTCTCAAAACTGAGAAAAACCGCGTATCTGAAATGAGGAATCTTCCTCGGACCTATTACCAAAGGAGTACGAATGACAGATATCGACAAGCAAGATATGCAGGTCCTTCAATCGGATCAATGCCCTTCGCTGTCCGGGCGCTCAACGCTGACGTTTGAACTGGGCGCCGATTCAGAAAAGCGCCTGCACCTGCGGGTCACCCACAACACCGGCAAAGGGCACCACAGCCCCGCATGGGTGGCCTATGACCAGATAGAACCCTTGCTCATGCAAGCGCAAGCGCTTTCTGCATCAGCTCTGGCCACGCTGTTCCAGGGCACCTCGGTGAACACGGCGGGCTTTGTCATGGCGGTGCTCAAGCACCTTGGCGCAATCCAAGCCATACCGGAGCAGCGGCATGCCTACCAGCACGTCGACACCACGGACTGGAGGGGACAAGTGCAGACCCTTATCGAAGCGGCGGGCGTGCCCGTCAGTCCAGAAGGGGACCAAGCCTCGACCAACGAGCGCTCACGTTCGGGCAGGGAGGACAAGGGGCGCGGCAAGCGAGCGGCAACCGCCGTCTAAGGCGTCAAGCCCTTGAGATGCCCTTGAGGCGATGAACAGCAAGCAGTCTGACCCACTGCCCGGCGACACATGCGTCCGGCGCTTTTCTCTGCTTTGCTTTCTGGAGTCTTGATGGCCACTCTTCTTGTCATTGCCCTGCTCGCAACCTTGGCCCTTCAACTGGTTGCATCCGGCTCACGCTGGCTGTGCCTGGTCGCCATGGGATTGCTGATCTATGCCTTTCCCCTTCACTTCCTCACCATCGCCCTGATTGCAGGCGGATTCCTCTACTACCTCGACACCCATTGAAAGAACTCACACCATGACCTACCAAGACTGCGTTTTGACTGCCGCCACTGACATGCTTGACCGGGATATTCCGATAGAGCTGCTGCCTTTGACCATCACCAGCCACGCCGGGAACCTGCTCGGGTGGGAAGCGGACCGTCTGGGCACCCCGGCCTGGGACTGAGGCCCGCCCCTTTCCGACACCAGAGAGGCCCACCTGCGGCCAGCCTAGGCAGTCCTTGCCCACCCCCGGAACCAGTCGTAGCGTTGGAATTTCAGAAACACCTTCCTGAGAACGCCCAAAAAACAGGTCCGTTCAGCGTGGAGACTTTGTCGCGGTTGATCGACGTAGCGACACAAGAAACGATACCTCGGGGTGGTGCCGCATGGTGCTGCTCTGGGGTGTTTCGGTTCTATTTTTTTGCCTGAGCTACAGCCCGGATTCCACGAGCCCCGAGTTGCCACGGTAAGAACGCCGGATCAATAGAAGGGAAACACCTCAAGGGCTGGCAATTTTCCGCCCGTTGTAGGACAATTGGGGGCAGAGTTCGAGCAGAAGGCCATACCAGCCGGTCGCTAGAACTTTAGGTGCTGTTCAGTGCCGAATCTACAAGTCGTGGTTGAACAGACCAATGACTTCACAAACCCTAATGGGAAGCGTGGTTCGTAGCAATTACGGATCGCTAAGACAAGCTCTCAAGCCTGCTTGAGGGGCCATTTGAAGTTCGCTTCGGATGGTTGTTATTACAGACCAAGAGTCTGTGAAAACTGTCTTACCGCACAAGTTTTCTTGTGTGGGCGTCTTAATGTGGGTGGAAGAAATTCTCCTCAAGCCGCCATTGCTCGAAGCATGACTTCGTGTACTGCCGCGTCGTGCGCTCCCGACTGTTTTCTCACTCTTGGTCTTCTCGCCAATCTGGCATGTCATGAACCTAGGAGAAAACGTGGGAAATTCCAATACAGAAGATATTGAGTTGCATGCGCAGGAGTGCGCACTGATCAAGAAACCCCTGACCGAAGCGGGAGCCGACTGCATTGAGGCAGATGGTGCAATGAACGACGAGGAGTTCGAGTCGGAACCGATGCCTGAGATCGATAGCGGCCCTGCCGATGAGGTGCGCCAAGACTCACTGACCAGCCAGAAGGTTGTCGAAGAACTCCTGAAGAGGTCCGAGACCGATTGCGGGGCTCCGTTTGAGGAGGTGGTTCTCCATGTCTTGCTGGCATTGCACGACCGGAACTATCCGGAGTGGATGCGTGTACGAGCGCAACTCAAACGTGCTAACAAGGACATCTCCCTGATCAAGCTCGACAAGGCAATTGCCCGACTTGGAATAAGCCTCAAAGAGGTGGCCCCAACGCACTTCGGCTATGCCGAGGACATATGGGACAAGTTGTCTGTTGAGACGCACACGCCCGTCACGGTCCATGGCGTCTTGTATGTGCCGGAAGCGTCGTCTCAGTTGTGGGTTGAAATGTCCTTAAGCGAGTTGCAGGCAAAGGTCGCAAGGGTGCACGACGGTAAGGCGAATTGCTTTCGTCAAGAGGACTACTACAGCATCGCGAAGGTGGTGCTGACGCTGAGGGATAGTTCTTCATTCTTTGAAGATGCACCGGAAGGTGTTGCGTGTTTGTGTAGCTTCTACAGCGTGCGCGACGGAAAGATCTGCAAGGACGTGCTGGGGCTACGCCACCGTCAACAGCGGTCGCTTCCCTATGAGCCCGAAGATGTGCCCACTCCGCTCTACGATGCGTTTCGGGCGGAGACGTTCCATTCGGCCAATGAAGGCGAGGAGCAGGAACAAATCCGCCTCTTGGATGAGTTTGCAGGAGCTTGCATGCTCGGCATCGGCCACCGTTTTCAGAAGGCCTTTGTCTGGATGGATCGCTACGGCCGTGCTGGGAAGGGGGCGATGCAGGAGATCCTCGGACACTTGGTGCATCCCGCTCTGACCTCTGCCATTTCGCCCCTCCACTGGGGACGGGGCAGCGAGTACTACATTGCCAGCCTAGCCGACATGCGTATGAACGTGGTGGGCGAACTGCCGGAAAACGCCACCATCCCGGCTGCCGAGTTCAAGTCGGTATTGGGCGGAGACCTGTTGACAGGACGGATGCCTGGTCACCCGCCTTTTGCCTTTCGCAATCGGGCCATGCATCTACTGATGACTAATCACCCGATCAAGGTCAATGAGCACTCGGAGGCTTACTTTGCGCGCTGGATGCTCATGGAGTACCCAAACAGCCGGTTGAAGAGCGGCAAGCCGCTGGACGCCTCATTGGCGACACGCATCGCTGATGCGGAGTTGCCAGGCATTGCGTACAAAGCACTGAAGGGCGCTGAGCGGCTACTGGGCCAAGGCGCATTCTCCGAGTCGAAGGTGCATGACCGCCTGATGGGCGAATGGCGCGTGTCTGCCAACTCTTTGCAGGAGTTCATTCAGGACAACTGCGAACTAGGGGGGGACAAGCTACGGGTCCGGCGATCGTCCTTCTATCAGACATACGTTCTGTGGTGCAAGGAAAACGGCCGCATCGCCTCTGCAAATGGTCGAGTCAAGGACATGCTGACGCACAACTTGAAGCTTGGTATCAGAGTCTCGGTCCTTGATGGCCATGAGGTTTACCGAGGAGTTCACTTCAAGCCTGAAACGCCCGAGAAGTTCAATGGGAACTTGGAGCGTGAGGACGGGTTGAGAGATGCTGGAGCCTCCCTAGATGGGGCGTCGGCATCCGATCAATGCGATGAGGACTTCTAAGGTGCCCGCTGCCACGGAAAAAGTGGGAAAAGTGGGAGGTTCGGCGGGACGTGCCACTATGCCGTGGAGTTCCGTCGCCACCACCCCCGCACCCTGCGCCCTTGTGCCCGGACGTGCATTCCCTACGCCAACCCCTGCGCCATACGAGCGTGGGCCGCAAAGCCGCGCCCGTGTGTCCCACGCTATTCACTTTGCCAACAACACCGGTGGCGCTGTGCTGTGCAGCCTCAACGTCGGCTCACGTACGTCATTGGGATTCGCGCACCTCGTGCATGCCATCGTTCCACGCACCCGGCCCGATGTCGGATGTGTGGCCTTCTTATATAGCCCAGAAAGGAATCTGCTTCTGAACCCATACCAACCATCCTGCGCGCATGTCCGCGTGCAGCCCTTAGCGGATTCCTCAACTTTCCAAGGAAACGCGCCATGCCCAATGTGAACCTCGACACCCACTTTGTCCGCGATGCTGTCTGCCAAGAAGGGCGCAGCAAGACTGACTACTACGACAACGCCATCACCGGCTTCATTCTGGAAGTCCGTGCCACCGGAGGAAAGACCTACAGCCTTCGGTACCGTGACCCCTACGGGAAGCAGCGCCAGCACAAGATTGGTGATTCCAAAGCCATTACCTTCGAGAAGGCGCGGCAGGCTGCAGAAAAGCTCCGCTCAAAGGTGGTGCTGGGAGAGAACCCTTCTGACGACAAGAAGGCTCTTCGCCAAGTACCCACGCTCGCACAGTTCATTCGCGAAAAGTACATCCCTCACATTCATCTGCACAGGAGGAATTTTCAGTCCACCATCAGCTTTCTGAACATCCATATCCTTCCTCGGTTTGGTGCGCTGCATCTCGACCAGATCACCTCCACGATGATCTCGGAGGCTCATCAAGCGATGCGCGGCAAAGGGTACGCCCTGGCCATGGCAAACAAACTGCCCATCTTGTTCAAGATCATGTTCAATTTGGCCAAGAAGATGAGGGTGCAGGGCGCTTCCTCGAATCCTGCCAATGAGGTGACTCTGTTTCAGGCCAACAATGCGAAAGAGCGTTATCTCAGCAGCGAAGAGACGGTGCGGTTGCATCAGGCACTGGCCCAAAGCGACAACACCCAGCTCAAGCACATCGTGGCATTGATGCTGATGTTTGGTTGCCGCAAGCGGGAACTGCTTGACGCCAAGTGGGAGCACTTTGATATGGAGCGGCGCAACTGGCGTATCCCCATGTCAAAGTCTGGGAAGGCACGCAACATTCCGATTTCCGCGAAGGCGATGGAGCTGCTGCAAGCGCTGCCAAAGTGGAAGGGGTGCCCCTATGTTGTACCGAACCCCGACACGCTAAAGCCGTATGGCAATCTTTTCTGCGCATGGGATACGGCGCGAAAAAGAGCAGGCCTGCCTGATGTGCGGATGCACGATTTGCGGCACAGCTTTGCCAGCAACTTGGTGAATGCAGGGCAGTCCATCTATGTGGTGGGCAAGCTGCTAGGGCATTCCCAGGTCAAGACGACACAACGTTATGCCCATTTGTCGGATGCCACCTTGCACGCAGCCGTGGATGCCGCAGCCAACGCTGCTGTAGGTCTGAGGTTCGGACAACAAAGGGCAAGCGCGTAGCTGAAAAACTGGGCAAAATTTTCCCCCTCCACCCCTCAGCGAAATGGACGCTGGGTTGGGTGGGCGGTGGGAGAACAATGGCCGGGGGCGGAAAAAGCGGTTGATTCCATTGGCCATCAGCCCGTCGCATAGAAGCACCAGTTGGGGGATGGGTGGGTGGCTCAGAAAAGTGGTCGAGAAAAAGCGAAAAAATCCTTACAAATCTTCAACTTACGAGGATCTTTGGCCTGTTCAACACCTTCCAGTTCGCCCACGCCTACGCCCGCGGCGAAGGCATGAAGCACTACGTCAACATGGTGCAGGAGCCCGAGTTCGCAGCCCGCGAAAA
>NZ_NCFM01000015.1:0-27827 GCF_002281195.1 Acidovorax sp. 35-64-16 | reverse complement strand
GGCTACTTCGACGACGTGACCACCGTGATCCAGGGCGGCTCGTCCTCGGTGAAGGCCCTGACGGGTTCGACCGAAGAAGAGCAGTTCCACTGATCTGACGCGCCGCTGCGCCACCTGTGTGTGGCGTAGAACGCATCAAAAATACCGTTCAGAAAGCCCGAAGCGCATGCTTCGGGCTTTTTTTGTTGGCCGTAAGGTTAAAATGCAAGCAAATTCACTGCACAAGAGCGAGAAAGGCAATCTGGTTATGACACCGCGAACTACATCGGAGATGTTGACCGGCCGCTGAGGCTGGCTGTTCGCGCCTGCACGAGATTGCACACCTCCTCCAGATAGCGCGGACCTGTTCCGCGCTTTTTTGTTTCTGGGCCTGGCGCGTGCCCGCTCCCATTGCATTGTTTGAAAAGAAAGAGTTCTCCCATGATTCACATCACGCTTCCAGACGGTTCACAACGCGAATTTCCAGGGCCGGTCACGGTGGCCGAGGTGGCCGCCACGATTGGCGCGGGTCTGGCCAAGGCCGCTTTGGCCGGCAAGATCGGCGACAAGGTGGTGGACACCAGCCACCAGATCACGGCAGACAGCCCGCTGTCCATCGTCACGGCCAAGGACGCCGATGGCCTGGATGTGATCCGCCACTCCACGGCCCACTTGCTGGCCTATGCGGTGAAAGAGCTGTTCCCGGACGCGCAGGTCACCATCGGCCCGGTGATCGAGAACGGCTTCTATTACGACTTTGCCTACAAGCGCCCCTTCACGCCGGAGGACCTGGTGGCGATCGAGAAGCGCATGACCGAACTGGCTGCCAAGGACGAGCCCATCGTGCGCCGCGTGCTGCCGCGCGACGAGGCCGTGCAGTATTTCAAGGGCCTGGGCGAGCAATACAAGGCCGAAATCATTGCCAGCATTCCCAGCAATGAAGACGTGAGCCTGTACCGCGAAGGCAGTTTTGAAGACCTGTGCCGTGGCCCGCACGTCCCGAGCACGGGCAAGCTCAAGTTCTTCAAGCTCATGAAGGTGGCGGGCGCCTACTGGCGCGGCGACCACCGCAACGAGATGCTGCAACGCGTTTATGGCACGGCCTGGGCGACGAAGGACGAACTCCAGCAGTACCTGACCATGCTGGAGGAGGCCGAGAAGCGCGACCACCGCAAGCTGGGGCGCGAACTCGACCTGTTCCATATTGACGAACACTCGCCCGGCACGGTGTTCTGGCACCCCAAGGGCTGGACGCTGTGGCAGGAGGTGGAGCAATACATGCGCCGCGTGTACCGCGACAACGGCTACCAGGAGGTCAAGGGTCCGCAGATTCTGGACAAGACGCTCTGGGAAAAAACCGGTCACTGGGACAAGTACCGCGACAACATGTTCACGACCGAGAGCGAGAAGCGCGACTACGCCCTCAAGCCGATGAACTGCCCGGGCCACATCCTGATCTTCAAGCAGGGCATCAAGAGCTACCGCGACCTGCCCCTGCGCTACGGCGAGTTCGGCCAGTGCCACCGCAACGAGCCGACGGGCGGGTTGCACGGCATCATGCGTGTGCGCGGCTTCACGCAGGATGACGGGCACATCTTCTGTACTGAAGAGCACATCCAGCCCGAGTGCACGGCGTACACAGCCTTGCTGCAAAAGGTTTACAAGGACTTCGGCTTCGAGAACATCATTTACAAGGTGGCCACGCGCCCCGAGGCGCGCATTGGCTCAGACGAAAGCTGGGACAAGGCCGAGCATGCGCTGATGGAAAGCCTGCGGGCATCGGGCTGCGAGTTCGAGATCGCCCCGGGCGACGGCGCCTTCTACGGCCCCAAGATCGAGTACACGCTCAAGGACGCGATCGGGCGCCAGTGGCAGTGCGGCACCATGCAAGTGGACTTCTCCATGCCCGAGCGGCTGGACGCCGAATATGTGGGGGAAGACGGCGCCCGCCACCGGCCCGTCATGCTGCACCGCGCCATCGTGGGAAGCCTGGAGCGCTTCATCGGTATCCTGATAGAGCAGCACGCCGGGGCCTTGCCGGTTTGGCTGGCGCCGGTGCAGGTTGCAGTGCTCAACATCACCGACGCGCAGGGCGATTACTGTCGTGAAATTGCCGCAAAACTGCAAAAAGTGCTGCCCCATCAAGACCTTAGGGTGGCGCTCGATCTGCGCAACGAGAAGATTACGTATAAAATACGCGAGCATTCGTTGCAAAAGCTGCCTTACATACTCGTCGCTGGTGACAAGGAGAAGGCAGCAGGAGCCGTCGCAGTGCGCGCCCGGGGTAATCGAGATCTCGGCGTGATGTCCGTTGAAGCGTTCGCAGAGCTGATCGCCCAAGACATCGCTTCCAAAGTGTGATTTTGAAGGAAAACATGCTTTGGCGTGCGCCCATGGCACGGTTTTAGCTACTATTTTTGTAGCATTTTGATTCAAGGAAGATAGCCATCGCTACTGAATTTCGTGATCGTCGCCACCGTGAAGAGCGCAAGCACCGCCTGAACCGTGAAATCATGGCCCCTGAAGTCCGTCTTTCCGGGCCAGAGAATGAGCCTTTGGGCGTTGTGAGCTTGATGGAAGCCTTGCGCATGGCCGGCGAGTTGGACGTGGATCTGGTGGAGATCGCCGCGACGGCGAACCCCCCAGTGTGCCGCCTGATGGACTATGGCAAGTTCAAGTACCAGGAACAAAAGCGTGCTGCCGAAGCCAAGGCCAAGCAGACGGTCATCGAGATCAAGGAAGTCAAATTCCGTCCGGGTACGGACGATGGCGACTACAACATCAAGATGCGCAACATTCGCCGTTTTCTGGCGGATGGAGACAAGTGCAAGATCACGCTGCGGTTCCGCGGTCGTGAAATCACGCACCAGGAACTGGGTTTGGCCTTGCTCAATCGCATTCGCGACGAGTTGGCTGACACCATCCTGATTGAGCAGTTTCCCAAGCTGGAAGGCCGCCAGATGATCATGATGATCGCTCCTGGCAAGAAGAGGCCAGCTGCGCCCAAACCGGCTGCAGAAGCTGCTCCGGCCTCTGGCACTGCGGCCTGATGTGAAATGAATTTGAGGATTTGAGTGCCGAGCCCGCAATGGCGCGGCATTCGAAAAGGTGGTGCTTTGGCGCTGCCGAACGAGAGGCGAAAGTCTTTCGATAAAAGTGGCTCGGGGCCAACAAGTTTGCAGATCGGTTTGCAAACGCCTCACGAGCACAACGAAAAGGAGCATTCACATGCCCAAAATGAAGACCAAGAGCAGCGCGAAAAAACGTTTCCGCGTTCGTCCAGGTGGCACCGTCAAGCGCGGTCAAGCCTTCAAGCGTCACATCTTGACGAAGAAGACCACCAAGAATAAGCGCCATTTGCGTGGTGCGGTTGCTGTGCATGAGACCAATATGGCCTCGGTTGCACAAATGCTGCCCGGCATGGGCATTTAATAACGACGAACAAGGAGTACATACATGCCTCGCGTCAAACGTGGTGTAACGGCCCGTGCCCGTCACAAAAAAGTTCTCGCCCTTGCAAAGGGTTTCCGTGGTCGCCGCGGTAACGTCTTCCGGATCGCCAAACAGGCGGTAATGAAGGCTGGGCAATATGCTTACCGTGACCGCCGCACCAAGAAGCGCGTGTTCCGCCAGTTGTGGATTGCCCGTATCAACGCCGCTGCACGTGAACTGGGCCTGACCTACAGCCAGTTCGCCAACGGCCTGAAGAAGGCATCCATCGAGATCGACCGCAAGATGCTGGCCGACCTCGCCGTGCACGACAAGGCTGCCTTTGGCAGCATCGTGGAACAAGTCAAGGCCAAGCTGGCTGCTTGAGTTCATGATGGGCGGCTATCTTTTTGATAGCTGCCTGCGCAATAACAACAAGGGCTAGAGCTTGAAAAGGCGCTAGCCCTTGTTTATTTTCAAGAGTCGATATGAACGAGTTGGATTCCCTGGTCGAAAGCGCGACGCAGCTGTTTGCCCAAAGCGCCACCCCCGCTGATCTGGAAAATGCAAAAGCGCAGTTTCTGGGCAAGTCGGGCCGCTTGACGGAGCTCATGAAGGGCATGGCGCAGCTGTCGGTTGACGAAAAGAAGTCCCGCGGAGCCGCCATCAACGTCGCCAAACAGGCCATTGAGGCGGCCCTTATCGCGCGCCGCCAGGCGCTGGCCGACGCTGAGCTGCAGGTGCAGCTCAAGGCCGAAGCGCTGGACGTTAGCCTGCCCGGCCGCCAGCGCGGGCAGGGCGGTCTGCACCCGGTATCGCTGACGCTGGAGCGCATCCAGGGCATCTTCGGTTCCATGGGCTTTGATGTGGCCGAAGGCCCTGAAATCGAAACCGACTGGTTCAACTTCACCGCACTGAACACGCCGGAAGACCATCCTGCGCGTTCCATGCACGACACCTTCTATGTCGAGGGCGGCACTGCCAACGCCCCCAACCTGCTGCGCACCCACACCAGTCCCATGCAGATCCGCCACGCGGTGCAGCATGTCAAGCGCCACCGCGCACTGCTCGATGCCGGCCAATCCATGCCCGAGATCCGCGTCATCGCGCCGGGCCGCACCTACCGTGTGGACAGCGATGCCACGCACTCGCCCATGTTCCACCAGTGCGAAGGCCTGTGGGTTGGCGAGAACGTGAGCTTCAAGGATCTCAAGGTCATCTTCACGGCGTTTTGCCGCACCTTCTTTGAAAGCGATGACTTGGTGCTGCGTTTTCGGCCCAGTTTCTTTCCGTTCACCGAACCCAGCGCAGAGATCGACATCCAGTTCCAAACGGGCCCGCTGGCTGGCCGCTGGTTGGAGGTGGCCGGCTCGGGCCAGGTGCACCCCAACGTGGTGAGCAACATGGGGCTCGACCCCGAGAAATACATCGGTTTTGCGTTTGGCATGGGCCCTGACCGCCTGACCATGCTGCGCTATGGCGTGAACGACCTGCGCCTGTTTTTCGACGGCGACATCCGTTTCCTGTCGCAGTTCCAATAAAGCAAAAAAGTGAGCTGCTAGCGCCTTTATCCATTGGGTTTCAATATGTTTATATGTTGAAACCCAATAATGGCAAGCGCAAGCAGCTATCTTTTTAAAAGCTAACGCCAAAGAGTTTTCTCACTATGCAATTCCCCGAGTCCTGGTTGCGCGAATTTTGCAACCCCCCGCTGACCACCCAAGAACTCGCCGACACGCTGACCATGGCCGGCCTGGAGGTCGAAGAGCTGCGACCCGTGGCGCCGCCGTTTACCAACATTGTGGTGGGCGAAATCAAGGAAGCCGTGCAGCACCCCGATGCGGACCGCCTGCGCGTATGCCAGGTGGACGTGGGGCAGGGTGCCTTGCTCAACATCGTGTGTGGCGCGCCCAATGCGCGTGTGGGCATCAAGGTGCCGTGTGCGCTGGTGGGCGCCGAGTTGCCGCCCGGCGACGACGGCAAGCCGTTCCTCATCAAGGTGGGCAAGCTGCGCGGCGTGGAAAGCCAGGGCATGCTCTGCTCGGCCCGCGAACTCAAGCTGTCGGAAGACCATGGCGGCCTGCTGGAGCTGGACGCCTCTGCGCCGGTTGGCCAGGACATCCGTGCGCACCTGAATCTGGACGACACACTGTTCACGCTGAAGCTCACACCCAATCTGGCGCACTGCCTGAGTGTTTATGGCATTGCACGCGAAGTGTCCGCACTCACGGGCGTGCCTTGGGTGCAGCCGTTGTTTCCGGCGGTGAGTGCCCAACTGGCCGACAAGCTTGCCGTGAAGGTGAGCGCGCCCGACCTGTGCGGCCGCTTTTCTGGCCGTATCGTGCGCAACGTGAACACGCGCGCAGCCACCCCGCAGTGGATGCTGGACCGGCTGTCACGTTGCGGCCAGCGCGGTGTGTCGCCGCTGGTGGACATCTCGAACTATGTGATGTTTGAGCTGGGGCGCCCGTCGCATATTTTTGACCTGGACAAGATCCACGGCGGGCTGGATGTGCGCTGGGGCAAGCCGGGCGAGCAGCTCAAGCTGCTCAACGGCAACACCGTCACCCTGGACGACAAGGTGGGTGTGATCGCCGACGACAACCAGGTCGAGTCGCTGGCCGGCATCATGGGCGGTGATGCCACGGCGGTGTCCGATGACACCCGGCATATCTATATCGAGGCCGCCTTCTGGTGGCCCAAGGCGGTGGCAGGGCGCTCGCGCCGTTTCAATTTTTCGACCGATGCCGGCCATCGCTTCGAACGGGGTGTGGACCCGAGCCTGACGGTGGAACACATCGAACGCATCACCCAACTGGTCATCGATATCTGCGGCACGCCTGACACGGTGTGCGGCCCTATGGACGATCAGGCAGTGAACCTGCCGGTGCCCAAGCCCGTCACGCTGCGCGTGCTACGCGCCGCCAAGGTCATTGGCATGTCCTTGACGCAAGAGCAATGTGCTGGCGCCTTGCAGCGTCTGGGCCTGCCAGTGGTGCAGGGCGAAGGCACGCTCACGGTCACACCGCCCACCTTCCGCTTTGACATCACGATCGAGGAAGACCTGATCGAGGAAGTCGCGCGCATGGTGGGCTACAACAACCTGCCGACCACGCCGCCGCTGGCGCCCATCACGCCGAAGCTCGCAGCCGAAGCCACGCGCAGCCCGTTTGCCGTGCGCCGGTCTCTGGCCGGTCTGGGGTATCAGGAGACGATCAACTTCAGTTTTGTGGAAGAGCGCTGGGAGCATGAATTGGCCGCCAATGTGCAGCCCATCAAGCTGCTCAACCCGATTGCAAGCCAGATGAGCGTTATGCGCTCTACCTTGCTGGGTTCTTTGCTACAGGTTTTGAAGTTCAACCTGGACCGCAAGGCTGAGCGGGTGCGCGTGTTCGAGCTGGGCCGTGTGTTTTTGCGCGATGCCAGCGTGCGCAACACCGACACCACCGTGGAAGGTTTTCACCAACCCATGCGCGTGGCGGGTCTGGCCTATGGTCCCAATGACATGCTGCAGTGGGGCCGCAAAGAGCAGGTCATTGACTTCTTCGATGTGAAGGGCGATGTGGAGGCCTTGCTGGCGCCGTTGCGACCCACCTTCGAGCCAGGCGCCCACCCGTCCATGCATCCCGGTCGCTGCGCGCGCGTGCTGGTGAACGGGCGTGCCATCGGCTTTGTGGGCGAGTTGCATCCGCAATGGCGCCAGTCGTGGGACCTGCCCCAGGCGCCGGTGATGTTCGAGCTGGAGCTGGATGCCGTGCTGCAGCGGGTGGTGCCGCAGTTCCAGCCGGTCGCCAAGCACCAGGCGGTGGAGCGCGATCTGGCCGTGGTGGTGGCTGAGCGCGTGACGCATGCCGAGGTGATGGATGCCATCACCGCTGCCGTTCCTGGCACCATGCTGCGTTCGGCCGTGCTGTTTGATGTGTACCGGCCCAAGCCCTTGCGCGCTGGCGAATCTGCGCCCGCAGGTGGACTGGCTGCTGGCGAAAAGAGTCTGGCGGTGCGCCTGTCACTGGGCCGGGCCGAGGCCACCCTGACAGAAGCCGAGATCGACACGGCCGTGCAGGCCGTCGTGGCCCAACTGGTCGCCCGCACCGGTGGTCGGTTGCGTGTTGGATGAAAAACCGGGAGCGCCGACGTGATTGAATTTGCGGTAGAAAGCATCGAAACCCCTGCGCTGACCAAGGCGCAACTGGCCGACCTCCTGTTCGATCAGATCGGGTTGAACAAGCGCGAGTCCAAGGACATGATCGACGCTTTCTTTGACCTGATTGCGCAACGCCTGGTGGACGGCAAGGACGTCAAGCTTTCGGGTTTTGGCAACTTCCAGATCCGGACCAAGGCGCCGCGACCGGGCCGAAACCCGCGCACCGGTGAAGCCATTCCCATCCAGGCGCGCAGGGTGGTGACTTTTCATGCCAGCAGCAAACTCAAGGAGCAGATCCAGTCTGCTGCTTCGGTTCCAGCTTCGGCTTCGGCTTTGGTGTGAGTTTTGATCCAACTGGCAACTGAATTGGCAATTCGGTCTGGCGTTTACAGGGCGTCTGCAGTACGCTAGTCAGCTTTTCGTCCGAATCACCATCCATGGGCACCCAGCTTCCATCCATTCCCGCCAAGCGGTACTTCACGATTGGTGAAGTTGCGGAGTTGTGTGGCGTCAAGCCGCATGTCCTGCGCTATTGGGAGCAGGAGTTCACCCAGTTGCGGCCCATGAAACGGCGAGGCAACCGCCGGTATTACCAGCACCACGAGGTGCTGATGATCCGACGCATCCGCGACTTGCTGTACGACCAGGGCTTCACCATCAGCGGGGCGCGCAATCGCTTGCAGGATCCAGTGCCTTCCGCGCACGATGAAGCGCCGCTGCCACCGGTGTTGATGTCGGAATTGGTGTCCATGCGCACGGGCGCAGACATCGCCCAAGGCGCGAGCACTGATGTGCTTGGCGGTTTGTTCGACAGCAATGCGGTGCGCCAGGAATTATTTGAAATTCGTGCACTGCTTTCCCTGAACTGAAGAATTTTCTGTATATAATTTAAGTCTTGTCGGCGTGTAGCGCAGCCAGGTAGCGCACTTGCATGGGGTGCAAGGGGTCGCGAGTTCGAATCCCGCCACGCCGACCAATAAAATCAACGGGTTAGCTCAGAAATGAGCTAACCCGTTTTTCTTTGTGGCGCTCCGGGGGTAAACCGGGGGGTAAACCGCTGTTGCGCAGGCTGTTGCGACGAGGACTTCGCGAAGCGCTTGTACCTTCACAACAGGTTTTGGGCCCTCACGGCGTTTCGCGGGTCCGCGGACGTTGTTGTCATGCAACGCCTGCTGACTTCGATTCTGCAGGAGCCCAAAAAAAGTAAGTGTTCTCAAGAAGACGTTTTCGCGACATGTTTTGGCGACGTGTTGCAGACGGGTTCACGTTTCATCTGCGCCCGGTTTGAGCCTATGTGTCATTTCTGACCGTATCCCGGCTTGCCCCTTTCTTGGCAGCTGGTGCCTTTCCTTGGCGCGTCAGCATTTCACTGTTGGCAAGCCGCTCCTGAAGCCTGGCGGGACGAAATCGAAAGCGGCCACGCATGCGCGCGAGCGCGCCCATCGCAGCCGGTCATCGGGCAGGCTCGCATGACTCCCCGGCCCGGTTTGCGCCGGGCGGAGGGCGTATCAGGGCGTCGTTCCCAGTTCCTTCTGGAAGTCACGAATCTCCTTCTTCAGCTTCAGCAGATCCCGCTCCCGCGTGAGTTGATCCTTTTCGGCATCCAGTGCTTCCGCCTCCTGGCGCGTCCGCCTGGCCTCCAGCGAGGTTCGCAGGCTATCGATGGTGTCCAGGACCGGCTTGGCGCCGACCGGCTCCACGCCCAGGTCCACCTTCTTGATGCCGCCAGTCGAGGGGTGTAGTGCAATGCCCACCGTCGCACTCTTGCTGTTGAACTCCATTGGCAGGCTTGCCAACGAGCCGTATTGGGCGACGGCGACTTCCTGCTCAATCAGCGTGTGGTCCGCGTCCGGCGTGCAAGCCGCTGAAGCCGTGGGCGTGCCCCTGCACGTCACCTTCAGCACACCCGCCATGGGGATGCGATATCGATAGCCGGCGACGTGCGGCTCGGCGGTTTGTGCGTTCCAGCTCGCGGTCGCGGCCGCGGGAACCGAGGGCGTGATGCTCGCGCTGAGGATCAGCGCGTTGTTCAAGACCTCGTGGATCTTCATCGGAAGGACTTCCGCCGTGTCAGACACCACGGCTTCCCGGAAAACCAGGCGCACCGGGGCCAGCTCCGCGTTCTCTCCCGGGGCAAGACCTTGCGATACGAGCTTGGACTTGTAAGTCTTCTTCACTTCCGCAAGGTCCTCCTTGGCCCGGAACTTGTCGAGCGCCGCCTCGATCTCGGCGACTTGCTCGCGCAAACGGTCGGCCGCGAGCTTGGTCTGGTCCGCCTTGAGCACCGGCGTCACGCCGGGCTTGGGCACGAGGATCGCCGTGCGCTGCTTCTCGAGGTCTTGGATCTGCGTGCGGAACTCCGTTTCCTTCGCGGCAATGAGGCGCGCATCCTTGCACGTGAGCCCGCTCGCCGGCCTGTCCTTTGCGCCCTTGGAGGAGAACAGTCCCGAGGCGGTGACCTTCCCGAGCTGGGACACGATGCCGAGGACCAAATCGGTGGTCTGGTTACTCACCTTGGATGTCGACTCGGACAGCACGCCGTTCTCCGCCACCGCGACCGCGTGCGTCACGCCGTCGAGGAAGCCGCCGTCCACTTTCAGCCGGTAGAGATGGTTGATGTCCTGCAGGTCGCGCCGCACGATCTCGGGCCGCCCCAGAACGATCGAGTCGCTGGCCGTGGGGACTTCGCAAGCCTTATGCGTGGCGCCATCCGGCTGCCCCGCGCCGCATGCCTCGATGCATGCGTCGATGATGTTGCCCTTGAACCCCTTGGTCTGCCGCTCCAGCGTCACCGGAAAGGCGATCGAGACTTCCGATCGCGGCAGCGCGTAGTAGATGCCGGGCGTTGCCATGTACCGGCTCAGTTCACCGGGCGGCACGCGAACCGATTCGACCTTGACCGTGCCGCACCCGGACAGCAGGGCCGCCCCGCAGAGCACGGCTGCGATGAAAGTATGCTTCTTCATTGGACACCTCTCTTTTCCTTGGTTGATATGAGCGGTCGGCTATCGCGTCACGCCGAACGAAGTCGCGACCGACGCAGTGGTCGATTGCATGAGCTGGGCACCGGCCGGCAGGCCCGCGCCCCATAGGAGGCACTGTGCGTAGTCGGTGACGGTTCCGAATCCCGCGCCTGCCGGTCCCAGTACGAGGATGTAGGCGCCGGCCAGCGTCGTGACCAGCAGCAGGAACACCCAGCCCGCGGCGCCCAGCGCGGTGACTTGCACCAGGAGCTGTTCGGGCGATCCCACTGAATCTGCGGCGTCCGCCAGGTGATCTCGGAGCGAGCGAGCGCCGCCGCCCTTCGTACCGCCGGCCATGCCGGCGGCGATGCTCCGCAGCGTAGCCCTCAACACATCCGGTGCAGGGGTCACCGCGGCCTGGGTCAACGCGTCCATCGCCGACACCGCTTCACGAACCTTGCGTTGCGCATCGAGGTCGCCTTCCGTGATCGTCGCCCACAGGTCCCGCGCGGGCTGCAGGCCTTCCCGCACGAGGATGTTGAGCGTGTGCAGCCAGTCGTTCTGCGCCTGAACATGCTTGCGTAACGCGTCGATGCCCGCCCCGCCAAGGGCCGGTCCCGGCCACGGGACGCGGGGCGGCAAGCCGTTGGCCTGCAGGGCGGACAACGACAACTGCTGCTCGATGTCTTCGAGCCGCAGCAGCAGCTTCGGCACCGCGAGCTGCTGCGGTCCCGCTTGGGCTTGCATGCGGATGCCAGCCATGGTGCGCAGGGCGATCGCGGCCGGAACGAGCAGGTGCGCACGGTTGCCAAGGTTGCGCAGGTACACCGTGAGCAGCCAGGTCAGGGCGACGCTTGCGAAGATCGCGGAGACGCCCCAGGCCTTGTCCTTGCCGCTGCTCGAGTTCACGTTCATGAGGACGGTGTCGCCCTCGGGCTTTTCCTTCGACGCGAGGGTGACGCTGCCTTCGTAGACACCGGCGCCTTCCGCGCCCCACAGCCACACTTCGGCAGGGCTGTTGGCGGGTAGGTTGAGCGTCTGGCCCACGCAGTCCTGGGCGGACGAGGGGCACACGCGCAGCCTGTTGATTCATTTCCAAAGCTGGGCCATTTCGAGACGCGTTCACGTTGAAATCTGAGCCACGTTGCAGCTCTATCGTGCTGAGTTTTTCAGCACGGGGGAGCAGGAGTGATCAACGTGAGCACATTGAGCAAGTTGCGCCGCCTCGTGCTGAGGCAGGACGTGTCGGTGCGCGAGGCCAGCCGCAGGCTGGGCATCTCGCGCAACACAGCCACCAAGTGGCTCAAAGATGGGCAGATGGTCGAGCCCCGATACCCGCAACGGGTGTCAGGCCCCAGCATCCTGGACCCGTACAAGGAGCAGTTGAGCCAATGGCTCAAGGCCGATAGCCATCGCAGCAAACGCGATCGGCGCGGGATCAAGGCGATGTTTGAAGCGCTGCGGGCGCAGGGCTACAGCGGCAGCCGGGGGCCGGTGTACGCCTTTGCCCAGCGCTGGCAGCAAGAGCAAGGCAACGCGGCACGCGGCGCAGGGTTTGTGCCGCTGAGCTTCGAGTTGGGCGAGGCGTTCCAGTTCGACTGGAGCTGCGAGTACCTGTTCATCGGGGGACTGCGCCGCCGCCTGGAGGTGGCACACACCAAGCTGGCGGCCAGTCGCGCCTTCTGCCTGGTGGCGTACTACAGCCAGGCGCACGAGATGCTGTTCGACGCGCACGCACGGGCGTTCGCCCTCTTCGGTGGCGTGCCACGGCGGGGCATCTACGACAACATGAAGACCGCGGTAGACAAGGTCGGCCAAGGCAAGCAGCGCAGCGTCAATGCACGCTTCGAGGCCATGACCGGGCACTACCTGTTCGAGCCGGAGTTCTGCAACCGGGCCGCCGGCTGGGAGAAGGGAGTCGTCGAGAAGAACGTTCAGGATCGACGCAAGGACATCTGGCGCGAGGCCAGTGAGCGGCGCTGGGGATCGCTTGACGAGCTCAACAACTGGCTGGAGCAAGCCTGTGTGAGGGTCTGGGGCGAGATGAGTCACCCAGAGTGGGGGCACCTCACGGTGGCCGACGTCTGGCAGGACGAACGTGTTCGCCTCATGCCCAATCCCCGTGCGTTTGACGGCTATGTGGAGCAGCCGGTGCGGGTCTCTGCCACTTCGCTGATCCACTTCCAGCGCAACCGCTACAGCGTGCCATGCGAGTGGATCCACGCGGTGGTCAGTCTGCGGGCCTATGCCGATAGCCTGCTGGTGGTCGGTCCCGATGGGCGGCAGGTGCGGCTGGAGCGCAGCTTCGAGCGGGATCAGACGATCTACGACTGGATGCATTACATCGCGCTGATCGAGCGAAAGCCCGGTGCGCTGCGCAATGGTGCGCCCTTCAAGACCATGCCCGAACCCCTACAGGAACTGCAGCGCCAGTTGCTGCGCCACAGCGGGGGCGACAGGGTGATGGCGCAGGTGCTCATGGGGGTGAGCCTGCACGGGCTGGAGGCCGTGCTGGTGGCGGTGGAGCTGGCGCTGCAGTCCGGGCGGGTGAGTGCCGAGCACGTGCTCAACGTGCTCTCTCGCTTGCAGGAGCAGCGTGCGCCCGAGCCGCCAGTGGCAACGATGCTCACCCTCAATACGCCACCACTGGCCAACCTGCACCGCTACGACGCACTGCGCAACGTCCAGCCTCACGAGGCCTCACCGGAGTCCGACCATGCATGACCTCATGGATGCCTTCAAGGCGCTGGGCTTACACGGCATGGCCAGTGCATGGCCGGAGGTGCTGGGCACCGCCCGCATGAAGTCGCTGGATCACGAGGCTGTGCTGCACCAGCTCATCAAGGCCGAGACCGCGCAGCGCGAGGTACGCTCCATGGCCTACCAGATGCGCGTGGCGCGGTTCCCATCGCACCGCGATCTCGCCGGCTTTGACTTCGCCCATACGCCCATCGATGAGGCGCTGGTGCGCCAACTGCACACCCTTGGCTTCGTGGACTCGGCCCACAACGTGGTGCTGGTGGGTGGCCCCGGCACAGGCAAGACCCACCTGGCCACCAGCCTGGGGATCGAGGCCATCCGCCTGCATGGCAAGCGGGTGCGCTTCTTCTCCACGGTGGAGCTGGTCAACGCCCTGGAGCTGGAGAAGGCGCAAAACAAGGCCGGGCAGTTGGCACACCGGTTGATGTACGTCGATCTGGTGATCCTGGATGAACTGGGCTACCTGCCGTTCACGCAGTCGGGCGGCGCCATGCTGTTCCACCTGCTCTCCAAGCTCTACGAGAGAACGAGCGTGGTGATCACAACAAACCTGACCTTCTCGGAATGGAGCAGCGTCTTGGGCGACGCCAAGATGACCACCGCATTGCTCGACCGCCTCACGCACCACTGCCACATCGTGGAGACGGGCAATGAGAGCTGGCGCTTCAAGCATTCCAGTGCCGCTGGCGCGGCACCACCAAAGCAACGCAGCAAAGCTCAGAAAGGAGATCGAAAAACAGCAGACCCGATAGACTTATCCACAACCGAGTAGCCAGAACATCCATCAAACCAGTGGCTCAGTATTCGACGTGATCACTGGCTCAGTTGTGCTGATGAATCAACAATTCCTGGTTCAGGACCAGCCCGGAGTACCTGACCGCCCGGATCAGGGCATCGGGCGCGATTCGAGCGACCGCGTTGATCAGGCCTTCGACCGCAAGCTGCTCCTGACTGAGGTACCGGGCCAGGGCCAGCATCATGGGTTCGGTGGACCAGGCACTGGTGGGGCAGTCTTTCACCGTGCGACTCAACCAGAACTGGCTGTCGCGTTCCCTTCTGGTGAGCTTGCGTTTCCCTTGTGTCTGAGGCTTGCCATCCAGATAGGCGCTTGCAGCCTGCTCGATGGCCGCTTCAAGGGGATGGCCGTGGCCCACGGTGCGTCTGACCAGGTCGTCGTAGTAGTTGCGTTGTGTGGTGGTGTCGGACGCTTCCATGTGCCGATCATCCTAGGTCTCGGGCTGGTTTTGAAGAGGAAGCGTTGGGCCGTGAGCGCTGGGGCGATTTTCTGGCTTGATGCGGTGAGGGCAGGGTACGTCTCTGGGCGAGGCGTTGTGAATCGATGGGCCGTCTTGTCCGGTCGACTGGATGGATGTTTTTCTTGCGACAGTTGTCCTCCTGGATCAACTGCGACGATTTTTCTATGCATCCTGGGCACTTCTTCCCGACCGGACTGCACTACGGGAATGTTCCGTTTTTTCGTCGAATCAAACTATTCGACGAGACAACGGAACACCTGCTTAGGATTGCTGACAGCTCATATTTCCATCTGGATCGTCATAAACTGCGTCCTAAGGACGCAGTTTATGACGATCCATGAACTTCGTCAAATCGTTGACTTGACAAGTTGCGATGCCAAGATGTATCCTTTGCGTCCTAAGGACACAAAGGATACATCTTGGCGGTCGAAGTCGATCACTCCGCGCATCTGCCATCAGTGATGAAGGCCATCCAGGAAAAGCTTGGGAGCTGGGAGCGTCCAGTCGTGACCGACTACGAGCTGGCAGTGCTCGTGACCTCACAGGTGGCGCATCTTGAAGAACAGCCAACCCTTCGCCTCTATGAGAAGGTGGTCGACAGCCTAGGTTCCTTTGGCCTGATCTCCCCGAGCAAGGACTTCAAGCCGGGGACGGTGTACCACCTGTTCGGGCGCGCGAAGCCGAAGGCCAAGGAGGTGGCGTGTGCGGCCGACCCGTTCGCCTACATCTCTCACCTCAGCGCCATGGAGTTCCACGGGCTGACGGACCGGTTCTCCAAGATCCTGTACCTGACCACGCCACCGGACACTGAGTGGAAGGAGCTGGCGAAGGACCGGATGCTGAAAGACCTGCGTGAGCATCTGGAGCCTTTTCAGCGGGCCAGGTTGCCGCAGCTCAGGCGCCCCGTCTTTGATCGCGTCGAAGGCGTGCGTGTCGAGCTCATGCGTCGCTCCAGCCGAGGGGCATTCAAGACCATCAAGTCACCCACGATCCGGGTCGCCATGGTTGGCAGGGCCTTCTTGGACATGGTGCGCGAGCCCGGCAACTGTGGCGGGATGCAGCACGTCGTGGACACGTACCGCGAACATGGCGCCAGGTACCTGGCGCTCATCGCCGATGAGGTGGAGCAGCATGGCAACGCGGTCGAAAAAGTCCGTGCTGGCTACCTGCTCGACGAGGTCTGCCGGCTAAGCCACCCGCTGGTGGACGGCTGGACGCAGAAGGCCCAGCGCGGCGGCTCCAGGCTGCTGGATCCCCTCGGGGAGTACGTCCCCCACTACTCGGAGAAGTGGAAGCTCTCGATCAACGTGGCGTCCCTGATGCCTGGTGGTACTGAGGACGCCTTGTGAACGAGATCGATATCGAAGCCTGGGTGGAGGCGGCGCCGGCCGATCAGCGCGGGTTCCGCGAGGCGGTGCACATCATCCTGGACGGCATCGGCCATTCGCAGAACCTGAAGGCCCGGATGGTGATGAAGGGAGGCCTGCTCCTGGCCATCCGTTACGACAGCACCCGATTCACGCGTGACCTGGATTTTTCGACCAGCGAGCGTTACACGGCAGAGAACGCCGATGCCTTGCTGGCCGAGTTCGAATCAGGGCTGGTGGCGGCCGAGGATCGGCTGCCCTACGGGACGGCCTGTCGCCTGCAGTCGCGCAAGGTTCAGCCCAAAGGCGAGGACCGGACGCACCACAACCTGGCGTTGACGATCGGGTTCGCCGACAGGTCCAGCACCGGTGCGATGGCCAGGCTGCAGGCCAAGAACTCGCCACACGTGGTGGAGATCGACTACAGCTTCAATGAAGCGGTGTTCGAGGTCGAACTGCTGGAGCTTGAAGGTGGTGCGACCATCCACTCTTACTCACTACACAACGTCCTGGCAGAAAAGATGCGTTCGCTGCTGCAGCAGCCCATCCGCAAGCGCAAGCGCCGCCAGGATGTCTACGACATCTGGCTTCTGCTGGCATCGGTTGAAGCGTTTACGGCAGAGGAAGAGGCCCAGATTCACCAGATGCTGGTGGACTCCTGTCGCAGCAAGGGCATTGAGCCCACCGCCGCGTCCATGGACGACAAGCGGGTGGTCGAGATGGCGCGCGAAGGGTATGCGGGTCTTCGGGACGATGTGGACGGCGAGCTGCCCGACTTCGACGAGGCGATGGCGCAGGTTCGCGCGCTGTATCGGTCGCTGCCATGGTCCTGACTGCGGCCGTCAGACGCCAGCGCCAGCTCTGAGCAGTGGATAACAACCGATTCGCACGATAACTTTGTCTTTGTTGTCGTGCGGGACGAAGTGACTCAACGTTTTCAATCGCGCCGTTTGCCGCTCTTGGGGACCAGCCCGTCGTCGTTGGCGCCGGCGGTGCAGATGCAGCTAGCGGTCGGGCACCTGGATGCAGACGTAGGCCTGGCGGTCAGAAGTCATAGTCGTCGCTGGGCTTCCTGGATCTGCCCGCTCGCGTGGGGCGACGCGCGGCCTCAAGTGCCTTGCCGTGCAGGTCGGTGTCGGGGTCTGCCACGGCGTCCACGGATTTGTCCAGACCCAGTGCCCAGACAACGGTGATACACACACCGATTCCCGTGCCTGGTCGGCCCAGCTCCAGCGCCGTCAGGGTGTTGCGGTTGATGCCCGCCTTGCTGGCGAGATCAGCGACGGACCAGCCCCGGCGGATGCGAGCGATCCGGATGCGCTGTCCAAGCTGTACCACCTGTTCAGCAGCGCGCGCGGGTGTGATGAATGTGCTCATTGATCTGGGCGTTGATGGCCAAAACACCTAACAAAAATAGGCAAAGCTTGTGGGCTGCTCCCTTGGTCCTTCTTCCGAAGTGCTCTTTGAAGGCTCTTGAGTCGGCTTCCTTGGTCTGTCATGTCGTGCCTGCCTGCGCCAGGATGTCATCAATCCGCTGCCCCAGCTTCTCCCAGGCCGCCTTCTTCTCGTCAGCAAACTCGTGGTGCATGTAGTGCCGCCGCACCCGACTGCCGGCCATCACGTGGTTCTGGCATCGGTCGATGATGTCGGGCAGGATGCCCAGCGCCTGCATCATGGTGGCGCCTGTGCGCCGCATGTCGTGCGGTGTCCACTCGCGGTGGCTGCCGCTCTTGAGCACCAGCGCGTTGTCGTTGGCCCGGCGTGACAGGTCCTTGCGGACCTTGAACTGGATCTGCCGGTCGCCCACCTGCTTGGACACGGTCTTGACGTCGATGTGGGTGTCTTCCTTGTGGTTGCGCGCCGGGAAGCAGTAGGGCGATGTTCCGGTGAGGGCCTTGAGCGCCTGGAACTGCCGCAGCGAGAAGTCCGGCAGGTAGACCCGGTGGCCTTGCTTCTTGCCCATCGGTCCCTTGACGTTCTCGATCGGGATGGTCCAGTAGCGCTCTGCCAGGTCCACGTCTTCCCAGCGGGTCATCAGCAGCTCGCCGATGCGGCACAGCGTACCCAGGCAGATCCAGATCGCCAGCTGGGTCTCGCGCTTGAGCGGGCGCTGCACCTCGTATTTGTGGCCGGCCGGGGTCTCTTCGTAGTCCGCCTCCATGCGCTGAAAGATCGACTGCAGTTCCTGCAGCTCCCTGGCCGAGAGCACGCGGTCGCGCTCATTGACCATGTCGAAGTCCTTGGAGACGATCTTGCGGATCTCGATCAGGTCCGCCGGGTTGCCTTCGATCAGCAGGCCGCGCCAGGGCTGGCGCTTCTCGGCCCAGGCGAACAGCTGCACCAGGTCCTGGTGCACGCGCACGGACATGCGGTTCACGCCACGGGCCACCATCGTCCGCAGAACCTTGCGCAGGTCGTGCTCGGTGATGCTGCGGACAGGCTTCTCGCCCAGCACGGGCAGCACGTCCTTTTCAAACGAGCGGCGCAGTTCGGCGTTGCCGTCCTTGCGAGCGACCCCGTCGGCCAGCCAGGCGTCAAACATGTCCTTGAAGGGCCTGTTCTGGCTGGCCTCGGCGGCGGCCTGCGCAATCGTCGCTTCGACCGCGGCCTGGTTCTCGATCCGCTCGGCCTTCTTCTGGTCGTTGGGGTTGACGCCGGAGCGGACCAGATCACGCGCCTCATCGCGTTGCCGGCGGATCTGTTCCATGGACATGGCCGGCCACGTGCCACAGTAGTGCCAGGCCACTTTACCGTTCCATTTGAAGGCGAACTTGAAGTGGATGGAGATGGTCTGGTCGCCAACGACCCGGACTTCGCCGGTCAGTCCGTCGCCGTCGCTCAGCATGTCACCGCGCCACGCCAGGGGCACGGCCTTGAGCTCCAGAGCCGTCCACTTTTTGCCTTTTCCTGACTTCGGATATCGCGTCATACAGGTCCTGGGGGGTAAACCGGGGGGTAAACCGAAAAAACGCTGTCAGTGTATTTCGTGGGACGACTTGGGATCAAGTATCCTTTGTATCTATATGATTTAAAACAGAAAATGTCGTCCCATAACGTCCCAGGAAATCCCGCAAGATTTCACGTATATTTCGATGGGGTGCAAGGGGTCGCGAGTTCGAATCCCGCCACGCCGACCATTGATAGCAAAAGCCCAGAGCCGAAAGGTTCTGGGCTTTTTTGCTTTGTGCCAGGGATGGGCACACAAAGCAGGTGCGCCGGGCCACGCGCTGCTCACGGTGAGCGTGATGACGCACCAGCGCATGTGCGCTGCCAGATGCGGAATGCGGAATGCAAGCGGAGAGCTTGAATCGTGAGCCCATGCGTTGATAACGACGAAATCGCAGCTGTGTTGCGTGGGCATGAAGACTACGCCGCTGGCAAGGCTCAATGCACGTGCACGTGCACGTGCACGTGCATGTGCATGCGCATGTAGAACGCTGACGTGGGCACAAGCGATAAAACCTGGTGCGATTGAACTGGCAGGCGGCCTGTGAGCGGTTCAAGGCCAACCGCACCACCCTTGATACCCGGTACCTGCAAGCTCAAGCGAGCGGCGAGCAGCAGGTTTTCTGATGAGGGTGTCGGGTGGCTATTTGCATACCACTGCGGTCATTTGGCGGGAATCGCGGGAATCATGGGAATCATGGGGCTGGAGATCAGCGCCAGGTTGTCTGCCAGCGTTGCGGCAGACAGCTCACCCGCGCGCACTGCGGCCAATCGGCCCTGGCCGTCATAGAACAGCGTGGTGGGCAGGGCCTTGTAGCCCAGGCTGCTGCCCAGCTGGGAGGTTTGGTCCAGCACCACATCGGCATGCGGCAAGCCATGCTGGGTGGCAAAGCGTGAGACGACATCGGGCGCCTCGCCCTGGTTGACCCACAGGAAGCGGATTTGTGGCTTTGCATTGCGCGCTTGCAGCAGCACCGGCATCTCGCGCCTGCAGGGCGGGCACCAGCTGGCCCATAGATTCACCACCACGGGTTGGCCGCGCAGATCTGGCAGTGAGACGGTGCGCGCATCCAGTGCCACGCCGTGCCAGGGTGGCAGGTCTGCCACGCGTGGTGGGGCCGTGGCGTGCAGCAGCGCCAGGCCCGCCAGCCAGACGGCAGTGAACGTGGCCAGACCTGCCGTTGCAGGCCGGCGCCAGGGGCTGCGCCGCAACCACAACACGGTGCAGTAGAGCAGGGCGGCACCCAGGCCGGCCCAGGGTTCCCAGCCACCGTCGCGGATGTTGATGATCGACCAGGGTGCAGCGACATATTCACCGGTGTAGCGCAGCAAAAAGCCCAGGCGCGCTGCCAGCAGCGCCACAAGAGCCATTCGCCAGCCGTGCGGGCCGGGCGCAAGGCCCCGGCGCACGGACAGGCGTTCATGCACCCAGACGCCCAGTTGCCAGCCGGCCAGCATGATGAGCAGTGCCCAGGGCAGCACCAGCGGGCCTAAATGCAGCATGCGTTCCATGGTCGTCAGTCCTTTTCAGCCTGGTGCAATGCCATGCGCAGGGGCGGCATCTGCAGCGCAAGTGGGCAGCCGCAGCCGGGCGACCAGGCCGGGTGTGCCGGGCTCCAGCACCAGCGTGCCGCCCGCACTTTCTGCGATGCGGTGCACGATGGTCAGCCCCAGTCCACTGCCCGGATCGCTGCCAGACTTGCGCCAAAAGCGCTTCAGCGCCTGCCCGCATTCATCTGCCGTGAGGCCCGGCCCCTGGTCACGCACGCAAATTTCCACCTGCCCGTCGCCAGCGGTGCCTGCGTGCCATTGCAGCGTGGCGCTCACGGATGTCGGGCCACGGTGGTAGCGCAGTGCGTTGTCTACAAGGTTGGTGATGGCGCAGGTCAGCAGCGCCGGCGCCAGGGGCAACTGGACGGTTTCCCAGGCCGCGGGCTCGGACGGCACCTCGCGCGCGTCCAGCGTTATGGCGGGCACTGCGCTGCCTTCGTTTTTGGCGCGGTGCAGGGATTGCCGGCAGGCCAGTCGAAAGGCTTGCGCAATCTCGGTACCCACTGTGTGGCGCGTGTCGCCGGCAGTGGCCGTTTCCACGCGAGCCAGCTGCAGCAGCTGCTCCAGCGTTGCGTGCATGTGGTCGATGCCCTCACCCGCCTGGCGCAATGCGTTGGCCACCCTGTCCTGCGCGGCATTCGGTGTATTGGCGGCCAGCGCCATTTGCGCGACTTGCACATGGGTCTTGATGGCCGTGAGGGGGGTGCGCAGCTCGTGTGCCGCATCTGTGGTCCAGCGGCGTTCATGTTCGATGCTGGCGTCCATGCGCTCCAGCAGCTGGTTCAGGCTGTCGACGAGCGGGGCCAGTTCCTTGATGTCGTGGCCTGACTTGACGGGCCTTGGGTCTTGCGGCGGGCGTTCAACCAGCTCGTCGCGCAAACGCTGCAGTGGCTGCAGGCTGAGCGTGCAGATCCACCACGTGAGCAGCAGGACGCCGACAAGCGCCAGGGCAAAAGGCAGCACCAGCGAGCGCACGAAGGTCTGCACCAGATGATCGCGCATGTCCAGCCGGTCGGCGGTGGCCACGCGCACGCCGTTTTCCTCCAGCACATAGGTGCGCCACTGCTTTCCGCCCTTGGTGATCTGGCCAAAACCCGCGCTGCCTGCGGACGCCATGTCAGGAATATTGTTGGTTCTGGCGATGGGCAAAAAATCCACCTCGCTGCGAACCAGGCTCACCTCGCAGGCCACGCCATCGCGCGCTATCACCGAGAGCAGTGCATCGTTTTGCGCACGCGGTGTGGTGGCCAGTTGCATGGGTTGGAACTGCACCACGATGCCTGCCACCATTCGGGCCGAGGCGATTAGCCGATCGTCCAGCATGGTGCGCAGTTCGCGCTGCATGTTGGTGAATTGCCAGGCCGCCACGCCGCCCCAGATGAGGCACATGGTGAGGCTCAGGCCCAGCACCAAACGCAGGCGCAGACTTTTCGGCAGGGGCGTCATGTCGTGCTGTCGCAGTAGCGGGCGCCAAGGCGAAAACCTTGACCGCGCACGGTGTCGATCACGTCGGCACCCAGCTTCTTGCGCAGGTGGTGCACGTGCACGTTGACGGTGTTGCTGCCCACGTCCAGGTCCAGTCCATAGAGACTGTCGTGCAGCTGCGCCGGGCTCAGCACTCGCCCGCGCGCCTGCACCAGTGCCGACAGCAGCGCCCATTCGCGGCGCGCAATCTCCACGGGCTTGCCTTCGCGGGAGATCTCGCCCGTCGCCATGTTGACCTGGCAGTCGCCCAGCATCATCAGATCGCCGGCACGCCCGCCCGCGCGGCGCAGCAACGCGCGCAGTCGCATCACCAGCTCCTGCAGATCGAAGGGCTTGGTCAGGTAGTCATCGGTGCCCGTCTGAAAACCGGCCATCTTGTCCTCGATGGTGCCGCGTGCGGTGAGGATGAGCACCGGCACATCCCGCCCCTGCGCGCGCCAGTGGCGCAGCAGGTCGATGCCGTCGCCATCGGGCAGGCCCAGGTCCAGCACGCAGGCATCAAAGTCACGGCGGGCCATGTGGGCTGTGGCCTGGGCCACGCTGGCCGCCGTGTCGCTGGTGAAGCCATGCAGTTCCAGCCCGGTCTGGATGCCGCTGGCAACCAGGGTGTTGTCTTCGACGATCAAAATGTGCATGGAGTGCGGCTGTGGGGGAGTGCGTGCATTGTAGGAAGGCGGCCCTGCTGGCCGGCCTCCCTTACACGCGCCGCACTTTGACCGGCAGCCCCTGCCGAACCACCGCGCCCGACACCCAGTCAATCCAGACGTTGTCCTTGGCGGGCCGCGTAGGGTCGGCAAAGCCCAGGCTGTTCAGATTCACGCCCTGACCGTGCTGCGGGTTGTGGGCGGTGAGCTTGCCATCCACGGTATGGGCCACGGCACCCAGTTGCTTGTGTCCGTAGCCGTATTCGATGGCCACTGCCCCCTGTGCAATGCCCCCACGCACCAGTGCCACGCCTTGCACACGCGCTCCGGGGGTGCTGACCTCGATGCGGTCGCCGTTGGCAATGCCCAGCCGGGCCGCGTCGTCCCTGTTGAGGCTGATGGGGTTGTGTGGGTGCACCTGGCGCAGGCGCGAGGCCGCAATCGACATCGAGCTCATCAGGTTGGATTTGTAGGAGCTCAGGGTGAGCGGCCAGTCGCTTTCGGGGAAATGCTCGCGCATACTCGTACCGCTGGCAAAGCGGGTGGGGTACCAGGTGGGGCAGCCCACGTAGCGCTCGCCCGTCATCGAGTGGCGCATCTTGGCCAGGCCTTCGTGCCAAAGCTGCACCGGGAACTTGTGGGCGGCCTTGACCTGTTCGCCGTTCCAGGCGTCGTCGATCTTGTCGAAGCGCCCGCCGCGGCTCATCACCATGGCAACGCGGCGCACTTCCTCGGGTTTGAGGCGCTTTTCCAGATCGGGCATCCAGCGGGTGAGGCCGGTGATGGCGATGTCGTCCTCGCTGGCTTCGGGCACAGGCTTGCCGGCCTGGTAGGCAATGTTGCACATGCCACGCAGGTAGAAGTCTTCGGACGACTCCAGGTCCAGCGGTTCGCCCTCTTTGGTGCTCATGGCGTTCTTGCCGAAGCCGGGAAGGCCCAGCTGTTTGGCGACAGCGAACACGAAGCTTTCAAAGCTTACGGGCTTGCCGTCGGTGGTCCTGGCGGTGGCGGGTTCGACCACGGGCCAGCGCACGGTAGAGCTCTTGGCAACCACGTCGGCCCATGGGGCGCCGATGCCCCAGCTCTCGTAGGTCACGGTGTCGGGCACGATGTAGTCGGCCAGGGCCGATGTCTCGTTGATGAACGGGTCCACCGAGATGAACAGCGGCAGCTTCTTCGGGTCTTTGATGGCGTCCACCAGCGTGTTCTCGAAACCGCAGATGGCATACACCGGGTTGCTCATGTGGTTGACCCACGCCTTCACCGGGTAGGGGTAGCCCAGCAGGCCGGCGGCCAGCATTTCGCTGCTCATGCCCCCGGGGGCGGGATACCACGGAGCCTTGGCGGGATAGGGGTTCTGGCCGGCTTCCTTTTTGCGTTTGAATTCGCTGGTTTTTTCGTAGGGGAAGCGCGTGCGTGAAAGGGCCACACCCGTGGGTTTGACCGCGCCAGGGAACTGCGCAAAGTTGTAGCGCGGGCCAGGGCCAAAGGGGCCGAAGGGGCCGGCATCAAGAACCCAGCCGCCCTTGACGTTGAGGTTGCCGATCAGGTTGTTCAGCATGGCGATGGCGTAGGCGGTGTAAAAACCCGCACCGCTCATGGTGCCGCCGTGCGAGTTGGCCACGGCCTGCTTGCCGTGGCTGGTGAATTCGCGCGCCAGATCTTCAATGTCCTTCACCGGCACGCCGCACTTGTCCGAGTATTCCTGCAGCGTCTGGCGCCGCGCTTCTTCGCGCAGTTTGACGAACGATGTGCAGACGGCCATCGGCGCGGGCTCCTCGGTGGCGTCGGCTGCCTTGATCGGGGTGATGTCGCGCTGCACCACCAGCTCAGCGGGCTGGGCCACGGTGTGCGGGGCAAGGCTGCCGTCGGCCAGTTGCACCACATACACATCTTCGGCGGGTGTTTTCTCGTCCACGGGCTCGGGCAGGGGCAGCCCCAGGTCCGCTCCGCGCAAGAACTGCCCGTAACGCGGATGCTTCGCATCGTTGATCAGCAGGTGGCTGGCGTTGCTCCACGCGGCCTCGCCTGCGGCGGCCATGGCGGACGGACCGGGCTGGCTGAGGAACCGGGCGTCGTAGCGCTCGTTGTCAATGATCCAGCGGATCATGCCCATGACCAGGGCGAGATCGGTGGTGGGCTTGATGGGCAACCAGCGGTTGTTGTCACCTGCCGCATGGCTGGAGGACATGGGCAGGATGGGCGAGACAACCACGTACTGGTACGTGTTCTGTGCACGCGAGCGTGCCTCGGACAGCTCACGTCCCATTCGCTGAAAGGGGTTGCCAGCCTGTGCCGGCGCGGTGCCGATAAACAGGCCGAAACGCGAGTTCTTCCAGTCTGGCTTGCCGTGGGGCATGCCGGCAAGGTTGCCCAAGGCGGCTGCCGTGCCCACCCGGTAGGTCTGGCCGCAGTAGGCGCCGTGGTTGGACACGTTCACGGTGCCAAAAGACTGGCGGGCAAAGCGGTTGATCAAGGGCGTGCGACCTTCGTTGGAGGCATCGGTCACCAGTAGCTGGTTGGCCTTTGGGCCGTATTCGGGGTTCTCGGGGTCGATCAGCGTTTGCACATCGCGGATGGCCCGCAGTCCGTCCACATGGCCTTCGCCGAACAGGTCGCCGCCTTCACAGATTTCCTTGACCAGATCCTCGAACGCGATGGTCTTCCATTGGCCCGAGCCGCGCGGGCCCACTCGCTTGAGCGGCTGCAGCACGCGATGCGGTGCGGTCTGGTGCTCGAACATGGCCGAGCCGCGCGCACAGCTGGTGGCGCGGCCTTCCAGGCCGTTGTCGCCGCCCAGCATGGCGTACACCTCACGCACCGGCGTTTCCATGGGTGCATGGTGCGTGGTGGCCAGCGGGTGGTAGGGGTTGCCGGCGACGCGCAGGATTTGGTTGTGCCCGGTGTCGACACGCACACGGATACCGCACTGTGTCCAGCAGCCCAGGCAGCTGCTGGGGCTGACCACCTGGCCAGGCTGGGTGGTGAGCTGGCCCGTCACGGGGTCGATGCGGAACTCTGGTGTCAGCGCGTTTCCGCGTGTGGCGCTTTTGGTGGGTGTGCCGGATGTGCCCGTAACCAGGCCCTTGGCTCCCTTGACCACCGTCTCGCCGTATCCGGCGGCAAACGCAGCCAGGCCACCGGCCACGGCGCCGCCGCGCAGCAGCATGCGGCGGCGGTTCATTTCGGGGCTGGTGTCAGTGCTGCCAGCGTGTTGAGGAACGGGAGGTTGGTTTTTGTCGGTCATGGGAAGTCTCTTTCAGGTCAGCGCAGTAGTCATCTAATGCTATTATTTATATAGCTGCTAGCGCTTGTCTGCATTGGGTTTTATGCCAATTTGAATGGATATCTAAGGCAAGGATCACCGTCAGGCGACTGCCTTGGCCTGACGGGCGGGAAATAGCTCCAGTGCCCAGCTGGCCAGCGCCACCAGCGCCACGCACAGTCCGGCCACGCCGACCATGCCCAAGAGGCCGTCGCCGCCCAATGGCATGTGGTACAGGTACAGGCCTGCGCCAAACTTCGGAACCCCCTGCACGCCCATGAACAGTGCCCAGCGGAAGACCCAGGCGCTGGCAGCCAGCCCCAGGCCCAGCACCAGCGTGTAGCCTCTGGCACCCAGCCGATGGCGGCCACGCAGCAGCGCACCCACCACGGCTGCGCCGCCAATGGCAGAACCCACCATGGTCATGCGCCAGACGGGGAAGTCGTTCCACAGGCGCAGCGCTGCGTCGAAGGACGGACTGCCACCGTTCATCCCCGTCAACGCCCAGGCCGTGGCCACGGCCACCAGCGCAGCGGCCAGTGCCAGCCCCAAGCCGCGAAGCAACTGCAGGGCGGCGGCACCGGGGCGCAGCGCGGCGGGCAAGAAGCGCTCCAGCACGAAGGCCACGCCCACCGTGGCCAGCCAGCCGGTAAGCGCCAGGTTGACCGGTACCCACATCGTGTTCCACAGCGGGCGTGAGCGCACTGCCATCATTTCGGCACCTGTATAGACCGTGATGGACAGCGCCGAGAGCACCAGCAGCGGAGACAGCAGGCGCATCCAGTGGGTCTTGCCCAGCCACCAGCTGGCGCACAGGGCCACGGACAGCATGACAAACACCGGCAGCAGCAGCGCGCCCACCGACATCCACGACCAGGGCGTGAAATGGGCATAGAAGTGCCAAAAACGGGCAGGCTGGTGCAGGTCGGCCAGCAGCGAAACGGGCGCGGCAATGGCGCTGACGGCAAGCGTCAGCACGGCCACCGGCAGCAGGCGCTGCAAGGAGCTGCCGGTTGAGCCCCAGCTGCACAAGGCGGTGAGCAGGGCTGCACCCGTGGCCACACCGGCCAGAAAGAAATACTGCACTGCCCAGGGCAGCCAGGCGGCTTCGTAATGCGGGGTCAGAAGTTCGATGATCTGCATGGTCGGCTCCTTCGTTAGTGCTCGGACACCAGGCGCACGCTGGCCTGACCGTCCACGCCGTTGACGAACTCGTCGGGCAGGCCGATGTAGTACACGCGCGGCGCCGTGTTCATGCCGGGCTTGAGCACCTTGATCTCATCCTTGTGCTCGGCCATGCGGCGGTTGATCTCGCTGTCCTGGTCGTTCAGGTCGCCGATCACCCGCGCGCCGCCCACGCAGCTTTCCACGCAGGCCGGCAGCAGTCCGACTTCCAGCCGGTGCTCGCAGAAGGTGCACTTGTCGGCCGTCTGCGTCTCGTGGTTGATGAAGCGCGCATCGTAGGGGCAGGCCTGCACGCAATAGCCGCAGCCCACGCAGCGCTCGTTGTCCACCAGCACGATGCCGTCGGTGCGCTGAAAGGTGGCCTGCACCGGACACACGGGCACGCAGGGCGGCTCGTCGCAGTGGTTGCACAGACGTGGCAGGCTGACCATGGCGGGTGCCGCGCCGCCGGGCTTGTCGATCTCGTACTGCAGCACCGTGGTGCGGAACTGGCCGATAGGTGGCAGGTTTTCCACCGAGCAGCTCACCGTGCAGGCCTGACAGCCGATGCACTTGCGCATGTCCACCAGCATGCCGAAGCGTTTGCCCTCCATGCCAGGGCGGCGCGGGGGCTGGGTGGTGGCGGAAGGGCTGGCAGCGTGGCCGGCACCTGCCAAACCAAAAGCCGTGGCCATGCCCACAAGCTCCTGCAGGAACGTGCGCTTGCCAAGTTGCGGCGTGTTCAAGGCTTGGGGACGAGGGGAGGGTGTGGGTGCGGACATAAGTATTACCTGATATTCTGTTTCGATTATTATTTCTTCCGCGGATATATATTGTTTTGATGAATGTCAAACAAATAAGTTAATATTTTCGT
>NZ_NCFM01000014.1:0-145715 GCF_002281195.1 Acidovorax sp. 35-64-16 | reverse complement strand
AGGTGTTCGGCGGGGGCAGATCCTGGTCAACATTGGGCGAGGCTCGGTTGTGGACGAGGCTGCCGTGGCACGGGCGCTCAAGGACGAGCGCCTGGGTGCATACGCCGCCGATGTGTACGAGATGGAGGACTGGCTGCTGGCAGATCGCCCTCGCCAGATTCATCCGGAACTCTTGCAACACCCCTCCACGGTTTTCACACCCCACATTGGTTCGGCGGTGAAGAAGGTTCGCCGAGCCATCGAGTTGCAGGCTGCTGAAAATTTGCTACTCGCGCTGAGTGGGAGCGAGCCGCTTGCACACTACGAGGCATCGCACTGAGCGGCTCATGTGGCAGCTTCGCACTGCTCGGTGCAGCCATGAGGTCACCACACCAGAGAATGCTTTTGGACGTTCTATGGTTCTGGCCGATCTAATTCTTTGAGAAGACCTTGGCTACGTGTTTCGGACCCGCGGGCCAACTGCGGATGCTCTTCGCAATGGTTCCGATAAGCCGTGCCGCCAAGTATCCGGGGTGGGATTCCCCCGGTTTCTCGGACGGTTTTCTGGGATCGTTGCCTACATCAACACCGACCGCAGCGGGTCGGGAGAACCAATTCATCCTTGGTGTGATCAGTTGCTCCTGCTACCTTGCCCGGCTCGCATCAATAGAGTGACCGGTCTGAGCAACAAAGCGGTCGCTTGAGACCCTGCTCGGCCAATGACCAGTTGCGCAACACGCGAACTTTCAGGCGTTAGGTTCGAGTGTCGGAGATCAGCCTTAAGGAGCCACTCGCGCGACATCCCCAGTGGCTGTAGCTGGCTGCGTCCCGCCTCTCAACCCTCACCCCACCAGTGGCTCCTCCTGCATCGCCTCAATCTGCTCGTGCAGCATGTCCACCTGCCCGCGCCAATAGTCGCTGGTGCCGAACCAGGGGAAGTTGATGGGGAAGATCGGGTCTTGCCAGCGGCGGGCCAGCCAGGCGCTGTAGTGGATCAGGCGCAGGGTGCGCAGCGGCTCGATGAGGGCCAGCTCGCGCCGGTCGAACGTGCGGAATTGTTCGTAACCGTCGAGCAGCGCGCCGAGCTGGTGGGTGCGCTGGCGCCGGTCGCCGGACAGCAGCATCCACAGGTCCTGCACGGCCGGGCCCATGCGGGCGTCGTCCAGGTCCACAAAGTGCGGGCCGCCGCGCCCCCATTCGTCGAGCGGCGTCCACAGGATGTTGCCGGGGTGGCAGTCGCCGTGCAGGCGCAGCAGGGTGGCGTCTTTTAAGAGAAATTGGCCTGTAGCGCTTATGTGGTGAGCGCTAGTAGCTATCAAATCAAGAGCGGTCTTGCAGGCATCGCGCCAAGCCGATTGCACGTCGAGCGGGATCAGCTCGTGCTCCAGCAGCCAGTCGCGTGGTTCTGCGCCAAAGCCTTGCAAATCCAGTGCGGGGCGGTGCGTGAACGGGCGTGCCGCACCCACGGTGTGGATGCGGGCCAGAAAGCGGCCTATCCATTCGAGCACCTCGAAGTCGTCCAGTTCGGGCTGGCGGCCGCCGCGCCAGGGGCTGACCGAGAACTGGAAGCCACCAAATGGGTGCAGCGTGCGGCCTGCCAGCACCAGCGGGCCAACGGCCGGAACCTCGGCTGCCATGAGCTCGGCGGCAAAGGCGTGCTCTTCGAGAATCTGGGCCTCGCTCCAGCGCTCCGGGCGGTAGAACTTGGCGACCACGCGCTCGCCGTCTTCCAGCGTGACCTGGTAGACGCGGTTTTCGTAGGATGACAGCGCCATCAGTCGCCCGTCGCCATACAGGCCCACGCTGGCCAGTGCATCCAGCACCACGTCGGGTGTGAGTGTGGCAAAGGGGTGGAGTGGCGTGGCGTCGGGGGTGTGGTGCATCTGGGCATTGTCGCTGGCTGGCTGCGCGCTGCCCTCGGGCGCACCATGCCATTCGTTCTGTGATGGAATTCCAAAATACCCCAACGGCCCTGGCAGTCTGCTGGACCTTCCGTGTCTGGTCGCTGCCACGCGACGAAAGCTCAAGACGCATGCACCTGTTTCTCCACTCAACCCTTGAGAACCCTCCCCGCAGGACAGCCGTCGCCTTGGCGCTGGCGCTGGGCCTGTGGGGGCAAACCGCCATGGCCACTGAAGAACCTGCTTACGAAAAACTGTCCACGCACGGGCACATCGAGCTGCGCCGCTATGCGCCGTTCATCGTTGCCGAGACCACGGTCGCGGGCGATATGGATGCGGCCTCGAACAAGGGCTTTCGCGCCATCGCCGACTACATCTTTGGCAACAACGTGGCGGCGGGGGCTGCCCCGGCCAAGGGCGCAGAAAAGATTGCGATGACGGCCCCCGTGGCGCTGGAGCCCGTCAGCCCGCCGCCGCCGTCAACGCAGACCATCGCGATGACGGCGCCTGTGGCTTTGCAGCCGCTGCCCCCTGCCAGCGCACAGGCCGGCCAGGCGCTCCCCGCGCTGCAGGGCGCCCAAAGCTGGCGCGTGCATTTTGTGATGCCCGCCCAATACACCCTGGCTACCTTGCCCAGGCCCAAAAACCCTGCGGTGACCTTGCGTGAAGTACCGGCCAAGACCTGGGCGGTGTTGAGCTACTCGGGGTTCAACACCGAAGCCATCGTCCAGCAGCGCACCGATGAACTGGTGGCTTGGCTGGCCGCGCAGCAGATCAAGACCCGTGGCAGCCCCCAGCTGGCCCGCTACAACCCGCCGTGGACCCTGCCCATGTTTCGGCGCAACGAGATCATGCTGGAGATAGAACCTGGAAACCCCAGTTGACCGCTTGCGAACGGTGGACTGACGCACAGGAGAGCGCTGCGTCGTCACACCTTGCCTGGCACGCCTATCACGGCACTGTCGGGCACATCCAGCGGAGGTTTCCAGGCTGAATAGTCCAGATGCTCCCGACCGTTTGGGCCATATCATACTTTGTTACATGCGAATGTGACTCCGTGCATGAAACAGTAGGACGCACGAATGGCGTTGAGCATCAAAACCAAGATATGGCTGCCTGCCATTGCACTGAGCATCGGTCTGGTGCTCATGTCCACCGGCTCTGCCGTGCGCACGGTGAAGTCGCAGGCCATCACGGTCAAGGAGCAGTCCGACCAGCAAAGCAAGCTGGAGCTGGCGTCGCGCTGGCGCGGGCTGGTCGAGGCACAGGCGTTGCGCACCCTGGGGGCGGCACTGGCGTCCGATGAGGCTTCGGCGGCCCTGTTGCAGGGCGGGCAGGAGCAGGCCCTGCAAGAACTCACCCAGGTGCAATCGTCTCTGAGCGCGCTGCTCACCAACACCATGGAGCGCGCAGCCCTGGAAGCCGCCACCAGCCAGGCGCAGGCACTGAAGGCATCGCTGGATGCTGCGCAAAAGCTCAAGGCTGCGGGCGACGCAGCCGCGTTGCAGGCGCACATTCAGGGCGACACCCAGGGCAAGCTCAAAGCCTTGCAGAGCGCGCAGCAGGACATGGTGCGCCTGACCGAGCGCGGCGCCACCGAACTGCGCGACAAGGCCGGCAACGAGCGCCTGAAAACCGTGTGGGGCGTGGCGGGCATCATGGCCATCATCATTGCAGCGGTGTGCATCGGCACGCGGCTGGTGCAGCGCAGCGTGACCGAGCCCCTGGCCGACATCGTGCAGGTGACGCGCTCGATTGGCGAGGGCGACCTGACGGTGCGCATCGTCACCGATCGCCAGGACGAGATGGGCGAAGTGCTGCGCGCGCTGGCGCAGATGTCGAATTCGCTGGCCGAACTGGTGGGGCAGGTGCAGCGCTCGGCGGGCAGCATTGGCGCCGCCAGTGTCGAAATCGCCCATGGCAACCATGATCTGTCCAACCGCACCGAGGCCACTGCCGCCAACCTGCAGCGCGCATCGTCCACGCTGGACCACCTCAACGGCGTGGTGGGCCAGTCGGCCGCATCGGCGCGCGAGGCCAACGCGCTGGCGGCCTCGGCCTACACCGTGGCGCAAAGCGGCGGCCAGTCGGTGAGCGAGGTGGTGCAGACCATGCACCGCATCGACCACTCGTCCAAGAAGATCGTGGACATCATTGCCGTGATCGACGGCATTGCCTTCCAGACCAACATCCTGGCGCTGAACGCCGCCGTGGAAGCGGCCTGTGCCGGAGAGCAGGGGCGCGGCTTTGCGGTGGTGGCCAGCGAGGTGCGCTCGCTGGCCGGGCGCTCGGCCGAGGCCGCACGCGAGGTCAAGGCGCTGATCTCCGCCTCGGTGGAGAACGTGGAAGCCGGCACGGCGCTGGTGGACCGCGCCGGGCAGACCATGCAGGAGATCGTGCAGTCGGTGCAGCGCGTCAGCGGCATCATCGAGGAGATTTCTGCCAGCTCCGCCGAACAAAGCAGCCACATGCAGCAGGTGAACTCCACCGTGGGCGAGCTGGAGCAAATGACCCAGCAGAACGCAGCGCTGGTGGAAGAAAGTGCAGCGGCTGCCGGTGCCATGAGCGAGCAGGCCGCCGTGCTCGAACGGCTGGTGGGGCGCTTCAAGCTGGCCGGGGCGGCGCACCAGTCTTCTTACGCACCATCGCCCGCGCTGCTGACCAGAAGCTAGTTCGAGAGGGCCGCAGCCTCTGATGGCCGCACGCTGGCCAGTGCATCCAGCACCATGTCGGGTGTGAGGGTGGAAAAAGGGTGCAGGCCAGGCGCTTCTGGGGAAATGGTCATCGGGCCATCGTCGCCTGCCGTTCAGCGCGGGAGGCGCATGGCCAGCGGATACCCCCGGTCGGGTGTCGTCACGGCGTATTGCATGCGGGGGCTGTGGTCCGTGCCGCGCCCCCACACGCCTTGGGGCTTGGCGAATGCGCGATGCCCTGGCAGGGGCTGGCACGCTTCACCGGCCAAGCGGCAGGCGTTGGGCAAAGTAATCGGGCATGGCGCCTGTGGCGCGAATGGCGGCGGCAGCAGCGCCGTGGTCGTAGGGCACGCGCTCAAAGCGCAGCAACCAGACATCGGTGTCGAGCAGGGCATACATGGCACGCGGGTCGCCGTCGCGCGGCTGGCCTACCGAGCCGATGGTCGCCACCCACTGCTGCGGTGGCGGCACCGGAAGGGCCACGCCCGGCTGGGGTGTAAAGCACACGAGCCCGCGCCAGGTGCCGCGCTGGTACAGCGTTTGCTGGTGCACATGGCCGCAAACCACATGGCAGATGCCGGGGCGCCGGGTTGCGGCGTCCAGGCATTGCGCTGCTGCGGTTTCGTTGTCCAAATAAGGCCAGCGCTCGGGGGTGTCTGCGCTGGCATGTGCCAGCAGCACGCCGCCGATCTCGGCGACCAGGGGGCGGGCAGCAAGAAAGGCGCGCTCTTGCGGCGTGAGCTGTTCGTGCGTCCACTGGGCCCCGTATGCCGCCACGGTACTGGCCGCCCGGTCACCGGGTTTTGGAGGGTGCACGGCCAGGGCGTCATGGTTGCCACCAATCACGCAGTGGCCGTCTGCCACCAGCGCCATGGCCTGCCGTACCACGTAGCCGGGGTCGGCGCCATAGCCCACCAGATCGCCCAGCCAGGCAAAGCGCTCAGCGCCTTGCGCTCGGGCGTGGCTCATGCACGCGTCAAGGGCCTGGCGGTTGGAATGAATGTCTGACAGCAGGGCCAGCTTCATGGATGTCTCCTTGAGACGCCATCATGCCCCGTCTGGCTGAGACCTGGCTTGCACGGACCCATGCGCCTGAGCGATGTGCGCGATTTTGTCGCGCAGAGCGGCAAATCTGGCGGCAAGGCCGGATGCCATTGGCAAGCGACGGGGCCGCAGCGGCGCACGCGGCGCGCTGGTGCGGCCCCGGTGGTTCAGACCAGTGTCAGCGCCACGTCGATGTTGCCGCGCGTGGCGTTGGAGTAGGGGCACACCTGGTGGGCCGCATCCACCAGGGCTTGGGCGGCGCTGCGGTCCATGCCGGGCAGGCTGATGGCCAGGCGCACAGCGATGCCATAACCTGCACCCACCTTGCCCAGGTCCACGCTGGCGTCAACGGCCAGGTCCTGTGGCAGGGTGATTTTTTGCATACCAGCCACGGCCTTCATGGCGCCGATGAAGCAGGCCGAATAGCCAGCGGCAAACAGCTGCTCGGGGTTGGTGCCGGTGCCAGCCGTGCCGGGAGACGACAGCTTGATGTCCAGGCGGCCGTCATCGGTGCGCGAGGTGCCGTCGCGGCCTCCGGTGGTGTGGGCGTTGGCGGTGTACAGAACTTTTTCGAGCGAGGCCATGGAATTTTCCTTTGAGGGTTATGCCCGCAGCGCGGGACGGGGTGGGAACAGAAAGGGGTGGATGGGATCAAGGCGCGCTCAGGCGTGCGCGCAGTGTCTTGAGCTGGCCGGTAAGTGCTGCCAGCTCGGGCAGCGAGCACTGGCTGCGTTGCAGCACACAGGGCGGAATGCTTTCGGCGGCATCGCGCAGCAAACGCCCTGCGGGGGTCAGGCTGATGCGCACGCGCCGCTCGTCCTCGGCATCGCGCAGGCGGGCAATCAGGCCCGAGGCTTCAAGCCGTTTGAGCAGCGGGGTGAGCGTGCCCGAATCCAGATACAGGCGCTCGCCCAGGGCGCTCACCGTGATGCCGTCGCCCTCCCACAGCACCAGCATCACCAGGTATTGCGGATAGGTCAGGCCAATGGCGTCCAGCAGCGGCTTGTACAGCTTGGTCATGGCCAGCGAGGCGGAATACAGCGCAAAGCACACCTGGTTGTCCAGTTGCAGGGTGGCGGGGCTGGGTGAGAGGAGCGAGGGCTTGCGTGGCATGGGTTGAATTATTGCTGTCAATTAAATTGTGTGCAATTTAATCAAGAAAAGCCCCAATTGAAGAACGGACTTCAGACCATCGGGCGGCCCAAAAAGAAAAGGCGCCCTCGGGCGCCTTGTGCTGTGCCTTGCGTGACCGCAGGGCTTGTTGGCTCAGTAGCTGTAAACGCCACGGCCCGTCTTGCGGCCCAGGCGACCGGCGGCCACCATTTCGCGCAGCAGGGGGCAGGCGCGGTATTTGCTGTCGCCAAACTCCTGCAAGTACACGTCCATCACGGCCAGGCACACGTCCAGGCCCACCATGTCGGCCAGGGCCAGCGGGCCAATCGGCTGGTTGCAGCCCAGCTTCATGCCGGCGTCGATGTCTTCGGGTGTGGCCAGGCCTTCGGCCAGCACAAAGAAGGCCTCGTTGATCATGGGCACCAGGATGCGGTTGACCACGAAGCCCGGGGCGTTCTTTACGGTGATGGGACTCTTGCCCAGCGCCAGTGCCATGGCCTTCACGGCGTCGTGCGTGGCGTCGCTGGTTTGCAGGCCACGGATGATCTCGACCAGCGCCATCATGGGCACGGGGTTGAAGAAGTGCATGCCGATGAACTTGTCGGCGCGGCTGGTGGCGGCGGCCAGCTTGGTGATGGAGATGGAGGACGTGTTGGAGGCAATGATCACGTCAGGGCCGACGATGCCGTCGACCTGCTTGAGGATCTTGAGCTTGAGTTCGTAGTTCTCGGTGGCGGCCTCGATGACGAGCTGGGCGGCCTTCAGGTCGTCGTAGCTGGTGGAGGTCTGGATGCACGCCAGGGCTGCGTCCTTGTCGGCCTGGGTGATCTTTTCTTTTTTGATCAGGCGGTCGAGGCTGCCCGAGACGGTGGCCAGGCCTTTTTGCACGGCGGCCTCAGAGATGTCGACCATGACGACCTTGATGCCCTTGACCGCGCATGCCTGCGCAATGCCATTGCCCATGGTGCCCGCGCCGATGATGCCAACTGTGGTGATGCTCATGTGGAATGCTCTCTGAAAAGTGAAACAACAGGCATCATCGTATCGGTATATGACACCCGTTTCACCGCGCATGGCGGGCTGGCCAATGCGGTGCAGGGATCAGATTTTTGGAGATTTTTGGCGCCAAGAGCTTATGCAGCTTGCGATAAAAGCTATTATATTAATAGCAATTCAAGCCTTGAAGCGCTTGCGCGTCAGCGCCAGCGCCACCCAAAAAGCCGCCACGGTGGTGACCACCAGCACCAGCCCGTGGCGCATCACGTTGTCGGGCCACTGGTCCATGAAAAGCGGCCGCACCAGCTCGACCGCATTGGTCAGCGGCAGCCAGTCGGAAATGGCGCGCACCACGGGCGGCAACTGCTCGCGCGGGAAGAACACGCCTGACAAAAACATCATGGGCGTGAGCACCAGCGTGAAGTAATAGGTGAAAAAATCGTAGCCCTTGGCCAGCGCGTTGAAGATGAGCGCAATGCTGGAAAACATGATGCCCACGAAGAGCAGCACCGGCCAGGCCACCAGCAGCTTGGGGCTGTGGCTGATGCCCAGTGCCAGCATCACGCCCAAAATGGCGGTCACGGTGAACAGCGCCTTGAAAGCGGCCCACAGCATTTCGGCCAGCACCACATCGTCCAGGCTGATGGGCGCGTTCATGATGCCGTCCCAGGTTTTTTGCACATGCATGCGCGAAAACGCCGAATACAGCGCCTCAAAACTCGCAGCGTTCATGGCGCTCATGCAGATCGAGCCGCTGGCCAGAAACAGGATGTAGGGCACCGCCTGACCATTCACATGGATCTGCCCCACCAGTGCGCCCATGCCGTAGCCAAAGGCCACCAGCCACATCAGCGGCTCGGCAATGTTGCCCACCAGGCTGGGAATGGCCAGCTTGCGCCACACCAGCAGGTTGCGCAAAAACACCGGCCACCAGCGGGTTGACAGGCTGGGCGCACGCCACACGGATGCAGGAAGCGGGCTGACAGTGGCAGTGGCAGAGGCGGATGGGAGGGGTGTTGACATGCGCCTATTGTGCGATGTTGGCCGTCCGGACGACAGCCCCGGCAGTAGAGTGCGACCATCGCTTAAAGTCACCACCAACGCGGGGCCGGTGCGCGCACCCCCCGTCCGTTGCCTCGATTTTTCTTCCACTTTTTCTGAAGCACCCACCATGACCACCCTTGGAACCCCCTTGTCGCCCCATGCCACCAAAGTCATGCTGCTGGGGTCGGGCGAGCTGGGCAAGGAAGTGCTGATTGCGCTGCAGCGCCTGGGCGTGGAAACCCTTGCGGTTGATCGTTACGACAACGCCCCCGGCCAGCAGGTGGCGCACCACGCGCGCACCATCGCCATGAGCGACCCGGCGCAGCTCAAGGCCCTGATCGAGGCTGAGCGCCCGCACCTCGTGGTGCCCGAGATCGAGGCCATCGCCACCTCCATGCTCGAAGAGCTGGAGGCCGCTGGCACGGTGCGCGTGATCCCCACGGCCCGCGCCGCGCGCCTGACGATGGACCGCGAAGGCATTCGCCGCCTTGCGGCCGAAACGCTGGGCCTGCCCACCAGCCCGTATAAATTTTGCGACTCGCTGGCCGAGCTGCAGGCGGCGATCGAAGGCGAGAACGGCGTTGGCATCGGCTACCCCTGCATCGTCAAGCCCGTGATGAGCAGCTCGGGTAAGGGCCAGAGCAAGATCGACGGCCCGGCCGACGTGCAAAAGGCCTGGGACTACGCCATGGCCGGTGGCCGCGTGAGCCACGGGCGCGTGATCGTCGAGGGCTTTGTCGATTTCGACTACGAAATCACCCTGCTGACCGTGCGCGCCGTGGGCAACGACGGCAACGTGCAAACGCAGTTCTGCGAACCCATCGGCCACCTGCAGGTGCACGGCGACTACGTGGAGAGCTGGCAACCCCAGCCCATGTCATCGGTCGCTTTGAAGCGTGCCAAGGCCATCGCCCAGGCGGTGACCGACAACCTGGGCGGCCAGGGCGTCTTCGGGGTGGAGCTGTTTGTGCAGGGCGACCAGGTCTGGTTCAGCGAAGTGAGCCCGCGCCCGCACGACACGGGCCTGGTCACGCTGTGCACGCAGCACCAGAGCGAATTTGAGCTGCACGCCCGCGCCATCCTCGGCCTGCCGGTGGACACCAGCCTGCGCAACCCCGGCGCCAGCGCCGTCATCTACGGCGGCGTGGAGGCCGCAGGCATCGTGTTCGACGGGGTGGAAGAAGCCCTGCGCGTGCCCGGCACCGACCTGCGCCTGTTTGGCAAGCCCGAGAGCTTTGCCCGGCGCCGCATGGGCGTGGCGCTGGCGCGTGCGGGCGATGTGGAGACGGCGCGGGGCCATGCCAAGCTCGCGGCCAGCAAGGTCAAACCGCGCAAGGCGTGATGCTAAAAATTTAAGCCAAATTGGCCTCTAGCGCTTATCCAGCAAGCGCTAGTAGCTATGTTTTTAGGAATTCTCTCGCCACCCAAGCCCAGCGCAGAAAAAGAGCCGGTGGATAAGGCGCGGGCTCATTCCCCGCCCCCCAGCTCGCTCTCGATTTGCTCGATGCTGGGCAAGCTGGTTTGCAGTGCGGCGGGTAGGGATTCAATGAGCTGGTATTCCGCCACGCCAATGGGCTGGGCGGTGTCCCGCAGCGCGTATTCGGCCACCACCTTGTTTTTGGTCTTGCACAGCAGCAAGCCAATGGTCGGGTTGTCCTGTTCGGCCTTGACCTGCATGTCCACCGCCGTCAGGTAAAAGCCCAATTGCCCCAGATGCTCGGGCTTGAACTTGCCGCCCTTGAGCTCGATCACCACATAGCAGCGCAGTTTGAGGTGGTAGAACAGCAGGTCGATAAAAAACTCATCGCCGCCTACATTCAGCATCACCTGCCGCCCCACGAACGCAAAACCCGCGCCCAGCTCCAGCAGGAATTCCGTCACGTGCTTCACCAAGGCGTGTTCGACCTCGCGCTCTTGTGCCTCGTCGGTCAAGCCCAGAAAGTCGAAACGGTAAGGGTCTTTCAGCGATTCGCGCGCCAAACCGGACTGAGGCTTGGGAAAACTCGCTTCGAAGTTGGTGACGGCGGAGCCACTGCGCTCCAGCAAGCGGGTTTCGATCTGCATCACCAACACATTGCGCGACCAGTTGTGCTGGATGGCTTGGGCCGCATACCAGCGGCGGGTTTCGGGGGTGGAGAGCTTGTCCAGCAGCGCCAGCTGGTGATACCAGGGCAATTGTGCAAGCACCGCTTGCACAAATTCATCATCCGGCCACGCCTGGGCAAAAGACCGCATGTACTTGAGGTTGCGCGGCGAAAAACCCTTCATCTCCGGGAAAGCCGTGCGCAAGTCGTGCGCCAGCCGCTCAATCACCTTCGCACCCCAGCCTTGTCGCTGGGGAACACCCATTGCGCAAGCCTGTGCGCGCTCAACCATCCTCCCGGATCTGCCGCCCGGTGAGCTTGAGGAACAAATCCTCCAGGTTGGCTGGCCGGTGCAGCGTGCGCAGGTGCCCGTGCTGCCCCAGCGCCTGCAGCAGGGGCTGGGCGTTCTGGGTGTAGAAGAAAACGGTCTCTCCGCTGACCTCTACGCGGGCAGCCAGCGCACGCAGGGCTGCGTCATGGGCCAGGGCCACGGCGCCCACGCCATACACCTCCACCACGTCGGGCTCCAGGTGCTGGGCGATCAGTTCGCGCGGGCGGCCTTCGGTGATTTTCTTGCCGTGGTCCAGCACCAGCAGGCGCGAACACAGGCGCTCGGCCTCGTCCATGAAGTGGGTGGTGAGCAAGATGGATTTGCCCTGCTGCAGCAGCAGTTGCAGGCGCTCCCACATCAGGTGGCGCGCCTGCGGGTCGAGCCCGGTGGTGGGCTCGTCCAGCAGCAGCAGGCGCGGGTCGTTGACCAGCGCGCGGGCCAGTGACAGGCGCCGTTTCATGCCGCCCGACAGCTCACCGGGCTTGGCGTTGGCCTTGTGCGTGAGCGCAGCAAATTCGAGCAGGCGGGGCACACGCTCGTCCATCACCGCGCCCTTGATGCCGAAGTAGCGGCCGAATACGCGCAGGTTCTCGGCACAGGTGAAGTCGGGGTCCAGTGTGTCGAACTGGGTCACCACGCCCAGGTGGGCCTTGATGGCCAGGGCGTCGCGGGGCATCTGCAACGGGTCTGCTGCCGCGCCGGCGTAGAACTGCACCGTGCCGCCGTCGGGGGCGGTGTGCCCCAGGCACATGCGGATGGTGGTGGTTTTGCCAGCGCCATTGGGGCCGATCACGCCCAGGCATTCGCCCGGGGCAATGGCAAAAGATACATCGTCGACCACCGTGGTGTCGCCGTAGCGTTTGCTCAGGTGGCTTGCCTCGAACAAGGGCTGGGTTGGGGGCGCGAGGGTTTTGTCCATGGGAAGAGATTTTGAACCAAATCGGCGTTCGGCGCCCGTGCTGAAAGCGCTATAAGCTATGAATTAAATAGCATTTTGGTGAACGTGCAATGAATTGACGGTTATCCAGTTTCATGAAATTGCCATATTTTTGAAATCGCCGTGGGTACCAATCTGGGTATCCTGTGATTCAGTTATCTACCCATGGTCTGGAAAGCAACATATGAATCCACTGCCTCCCCCCGCAGCAATATCCGAGCGGCAACGCCAGGCGGCCAGGGCCCTGGACGAGACAGTGCGGGCGCAGCTGGCGCGCGCCAACATGGGGCTTTCACCGGTGTCCATGGCGCTGGCGGCGGCCGACTGGGCCATGCACCTGGCCTTGTCGCCCGGGCGGCAAATGGTGCTGGAGCAGCGCGCCTTGGCGCTGGCGCAGCAGGCCTGGCTGGCTGCGGCGCGCCCGCAGGCAGACGATCAGGGCCTGCCGCTGCCCGAGAAGGATGCACGTTTTCGCGATGAAAGCTGGCAGCAATGGCCGTTCAGTGCCCTGAAGGAAGGCTTCAAGGCCCGCGATGCCTGGTGGCGCGAGGCGGCGCAGGTCGATGGCTTGACGCGCCATCACCAGCATGTGGTGGATTTTTTCACCCGCCAGGCGCTGGATGCACTGTCGCCCTCCAACTGGCCCGCCACCAATGCCGAGGCACACCACCGGGCGCGCGCAACCGGCGGAACAAGTCTGCTGGCGGGCTACCAGAACTTCACCAAAGACCTGCAAAAGCACCGGCACGCGCCGCCCGATGCCGACCCGCAAACGCTGGAGCCTCTCACCTTTGAGGTGGGCAAGGATGTGGCCGCCAGGCCGGGCAAGGTGGTGTTTCGCAACCACCTGATCGAGCTGATCCAGTACACACCCACCACCGACAAGGTTTATCCGGAGCCGCTGCTCATCGTGCCCTCGTGCATCATGAAGTACTACATCCTGGACCTTTCGCCCGCCAATTCCATGGTGCGCTATCTGGTGGGCCAGGGCTATACGGTGTTCATCGTTTCCTGGCGCAACCCCGACGCATCCGACCGAGACCTGGGCATGCAGGACTACCTGCGCCTGGGCGTGATGGAGGCCATGGCGGCCGTCAAAGAGCGCACGCAAGCGCCGCGCATCCACGCGCTGGGCTACTGCCTGGGTGGCACCTTCCTGGCCATGGTGGCGGCTGCCCTGGGGCACGAAAGCCGCGCAGATCAGGGCAAGGGCCCGGCGCGAGAGCATGTTGCCTTTCCGCCCCACATGCCCGAGCTGGCCTCGGTCACGCTGCTGGCGGCGCAAACCGATTTCAGCGAGCCCGGTGAGATGGGCGTCTTCATCGACGACGACCAGATCCAGGCGCTGCGCCAGGACATGGAGCGCAAAGGCTATTTCTCGGGCAAGGCCATGGCCGGCTCGTTCCAGTTTCTCAATGCGCGCGATCTGGTGTGGTCACGCAGCACGCGCCGCTACCTGCTGGGCCAGGACGAGGTGGACTTTGACCTCATGAGCTGGAACGCCGACGTCACGCGCCTGCCTGCGCGCATGCACTCCGAATACCTGTCGTCGCTGTTCCTCAACAACGCCCTGGCCACGGGGCAGTACCGCGTGGGCGGCGTGGGCGTGGCGCTGATGGACATCCATGCGCCGATGCTGGTGGTGGGCACCACGCGTGACCATGTCTCGCCCTGGCGCTCGGTTTACAAAATCCACCTGCAGACCGACACGCATGTCACCTTCATTCTGGCGGCGGGCGGACACAACGCCGGCATCGTCTCAGAGCCTGGCCGCCCGCGCCGCAGCTACCAGATCGCCGCCACCGAAGACGGCAATGGCTGGACGGGCCCCGACGAATGGGAAGCCAGCGCCCCGGTGCGTGAAGGCTCCTGGTGGGAAGCCATGGACCAGTGGCTCAAAGAGCGTTCGGGCAAGCCCGTGGCGCCGCCCCCCATCGACCCCGCCCATGTGCTGTGCGATGCACCCGGCGAAAACGTCATGGTGCGCTATGCCGACTGAAGGCTTGCTTGCACACGAACAGGTGGCAGTGCATTCCGCGTGCCGCACCACGGTGCCTGCCCCCAGGCGATCCACATGCCGAGATTTCAGGCCGGTTATGCCGGGTATGCCGGTTAAGAAGGGCGTGGCGGGCAGCAGGCTGCGTCGGCCAGTCGATCCACGTTAAACACCTCGCGCGCTGTCCGGGCACTGCCTGGCCAAGCGCCTTTTTCCTGCGCCCTCAACACTGCACCCATGACAAAAAACAACAACGCATTCAGCCTGGCCGGCAAAAAAGGCCTGATCCTGGGCCTGGCCAACGAAAACAGCATTGCCTGGGGCTGCACCCAGCTGGCGCACCAGATGGGCGCCGAACTGGTGGTGTCTTGCCTCAACGACAAAGCCCGCCGCTTTGTCGAACCGCTGACGGGGCCGCTGGGCGTGGATCTGGTGGGCTGTAATGTCGAGGAGGACGGCGAGCTCCAAGCCTTGGTGGCGCGCGCCGCGCAGCGCCTGGGGCAGCTCGATTTCGTGATCCACTCCATCGCCTGGGCGCCGATGGATGACCTGCACGGCCAGGTGATCGACAGCTCGCGCAAGGGCTTCTCGCGCGCCATGGAGGTGTCGTGCCACTCGTTTGCCGAGCTGGCCCGGCTGTGCGTGCCGCACATGGCGGCGGGCGGCAGCCTGTTGAGCATGACCTACCTGGGCGCTGACGAGGCCGTGCCCAATTACGGACTGATGGGGCCGGTAAAGGCCGCGCTCGAATCTCTGGTGCGCTACATGGCGCTGGAGCTGGGCCCGCAGGGCATTCGGGTGCATGCCGTCTCGCCCGGCCCCATCCTCACGCGTGCCGCCTCGGGCATCGCCAGTTTTGACGAACTCATGGCCAACGCGGTGCTCAAGGCGCCGCTCCAGCGCCTGGTCACACTCGACGAAATCGCCCAGCTCAGCGTCTTCCTGTGCAGCGATGCCGCCTCGGGCATGACCGGGCAGACCATCTATGTCGATGGCGGCTGCCACGCAGTCGCCTGAAGCTCCCTGGGAACCGGCACACACTTTTGCAATAGCATCCGTCACCAAGGAATGCAACCACATGAACATGGCACCCAACACCGAATGGATTGAAAACGTCACCTACGACGAACTGAGCGTGGGCCAGAGCGCGCGCCTGCTGCGCACCCTCACGCAGGCCGACATCCAGGCCTTTGCCGCCGTCTCGGGTGACACCAACCCGGCCCACCTCAACCCCGAATACGCCAACGACACGCTGTTTCACGGCGTCATCGCCCACGGCATGTGGGGCGGCGCACTCATCTCGGCGCTGCTGGGCACGCAGTTTCCGGGCCCCGGCACCATTTATCTGGAGCAGGTGCTGCATTTCACCAAGCCGGTGCGCATTGGCGACACGCTCACCGTGACAGTGACCGTGGCCAGCAAGGACGACGAGAAAAAACGCATCGAACTCGACTGTTCGGTGGTCAACCAGAAGGGCCAGAGCGTGCTGCATGGCACGGCCCGCGTGCTGCCGCCCACCACCAAGGTGCGCATTCCCAAGGTGAATGCACCGCAGATCCAGCTGTTTGACCCCGAGGCGCGCTTCAAGGAGCTGCTGTTGCTGGCCGACGGCATGCCCGCCGTGCGCTGCGCCGTGGTGCACCCGTGCGATGCGGGCTCGCTGAGCGGTGCCATGGACTCGGCACGCTACGGCCTGATCGTGCCGGTGCTCGTGGGCCCCGAGGCGCGCATCCGCGCCGTGGCGGCCGAGGCGGGCATCGACCTCGAAGGGGTGGAGATTCACGCGGTAGAGCACAGCCACGCAGCGGCAGAGCTGGCCGCCAGCATGGCTGCGCGCCGCGAGGTAGAGGTGCTGATGAAAGGCAGCCTGCACACCGACGAAATGATCAAGGCCGTGCTCGCCCAGCCCGCCTTGCGCACGGGCCGCCGCATGTCGCATGTGTTCCGCTTTGATGTGCCGCTGTATCCCAAGCCGCTGCTCATCACCGACGCCGCGCTCAACATCCGCCCCAGCCTGGAGGAGAAGGTGGACATCATCCAGAACGCCATCGACTTTGCGCGCATCCTGGGCGTGGAGACTCCGAAGGTGGCCATTCTTTCAGCGGTGGAGACGGTCAACCCCAACATCCCGTCCACCATCGATGCCGCCGCGCTGTGCAAGATGGCCGACCGTGGCCAGATCAAGGGCGGCCTGCTCGACGGCCCGCTGGCCTTTGACAACGCCATCTCGGCCCAGGCGGCCGAGATCAAGCACATCGAGTCGCGCGTGGCGGGAGACGCCGACATCCTGGCCGTTCCCGACCTGGAGAGCGGCAACATGCTGGCCAAGCAGCTGGAATACCTCGCGGGCGCCTCGGGCTCGGGCATTGTGCTTGGCGCGCGCGTGCCGATCGCGCTGACCAGCCGCGCCGACGGCCCCACCGCCCGCGTTTCGTCGGCCCTGCTGGCGGTGCTGGCTGCTTACGACGCCCGGAGCGTGCGTGCGCCCAAGGCAGCGGCACCCATCAAAGACTGAAAGCGGGTTGTTGCCATGGCCATTCTTGCCGTCAACGCGGGCTCGTCCTCGCTCAAGTTCTCGCTCCATCCCCTGCTGGGCGGGCGGGTGCGGCCCAGCGTGCTCAGTGGCACCATCGAGGGCCTGGAGCCCGGCGGCCAGCCCGAAATGGCCTGGACTTTCGCAGGCCAGCGCCAGCGCAAGGCCGTGGGCGGCCCGGGCGCAACACCCTTTCTTCAGGCACTGGACTGCCTGCGCACGCTGCTGGCAGGCCTGGAGGGCGCCCCCCGCATCGCAGCCGTGGCGCACCGCGTGGTGCACGGCGGCCAGGATTTCAGCGACAGCGTGCTGGTGACCGACGCGGTGCTGGAGCGCCTGGCGCGCCTGAACTCTCTGGCGCCGCTGCACCAGCCGCACAACCTGGCGGGCATTCGCGCGTTCCGCCAGGCCTTCCCGGCGCTGCCCCAGGTGGCGTGTTTTGACACCGCCTTTCACGCCGGGCTGCCCGATGTGGCCCGCGCGTTTGCCTTGCCGCAGTCGCTGACGGAGCAGGGCGTGCGCCGCTATGGTTTTCACGGTCTGTCTTACCAATACATCATGGGCACGCTGCTGGAGCACTCGCCGCGCGCGCACGGCCGCGTGCTCATGGCCCACCTGGGCAACGGTGCCAGCCTGTGCGCAGCCCGGGGCGGGCGCAGCGTGGCCACCACCATGGGTTTTTCGGCGCTTGACGGCTTGATGATGGGCACGCGCAGCGGCACGCTCGACGCCGGCGTGCTGCTTTACCTGATGGAGCAGGGCTGGGACCACGACCGCATCCAGAAGCTGCTCTACAAGCAAAGCGGGCTGCTGGGTGTGTCGGGCATTTCGGCCGACATGCGCCGCCTGCGCGCCGACGGCAGCCCTGCCGCGCAGCGTGCCATCGACCAGTTCACCTACCGCGTGGTGCGTGAATCGGGCGCCATGGTGGCCTGCATGGGCGGGCTTGACGTGCTGGCGTTCAGCGGCGGCATTGGCGAGCACGACTCCCAGCTGCGCGCCCAGGTGTGCGAGCAGCTTGGCTGGATGGGGGTGCGCATGGATGCGGGACGCAATGCCAGTGCGCCGGGCGACGCTGCCCACGCCATCCATGCCGAGGGCAGTGCGGTGGAGGTGTGGGTGGTGCCCACCGACGAGGGCCGTGTGGCCGCACGCGAAGCGGCCCGCCTGCTGTACCAGGAGGATGACGCCCCCACCCCGGTGCCCCTGCCGGAGGTGCAGGCATGAATATGCATGAAAAGTGGCTCTAGCGCTTATGCAGCAAGCGCTAATAGCTATTGAATAAATAGCAAAAGCCCGATGTTCCGGGCTTTTGTCGGGGCGCTTACTGGAACGCCACTTCGGCAAAGCTGCGCAGCTTGCGGCTGTGCAGGCGGTCCACACCGCCGGTGCGCAGGATTTCGACGGCGCGCATGCCGATCAGCAGGTGTTGCTGAACGCGCTCGCGGTAGAAGTGGTTGGCCATGCCGGGCAGCTTGATCTCGCCGTGCAGGGGTTTGTCGCTCACGCACAAGAGCGTGCCGTAGGGCACCCGAAAACGAAAACCGTTGGCGGCAATGGTGGCGCTTTCCATGTCCAGCGCCACGGCGCGGCTCTGGCTGAAACGGCGCTGGGGCAGGTTGTCGGGCAGCAGCTCCCAGTTGCGGTTGTCGGTGCTGGCCACGGTGCCGGTGCGCATGATGCGCTTGAGCTCGTCGCGTCCCATTTGCGTGACGTCGGCCACGGCCTGCTCCAGGGCCAGCTGGATTTCGGCCAGCGCGGGGATGGGCACCCACAGTGGCAGCTCTTCGTCGAGCACATGGTCCTCGCGCACATAAGCGTGGGCCAGCACGTAGTCGCCCAGCTGCTGGCTGTTGCGCAGGCCCGCGCAGTGGCCCAGCATCAGCCAGGCGTGCGGGCGCAGCACGGCGATGTGGTCGGTAATGGTTTTGGCGTTGGCCGGGCCCACGCCGATGTTGACCATGGTGATGCCGCTGCGGTCGGCGCGCACGAGGTGGTAGGCCGGCATTTGCGGCAGGCGCGGGGGCTGTGTGCCCAGTTCGTCGCCCGCCTGCGCGGGCAGCCCCGTGCGGCGCGTGACCACGTTGCCGGGCTCTATGAAGGCGATGTATTCGCTGTCGGGCTTGGCCATTTCAGCATGGCCCAGGCGCACGAATTCGTCGATGTAGAACTGGTAGTTGGTGAACAGCACGAAGTTCTGGAACCACTCGGGCGCCGTGCCCGTGTAGTGGCGCAGTCGGTGCAGCGAATAGTCCACCCGCGGCGCGGTAAAAAGCGACAGGGGCTGCGCCTCGCCCGGGCGGTGCTGGTGCGTGCCGTTGGCAATGCCGTCGTCCATGGCGGCCAGGTCGGGCAAATCGAACAGGTCGCGCATCAACATGCGGCGCTCGGGCGTCAGCGTACCCTCCACATGGTCATGCTCGGCAAACGAGAAGTGGATGGGGATGGGGTGAGCGCTGGTGCCCACCTCCAGGTCCACGTTGTGGCTGCTGCGCAGCAGGCGAAACTGCTCGGCGTAGTAGTCGGCAAACAGGTCGGGCCGCGTGAGGGTGGTCTCAAAGCGCCCGGGGCCTTCGACGAAGCCGTAGGCCAGTTTGTTGTCGGCGCGCGCCACCGTGGTGGTGTGCACGCGCACGAACGGATAAAACGCCCGCACCGGGGCGGGCGGGGTGTCGCCGGCCACAAAGCGTTGCATGGCCGCGCGCAGGTGGCCAATCTGTTGCTGGTAGATGCGCTGGATCTGGGCCAGCGCATCGGCGGGGTCGGTGTGGCGGGTGGGCGCGATGAAGTCGGTAATCTGGGGCATGGGCCTATTGTCCACATGCGCATGGGGCGCGTGTGACAGCCTTGCGCTCAGGTCAGCCCTGTGGTGACATCCAGCGCTGGGTGGCCTGTGCATCCATCGGGGCCGACACCAGAAAGCCCTGCACCAGGTCACAGCCCAGGCGGTGCAGCAGTTCTTTCTGTTCGGCCGTTTCCACGCCCTCGGCCACGGTTTTGAGTTGCAGGCTGTGGCCCATCTGGATGATGGCGGTGACGATGGCCACGTCGTCGGCGCTTTGGGGGGTGTCCATCACGAAAGATCGGTCGATCTTGAGCTTGTCGATGGGGTAGCGCTTGAGGTATGCCAGCGAGGAATAGCCCGTGCCGAAATCGTCAATGGTGACGCCCACGCCCAGTGCCTTGATGGCGTTGAGGGTTTCCAGTACCTGCCCCGTGTGGTGCATCAGCACCGATTCGGTGAGTTCGATTTCCAGAAACCGCGGCTCCAGCCCGGTGGCATGGAGCACTGCGGCGATCTCGCCGGCCACGTCGCGCTGGCGAAACTCCAGCGCCGACAGGTTGACGGCCACCGGCACCATGGCCAGGCCTTCGTCTTGCCAGGCCTTGAGCTGGCGGCAGGCCTCGTGCATGACCCAGCGGCCAATCGGTGTGATGAGCCCGCGTGATTCGGAGAACGTGATGAACTCGTCCGGGCCGACCAGGCCCCGCTCGGGGTGCCGCCAGCGCACCAGTGCCTCAAAGCCCTTGAGGGAGCCGTCTGCCAGGCAGATCTGCGGCTGGTAGTGCAGCACGAAGGCATTGCTGGCAATGGCCTCGCGCAGCTGGCGCTCTTGCTGCAGCACATCGGTGGCGTGCACGTCCATGCCGGGTTGATAGAACTGCCGGTTGCCCCGGCCACTGTCCTTGGCGTGGTACATCGCCGTGTCGGCGCAGCGCAGCAGTCCCTGGACGGTGGTGTCGTCGCCCGGAAACAGGCTGATGCCGATGGAGGGCGACATGGTCAGCGGCAGGTTCCCCACGGTGAATGCACTGCGCATGGTGTCGATCAGCTTGTCGGCCACCACGGCGGCATCGTCGGGCGTGTGGATGTCGGTCAGCACCGCCACGAACTCGTCCCCGCTGAGTCGCGCCACCAGATCGGTATCGCGCACGCTCTGGCGCAGGCGTTCGGCCACATCGCACAGCAACTGGTCGCCGGCGTGGTGGCCCAGTGAATCATTGACGGTCTTGAAGTGGTCCAGGTTGATGAACAACACCGCCACCATGAACTTGCGCCGGCGTGCCATCGACAGCACCTTGCCCAGCTGTTCCATCAGAAAGCGGCGGTTGGGGAGCTGGGTGAGGGCGTCGTGCAGTTCCAGAAAGGTTTCGCGCTCCTGTGCCTGCTTGCGTGCGGTGATGTCGCGCACCACCACCACGCGGTAGTCCGCATGCAGTTGCGGCATGGTCTTGCCCACCACTTCGACGGGAATTTCGTGCCCGTCCTTGTGCCGAATGGTCACTTCATAGGGGTCTTCGCGGCCGCTGCGCGTGTACTCGTAGGCCACGGACCGCCACTCGGGACTGATGAAATTGAAGATCGACAGGCCCATCACTTCCGGCAGGGTGTAGCCCGTAAGCCGCGTCAACGCGTCGTTGCCGTCAGTGATCAGCCCGTCGCGGTGAAAGAGAATGGCCTCATCGGTGATTTCGGTGAATTTGCGCATGCGCTCTTCACTCTGGCGCACGGTACTCTCGGCTTGCCAGCGGTCGGTGATGTACGTGATCAGCACGAACGAGCCCAATTGTTGTTTCTGCGGGCTGAAGTGCGGGATCAGGTTGACCTCGATCATGCGGGACTCGCCGTTGGGCATCGTCTGTTCGCGCATGTACTTCACATGCTCCCCGCGGGTCGAGCGCTCGATATAGGGCTGTATGGCCAGCCATGCCTTTGTGCCAATGGCCTCCTGCACGGTCAGGCCCACAATGGATGCGACGGAATGCCCGTTGTAGGCGGCATACCCCTGGTTGGCAAACTGGCAGCGCAGGCCGGGCAGGTCGAAATAGGCCATCAGGGCCGGGACGGAGTCGGCGATCAGCCGCAGCAACGCGTCGCTGGAGCCTTGGGGTCCAGAAATGGGGGCTTCTGAGGTCAGTTCGTGCATGTTCGGGGGCCAGTTGAACCAGTTATAGCCGATTGACCTGACGCGAAACCTAAGGGCAACTCCGCATGGTGGGCGGCACGGGGCGTCGGTTGTTTTGTGCTATTTCTGTCACCATGTTGTAGGGTCTGTAAAGAAAGGTGCACAAGCCCCATGCAGGATTTTGCAGGTTTTTCGACGGCGCTGGCCGTGCTGGCGAGCGCGGCGGTCGCAAGGGGGCGGGGCCCGACCGGGCACTGGCCGGGGTCCGGTCGTTCACCCTCGCCGCCATCGGCGGTGCCACCGCCGCCCTGACGGGCATTCCTGCCCTGATGGCGGTTGGTGCGGCATTGGTGGCGGCCCTGACGGTGGTGGCCTATGCCCGGGACCGCTCGGGCGACCCGGGCGTGACCACCGAGATTGCCCTGTTGCTGGCCTACCTGATCGGAGTGACCTGCGCACGCGACCAGTTGCTGGCTGCCGCCCTGGCGGTGGTGGTGACCGGCTTGATGGCGCTGCGGGACACGTTGCACCAGTTTGCCAATCAGTGGCTTCAGCCCGGCGAGGTGCGCAGCGGGCTCATCTTGGCTGCGCTGGCCTTGCTGGTGTATCCGCTGGCGCCTGACACCCCCCTGTGGCAGGGGGTGCTGAACCCCCAGGTGATGGTGCGCCTGGTCATTGTGCTGCTGGTGATCCAGTCTCTTGCGCATGTGGCCAAGCGCCTGATGCAGGCCCGCCATGCGCTGGCGCTGTCGGCGCTGGCATCGGGGTTTGTGTCCAGCACGGCCACCATTGCCAGTCTGGGCATGGAGGTGCGCACCGGGCACAGCGCGCCGCGCGCCCATGCGGGGGCTGCCGTGCTTTCGTGCGTGGCCACCATGGTCCAGATCGCCGTGGTGGCTGCCACCGTACAGCCGCAGTGGCTGGCGCGGCTGTGGTTACCCGCACTGGCGGGGGGGTGTGTGGCGGCTGCTATGGGGTGGTGGAGCGGGCGGGGCACGGCGCACCGGCTGGCATCTGCACCCAGTGCCGAGGCGGCGCCCGGCGTGCTGCCCGATGCCCCCATGTTCAAGCTGCGCGACGCCTTGATCATCGCCGCCTTGCTCACGGGTATTCAGGTGGGGGTGCATCTACTCACGGCGTGGCTAGGCGACGCGGGCATGCTCGCAGGCGCCCTGCTGGCGGCCCTGGCAGATGTGCACGCAGCCACCGCAGCCGTGCTGGTGCGGGGCGGCCCGGACAGCGCGGCGGGGCCCGCCATCGCTTCGGCCCTGATGGCGGCGCTGCTGGTGCACGCCTGCAGCAAATGTGCCGTGGCACTGGCCAGCGGTGGCTGGCGCTATGCGCTGGCCGTGGCGCCGGGCATCGTGGCGCACACGCTGGCCTTTGTGGGCGTGTTCGCCCTGCAATAGCCACCAGGGTGCGGCTGGAGCGGCCACCTTGCGGCGCTTTACGGCCCTTTGGGGGCGCCGGCGTGCCCGCGCACAAGGGCGCACCGGATAATCGCCCCATGACCTCCAAAGAAAACCAAGCCAGCACTGACTTCAGCGCGCTGGCCCTGAGCCCCGCCACGCTGGCCAATTTGCAGCAGCTGGGCTATACGCAGATGACGCCCATCCAGGCGGCCAGCCTGCCCCCCGCGTTGCTGGGCAAAGACCTGATCGCCCAGGCCAGCACCGGCAGCGGCAAGACCGCCGCATTTGCCCTGGCGCTGCTGGCCAACCTCAACCCGCGCCGCTTTGCGGTGCAGGCGCTGGTGTTGTGCCCCACGCGCGAACTGGCCGACCAGGTGACCTCCGAAATCCGCCGTCTGGCGCGGGCCGAAGAAAACATCAAGGTCGTGACCCTGTGCGGCGGCGTGCCGCTGCGTGCGCAAACGCTGAGCCTGGAGCACGGTGCCCACATCGTGGTGGGCACCCCAGGCCGCGTGATGGACCACCTGGAACGTCAGCACCTGAGCCTGGAAGCCCTCAACACCCTGGTGCTCGACGAGGCGGACCGCATGCTCGACATGGGTTTCTTCGATGACATCGTTGTGGTTGCCAAGCAGTGTCCCAAAGAGCGCCAGACCCTGCTGTTCTCGGCCACCTACCCCGAAGGCATCGCCAAGCTGAGCGCGCAGTTCATGAAGACCCCCGTGCAGATCACGGTGCAGGCCCAGCATGCCGAGGGCAAGATCGAGCAACGCTGGTACGAGGTGAAAAACAGCGAGCGCCTGCACGCGGTGTCGCAGCTGCTCAGCCACTTCCGCCCGGAGTCGTCGATTGCGTTTTGCAACACCAAGCAGCAGTGCCGCGACCTGGTGGGCGTGCTGCAGGCCCAGGGCTTCAGCGCACTGGCGCTGTATGGCGAGCTGGAGCAGCGCGAGCGCGACCAGGTGCTGGTGCAGTTTGCCAACCGCAGTTGCTCGGTGCTCGTGGCCACCGACGTGGCGGCGCGCGGGCTGGACATTGCCAACCTGGCCGCCGTCATCAATGTGGACGTGACGCCCGACCCCGAGGTGCACATCCACCGCATCGGCCGCACGGGCCGGGGCGACGCCGAAGGCCTGGCACTCAACCTGGTCAGCATGGACGAGATGGGCTCAGTGGGCAAGATCGAAGTGCTGCAGGGCCGCGAATCGCGCTGGTTCCCCGTGGCCGAACTCACACCCACGGGCAGCGGCCCCCTGGTGCCGCCCATGGTCACCATCCAGATCATCGGCGGCCGCAAAGAGAAGATCCGTGCGGGTGACGTGCTGGGAGCACTCACCGGCGAGATGGGCTTCACCCGCGAACAGATCGGCAAGATCAACGTGAACGATTTCTCCACCTACGTGGCGGTGGACCGCGCCCTTGGCGCGCAGGCTGCACAGCGTCTGAACCAGGGCCGCGTCAAGGGCAAGGCCGTCAAGGCGCGGCTGGTGACTGGCGAAGAATGATCAGCCTGTTGCAGCGCGTGCGGCAGGCGCGCGTGGAGGTGGACGGGCAGGTCGTAGGCGCCATTGGCGCGGGCCTGCTGGTGCTGGTGTGCGCCGAGCGAGGCGACACCGAGGCCGAAGCCGACAAGTTGCTGGCCAAGATGCTCAAGCTGCGCATCTTCAGCGACGACGCGGGCAAGATGAACAAGAGCGTGCAGGACCTGGACGGCCAGGGCGGGGCCGGCGGCCTGCTGCTGGTCAGCCAGTTCACGTTGGCGGCCGACACCACGGGCGGCAACCGCCCCAGTTTCACGCAGGCGGCGGCCCCCGATGAGGGCCGCAGGCTTTATGACTACTTGGTGGCACAGGCCCGCGCTGCCCATCCCGAGGTGGCCACGGGCCGGTTTGCGGCCGACATGCAGGTGCACCTGGTGAACGACGGACCGGTGACGATTCCACTGCGCGTGGCGCCTGCTGCCGGGTAGCCACTCTTCCCACTCGTGCTCGCCTTCGGCGATTTCATTTCAGTCACGGTGATGGTGGTGTGCGGGGCTACGATGTGTTTTTTCGGAGGATTTGTCCATGTACGAAAAGATTCTGGTTCCTGTGGATGGCAGCGCCACCTCGCTCACAGGGTTGCAAGAAGCCATTGCGCTGGCGCGGGTGATGGGTTCGACGATCCGGTTGCTGCATGTGGTGGATGAAATCTCGTTCATGACGAGCTTCGAGTCCAGCATGGCACTGACCGCGGAAGTGTTTGACACGCTCAAGAAGGCGGGCCAGGACGTGCTGCAGGACGCCCAGAACCGGGTGCGTGCGGCCGGCGTTCCGGTGGAGGCCGAGCTGTATGAAAGCTACGCCGGGCGTGTGAGCGATCTGGTCATCGCGAAAGCCAAGGAATGGGGCGCGCAGCTCATCGTGCTGGGCACCCATGGCCGGCGCGGCGTGGGCCGGATGCTGCTGGGCAGCGATGCCGAGCAGGTGCTGCGCCAGTCGCCGGTGCCGGTGCTGCTGGTGCGCGGCGCCTGAGAAGGTGTGAACAAACCCGCCATGCCCGCTCATCCCGCCAAAACGCACCCCCTCGTCGTTGCAGATGCTCGCCATAGCAAGAGCTTGTGGCTTGCTTTGCGGCACGATCGGCCGCGTTTTTGCGGCCTGCTCGGCCACGCCGGATTCATTCACACCTTCTGAGTGGCCAGTGCGCGGGCCATTGGGGTGAGCGCTTGCCGGGGTGTTTCGCGGCGGTGACCCGGCGCCCGCACACGCCGGCGCATTGGCTCACTGGCGCCAGAAGAACAGGGCGGCCATCACCAGCCCTGTGGCCACGATGCCCCAGCGCAGCACGGGCGCAGGCAGCTTGCGCGCCACACGCGCGCCGCCGTAACCGCCTGCAGTGGCCGCCACCATCATCATCAGCGCCTGCGGCCAAAGCACCAGGCCGCCCGCTGCGTAAATGGCCACGGCAATCGCGGTGAGCAGTGCTGATACCCAGTTTTTCAGGCCGTTCATGGCATTCAGGTTCGTCTGGCCCAGCAGGCCGAACAGGGCCAGCAGCAATATGCCCAGCCCGCCATTGAAGTAACCGCCATACGCCGCCACGGCCAGCACGCCCACCGTGGCCTTGGCGGTGGACGGTGTGCCGCCCGCCAGCTTCTGGCGCAGCCAGGGGCCGAACGCAAACAACGCCGTTGCCGCCAGCAGCAGCCAAGGCACGACGCGGCGGAAGGTGGCGTCGGGCGTGACCAGCAGCAGCCCAGCGCCCGCGGCCCCACCAATGAGCGACAGCACCACCAGCAGGCGCATCGAAAGCCCGGGCGGCGGGGCTGTGTCTTCGCGAAAGCCCCAGGCGCCGGCCATGTAACCCGGCAGCAGGGCCACCGTGCCGGTGGCATTGGCCACCACGGGCGGCACGCCGGTGAAGACCAGTGCGGGCAGCGTCAGAAAGCTGCCGCCTCCGGCAACGGCATTGAGGGCGCCGGCGATGAAGGCGGCGGTGAGCAGCAGGGTGGTTTCCAACATGTCTCCTTTTGACTGGGGCGTCAGCCCCGGCACATTGGCACCATCTTAGGTGGAGACTCGCGGGAATTCTCGGATGATTGCAGGCAAAAAAGGTTGGATTGCTTTGCTGCAGGCAGTCTGGTGTCTGGCGCTATTTGGCGTACGGGTCGGCAAAGCCCAGCTCTTGCAGGATGGCGGTTTCGTAGGCTTCCATTTCGTCGGCATCGGCGGCACTGGTTTCGTGGTCCCAGCCCTGGGCATGCAGCGTGCCGTGCACCAGCAGGTGGGCGTAGTGCTCTTCCAGGCTCTTGTTCTGTTCGCGCGCCTCGCGCTCCACCACGGGGGCGCAGAGCACCAGGTCGGCGGTCACCAGGGGCTCCTGCGTGTAATCGAAGGTGAGCACGTTGGTGGCGTAGTCCTTTTTGCGGTAGTCGCGGTTCAGTTGCTGGCCTTCTTCGGCACCGACGATGCGCACGGTGATCTCCGCATCGGTGGCCAGGGCGTGGCGAATCCAGCGCGTGACCTTGTGGCGCGGAAGCACAGCGCGGTGGGCGGCGACGCCATCAAAGCGGCCGAATTGCAGTGACAGGGAGAGGGTATTTAGGGTCATTTATGCCTCTAGCGCTTATGGAGTAAGCGCTTGCAGCTATCAAATAAGGAGTTTTTGTGAACCTGGAACCTGTCTAGTCTGCGCGGCTGCGCGCGACGGGCGCCCGGCGCGGTGCGTCGTATGCGTCCACGATGCGCGCAACCAGCGGGTGGCGCACCACGTCGGCGCTGGTGAAGCGAGTCACGGCAATGCCCTTGACGCGCTTCAACACCCGCTCTGCATCGACCAGCCCGCTCATCGCGCCTTTGGGCAGGTCCACCTGGCTCACGTCGCCAGTGACCACGGCCCGGGCGCCAAAGCCGATGCGGGTGAGAAACATTTTCATCTGCTCGGGCGTGGTGTTTTGCGCTTCGTCGAGGATGACGAATGCATTGTTCAGCGTGCGCCCGCGCATGAAGGCCAGCGGGGCGATTTCGATGGCGTTGCGCTCGAAGGCTTTTTGCACCTTGTCGTAGCCCATCAGCTCATAGAGTGCGTCGTACAGCGGGCGCAGATACGGGTCCACCTTTTGCGCCAGGTCGCCGGGCAGGAAGCCCAGGCGTTCGCCCGCCTCCACGGCAGGGCGCGTCAGCACGATGCGCTGCACGGCGCTGCGCTCCAGCGCATCTACGGCGCAGGCCACGGCCAGATAGGTTTTGCCCGTGCCGGCAGGGCCGATGCCGAAGGTGATGTCGTGCGTGGCGATGTTTTCGAGGTAGAGGTTCTGCGTGGGCGTGCGCCCGCGCAGGTCGGGCCGGCGGGTATTGAGCACGATGGCGCCCTCGGGCGCTTCCACCAGGGACTGGTCGCCCGCCAGCATGAGCTGCAGGTAGTCTTCGGTAATGGGGCGCTCGGCCATTTCATACAGGGCCTGCAACAGTTCCATGGCCTGGGTGGCCTTGGCTTTGGGGCCATCCACCTTGAACTGTTCGTGCCGGTGCGCAATGCTCACCTGCAGGGCCACTTCGATGGTGCGCAGGTGCGCGTCGGCCGGGCCGCACAGGTGTGTGAGCCGGGTATTGTTGTGGGGAGTGAAGGTGTGGCGCAGGATCACGCGGATAATTCCAGTCAGGCTACGGAAAACACGGCAAGAAAGACGGCGCAGCAGGTGGTGCGTTCGCCGGCAAAGGACATCCATGATAGGCAAATTGACCGGCACCCTGCTGGAGAAGAACCCGCCAGAGGTGCTGCTGGACTGCCACGGCGTGGGTTACGAGGTGAATGTGCCCATGAGCACCTTCTACAACCTGCCCGCCGTGGGCGAACGCGTGAGCCTGCTCACGCAGTTCATCGTGCGCGAGGATGCGCAGCTGCTGTATGGCTTTGCCACGCCGCCCGAGCGCCAGGCGTTTCGCGAACTCATCAAGATATCGGGCGTGGGGCCGCGCACGGCACTGTCCATACTTTCCGGCATGGGCGTGGGCGATCTGGCGCAGGCCATCACGTTGCAAGAGGCGGGCCGCCTGGTCAAGGTGCCGGGTATTGGCAAGAAGACCGCCGAACGTTTGCTGCTGGAGCTCAAGGGCAAACTGGGCGCCGACATGGGAGCGCACGCGCAGGCAACCAGCGACGCCCAGGTGGATATATTGCAGGCGCTGCTGGCGCTGGGTTACAACGACAAGGAAGCGGCGGCCGCTTTGAAGGCCTTGCCGCCGGATGTCGGCGTCAGTGACGGAATCAAGCTGGCGCTGAAGGCGCTGGCGAAATAACCCCTAACCAAACGGATTCAGTACGAGGTCGCCATGAAATTTCCACAGTCGATGCAGTGGGTGTGCGTTGCAGGTGTGGCGCTGCTGGTGGCCGCTTGCGGCGGTGGTGGTGGTGGCGACGCGCCTGCACCGGATATGTCGACAGCGAACCGGATCGAGCCGTTTGATCCCACCCTGGGCAAGGCGCTCAAGGTAGCCCCACCGTTGCCGCGTGCCGCCGGGCGTGCACCAAAGGCCACGCCGGTGCAACTGGGGCCGCTGGCGGTTCCGGCGCTGCAATCGCAGCAAAAAAAGGCAGGGCTCAACCCGGGCAACGGCATGCGCCAGCAAATTGGCCTGGCCCGCAGCGTGGCCGCTACGGCCACTTCGTTGGGCCTGCGGGCGCAGCTGCAGTGGTCCCCCACAGAGCGCGGCACGCAGCGTGCCGCCGTCAGCTTCGCAGCGCAAGGTGCGCTGGGTGTGCGCCTGGGGCTGCTGGTGCGCGCGCTGCCTGCAGGCAGCACGCTGCGCTTTTATGCGCAGGCCGGTGAGGCGGCGTTCGAGGTGTCTGGCGAAGAGGTGCTCAGCACTATTGCGCGCAACCTGCAGGCGGGAGACACCGGCGATGCGGCCCGCACCTACTGGAGTCCCGATTTCGGTGGCGCAGAGACCACGCTGGAGCTGGAGTTGCCGGCCAATGCCAATCTCGTCCAGCTCGACATCGCCGTGCCTACGCTGTCGCACTTTTTTGTTTCACCCGAAAGTGCAGCGCAGCCAAACCTGACCAAGGCGGCCAAGGCAGACACCTGCAATATCGACGTGTCGTGCCGGCCCGAGTACAGCAGCGAAAGCCGCTCGGTGGCGCGCGTGACTTTCGTCGAGAACGGCACCGGTTACCTGTGCACGGGTACGCTGCTCAACGATGCGCAGTCGAGCACCACGCCGTATTTTCTGACTGCCCACCACTGCATTTCGACGCAGTCGGCTGCGTCTACTGTGACGACCGAATGGTTCTACCGCTCCGCCGCTTGCGACACCAGCGCGGTCAACGCAGGCGCGCAGCGCCTCTACGGTGGTGCGACCCTGCTGTCCGCACAGGCGGCTACCGACACATCCTTCATGCAGCTGAATGCTGCGCCGCCGGCTGGCGTTGTATTCGCTGGCTCGTATTTCGGCGCCGTTGCCGAAGGCACCGTCACTGCCGGAATCCACCATCCTCAGGGTGACCTGCAAAAGCTTTATGAGGGCGCAGTGAAGCAGTTTTCCACCTGCACTATTGACGCAGACGTCAACAAAAACCTGCTGACATGTCTGGTCAGCGCGCCGCAAGATGCGCGTTTCCTGACCGTGGGGTTGACTGCTGGCACGACCGAGGCTGGTAGCAGCGGCTCAAGCCTGTTCGTGCCCATTGCAGGCAAGCGCTATGTGGCGGGACAGCTGGCGGGCGGGGCCGCAAGTTGCCAGAACCCCACCGGCTACGACTACTATGGCCGTTTTGACTTGGCATTCCAGGTGGCCCTCAAGAACTGGCTGAAACCGGCACCATGAGCCAGCAGGCGCTTCGCCTGCAATGGCGCAGTGTGGCTTGACCACTCAAGCCGACGACTTCGCTCCCCCACCACCCCCACCTGCACCCGCCAAAGGGTGCGGTCTCCGCTGTCGGTGTATTGCCCGGCAGATGCGTAGATGCCCGGCCATCACCGGTCGGCCAAATCCCCCCTTCGCCATCGAACACCTTCCAGCCGACGGACTTGCGGCTCAAAAGGGCTTCGCACGTCCGCAGATAAAAGTGCGGACCGTGAACTTGGGAACGGCAAAAGAGAATTGGCCCCGAAAACATGCCATTCGGCCTTGGGACCTTGGGCCCTTGGTATTGGCATGTGCCAGGGCGCGTGTTCTGTCAGCTTTTGCGCCGCAGCATTCAGGCATTTGGACTACATCAAGTTATTGAAGTTACAGATTGAATGGAGATAACGGTAAAAAGATTGAGTAAATCAAAGACGGCACCAGATTTATTCGGCACTTGCACCCCATCGCCCAGCCCTTCAACGGGGCTGGTTCGAATTAGAAGTCAATCATGTCAAGGGCTGCCAGTGTTAAAAAATAAATTCCTCCCGCTTGCCCTTTTGGCCCTCGGTCAAACCGTGTTTGCCCAGCAGCTTCCCAGCGCCGGCAGCCAGATTCAGCAGATTCCACCGACCCCCATCCCGCAAAAAACAGCGCCTGTCATCCGCCTAGAACCCAGCAGTGCGCCAGCGACGGAAGCTTCGGACGCCGTAAAAATCACGGTCAACCGCCTGCAGGTGACCGGGTCGCGGGTTTACCCCGAATCAGAGCTGCTTTCGCTGACGGGGTTTACGCCCGGCAGTGAGCTGTCGCTGGGCGAGCTGCGCGCCATGGCGCTCAAAATTACTGAGCGTTATCGCAACGCAGGCTATTTTGTAGCGCAGGCTTACCTGCCAGCCCAGGAAATCAAGGATGGTGTGGTCACCATTGCCGTGATCGAAGGCCAGTACGGCCAGGTGGCTGTTCGCAACCAAAGCACACTGTCCGACGGCTTGATTCAGAGCCAGCTGGCGGGGCTCAACAGCGGCGACACGGTTGCCATCGCGCCACTGGAAAGCCGCCTGTTGCTGCTGTCGGACATTCCAGGCGTGAAAGTTACCTCGACGCTGGCGCCGGGCGCGTCCGTCGGATCGTCCGATCTGATCGTTGACGTGGTTCCTGGTCAGCGTGTCACGGGCAGTATTGATGCCGACAATGGTGGCAACCGCTACACCGGCGAATATCGCCTTGGCGCGACGGTGAACCTGAACAATGCGGCTGGGCACGGCGACGTTGCTTCGCTGCGCCTGCTGACGTCAGGCTCCGGCCTGAACTACGCACGGGCGTCCTACCAGATGCAGTTTGGCAAGGCGACGGTCGGCGTGGCTTATAGCTGGCTGGACTACGAGCTGGGCGAGGAATTCACATACGCGCAGGCCACCGGTACGGCCAAGATCGCCAGCGTGTACGGCAGCTACCCCTTGATCCGTTCGCGCAATACCAACCTGTACGCCGGCCTGGCGTTTGACGCCAAAACGTTTCAGGACAACCGACCACTGAGCCTGGACGCACCCGTTGAAGACAAAAAATCCCAGGTGTTGACAGCAAGCCTGCGCGGCGACCACCGCGATGGTCTGGGCCGTGGCGGTTTGACGGGCTATTCGCTCAATTGGTCCACAGGCAACATCGACATCGAAACCCCGGCGATACGGGCCTTCGACGCGACGACTGCACGCAGCAACGGTCACTTCAACAAGCTGGGTTTCAGCGCCATGCGACTGCAAAGTGTGACCGACACGGTCTCGCTGTATGCCGGCATCAACGGCCAGATCGCCTCAAAAAACCTTGATACATCCGAAAAGATGGAGCTCGGTGGCATGTATGGCGTGCGCGCCTACCCGGAAGGCGAAGCGTATGCCGACCAGGGCTATGTGCTGACGCTTGAAGCCCGGATGCGGCTCCCCACTCCCCAACAGTTTCCCGGGCAGATGCAGCTGGTTGGTTTTGTCGACGCCGGCAGCGTGACCATCAACAAGAACCCATGGAGCACGGGTGACAACCGCCGGACCCTGAGTGGTGCGGGCGTGGGCCTGACATGGTCGGACACCAACAACTTTCTGGTGAGGGCGTATTACGCCCGCAAGCTGGGCAACGACTTGGCAACTTCGGCACCCGACAAGTCGGGCCGGTTCTGGATTCAGGCCGTCAAATATTTCTGACCTCGTCCAGCGCAGGCCTGGCCTGCACTGACGCCGGACTGAATCCGCATTTTTGAAGAACACGCGAAAGATTCCCATGAACCTCATTCACCGCTCCATCTGGAACGACCAGACCGGCACCTTTGTGGCCGTTTCTGAAATCACCCGCAGTGCCGGCAAGAAAATCTCGTCCTGCACGGCAGCGGCGGGTACGGGTAGCAGCTTCAGCCTGAAAATCCTGGCCGTTTCCCTGATGATGGCCTGTGGCGCAGGGGTTCATGCCCAGCCCGTGGGCGGCGTGGTTTCGGCTGGCAGCGCCACCATTGGTGGCGCGCCCGGAAACATGACGATTACCCAGACCACGCCCAACGTGGCGATTAACTGGCAGAGCTTTGGCGTGCGGGCAGGCGAGTCGGTCCAGTTTGTGCAGCCTGGCAGCAGCTCGGTGGCGCTGAACCGCGTCATCGGGTCAGATCCCTCGAACATACTGGGCAGCCTGACGGCCAACGGCAAGGTGTTCCTGGTCAACCCCAATGGCATCCTGTTCGGGGCGGGTGCATCGGTGAACGTGGGCGGGCTGGTGGCATCCACCCTGGCCATCTCCGATGCCGACTTCATGGCGAACAACTACAAGTTCTCGGGTGCGGGTGCGGGCTCGGTGCTGAACCAGGGCACGATCAACGCAGCCGATGGCGGCTATGTTGCCCTGTTGGGAGCGAACGTCAGCAACCAAGGCGTGATTGCCGCCCAGCTGGGCACCATCGCGCTGGCGGTTGGTGAGGCTGTCACGCTGGACATGGCGGGCGACAAGCTGCTCAACGTCACGGTAGATCAAGGTGCACTGAATGCGCTGGTGGACAACGGCGGCATGATTCGCGCCGATGGCGGCCAGGTGCTGCTGACCACGCAGGCGGCGGGAAGCCTGCTGGCGAATGCCGTCAACAACACCGGCATCATTCAGGCGCAGACGATTCAAAACATCAGGGGCGCCATCTTGTTGATGGGCGGCATGGAGAATGGCACGATGGGGGTGGCTGGCACGCTGGACGCCAGTGCGCCCAACGGCGGCGATGGCGGTTTTATTGAAACATCCGCTGCCGATGTGAAGATCAGCAGCGGTGTGAAAGTCACTACCGAGGCAGCGCGGGGTAAAACCGGCACCTGGCTGATTGACCCGCAGGACTTCATCATTGGAAGCGGGGCCACGGACAACATTTCAGGGGCAACGCTTTCTGCTCTGCTGGTAACCAACAGCGTGACTATCAGCACGGCAGCCGGTACAGACGCCGCGGTTGCCGGCACCCCGCCGGTGACCAGTCTCTACACGGGAACTGTAGGAAACGGTGATATTCAGGTCAACGACGCCATCGCATGGACAGCTGCTCCCAGCACGACGACTCTGTCGTTGTTGGCTGATCGCGATGTGAATATCAACGCACCCATTACTGCAACCAACGGAAACCTGGTGGTGTGCTGCGGACGCGATGTGAACGTTGCATTGGGCGCAGACATCACGACGACCAATGGCAGCGTTCTGCTGGGCGCCGGGAGGGACATCAACCTGGACGGCGCTTTGACGACGACCAACGGCAACGTCACCATGTGCGCCGCAAACGATATCAATATTTTGGGCAAAATTACGCTGACCCACACCACCAACATCGTTCCCGCTCAAAGTCTGGGCCTGCCACTGGGTCTGGTGCTGAGTGCAGGGTATGGGGCTGGCGCGCCGGGTGTTGGCGGCGGCACAGTGGTTTTTGAGCCGCTGGCGCCAGCAGCCACGGTGACGAACGCTCCCACGACCATCGAATACAACCCGGTCGCGTACACCACGCCGACGGATTATTCGGTCAACATCATCGGCGCAGCGCCTACCCAGCGCATGCTGGTGTTTGCGCAAGCCGAAGACAAAGTGGTCGACGGAACCACCACGGCAACGGTTGCTTCACTGCAAGGAGGCCCAATCGGTGTGACGCTGGTTGCAGGCCCGGGCAGCACGGCCAATTTCGACAGTGCCAACGTGGGAACGGACAAGACCGTCACCTTGACGGGTTACAGTCTCGGCGGTGCTAACGCCAGCGCTTACGCCTTGGCAGTTCCTTGTTGCGGTCCTGCTGTTTCCAAGACAACCGCTGATATCACTGCGGTGGTGGTTGTGCCGCCAGTGGTTGTGCCTCCGGTGATCCCTCCGGTAGTGGTGCCGCCAGTGGGCCTCCGGTGATCCCTCCGGTAGTGGTGCCGCCAGTGGTTGTACCTCCCGTGATCCCTCCGGTAGTGGTGCCGCCAGTGGTTGTGCCTCCGGTGATCCCGCCGGTAGTGGTGCCGCCAGTGGTTGTACCTCCCGTGATTCCACCGGTAGTGGTGCCGCCAGTGGTTGTGCCTCCGGTGATTCCACCGGTAGTGGTGCCGCCAGTGGTTGTACCTCCCGTGATTCCACCGGTGGAAAACCCGGCATTGCCGCCTGTTTGGACTCCGCCCGGACCGCCCGCCCTTACACATCCCGAATACGTTTTGACGGTGGTTCCGCCAGCGCCGCTGCCACCTTCGGTGATCACCGTTGCAACACCACCCGCGCCGCCGGTGGTCGTGCCTGTGGTGCCTGTAGTGGCGCCAGTCGAAGCGCCACCCCAGAAATACCAGGCGCCCGTGCGCCAACCCAAACCGGAACGCAACTAACAGGTCGTGATGAGAAACCCTGAAAAAACATTGGTCCCCATGCTCCGAAGGATTTTTCAGGGCCTGCTGGCCACAGGGCTGATCTGCAGCCAGGCCTATGCGTCGCATGACGCTGCTCATGGGCCAGGCCCAGGGTTGGAAGGGGCCGTGCCGGCGATTGGCAGCGATGCCGTTCCCACGGTCATGCAGCCGCCCACGCGGGCAGCAAAAGGCACAAAGCGCGCCAACTTCGAACAGACCCAAGCCTCCAAGGACGCGCGGCATGTGGCCCATTGGGTGGTGGATTCAGGCGACAACCTGAACAAACCCTTTGTCATCATCGACAAGCGGGACGCCAGGGTGTTCGTGTTCGATGCCAACGGCATGCTGCGCGGAGAATCTCCCGCGCTGCTTGGACTGGCCATTGGCGATCACTCGGTGCCTGGCATCGGCACCAAAAAAATGTCAGCCATTCGCCCGGAGGAACGGACCACCCCCGCGGGGCGTTTCGTGGCCAACCTGGACAAAAACCTCAAGGGCAATGAAATTCTCTGGGTCGACTACGACACGGCTATTTCGATGCACCGTGTCGTCACCAGCAATGCCAAGGAGCGCCGCGCCCAGAGGCTGGCCAGTTCGTCGCCGTCAGAGCGCCGGATTTCGTATGGCTGTATCAATATTCCCGTGAAGTTTTACGACACCGTGGTGAGCCCGGCATTTACCGGAACGGATGGCATTGTCTATGTGCTGCCCGAAATCCGATCGCCCCGCGAAGTTTTTGGCTCGTACGACGTGGAGGAAGAGGCCAGCCTTCAGGCCACAGGCCAGGCAGCGCCTGCACCGGTGGCAAACCACGCCGCCAATTAATGGAACATTGGACGGTATGCCTGTCGCACCCGTGAGGTGGCCCGACGGCTGCGTGTCAGGTTCGCCCCGTGGGTACCGGAGTAATCGGGTGGGCGGTTGGGTAACAACTCTGGTGCTGACGCAAAAGTCTGTGTTCCTGCTGAAGGAGCCTCAGCGCCACAACTTTCCGTGAGCGCACTGATTGGCGCCGGCATTGGCCCCCTGGAGTGGCCTATAGTGGAACGTTAGCCGGAAAACTGCCAAAGTGACTATCCAGACCGACGACTTCGCCCCCGCGCCCGCCAAGCGCGTCATCTCTGCCGTTCCGGCATCGCCGCAGGAGGAAGCCATTGAGCGCGCCCTGCGCCCCAAGCTGCTGCAGGAATACGTGGGTCAGGCCAAGGCGCGCGAGCAACTTGAGATCTTCATCGGCGCCGCAAAGAAGCGCGGCGAGGCGCTCGACCATGTGCTGCTGTTCGGCCCGCCCGGCCTGGGCAAGACCACGCTGAGCCACATCATTGCGGCCGAACTGGGCGTGAACCTGCGCCAGACCAGCGGGCCCGTGCTCGAAAAGCCCAAGGACCTCGCGGCACTGCTGACCAACCTGGAAAAGAACGACGTTCTCTTCATCGATGAGATCCATCGCCTCTCGCCCGTGGTCGAAGAAATCCTCTACCCCGCGCTGGAGGACTACCAGATCGACATCATGATCGGCGAGGGGCCGGCGGCGCGTTCCATCAAGCTTGACCTGCAGCCCTTCACCCTGGTGGGTGCCACCACGCGCGCGGGCATGCTCACCAACCCGCTGCGCGACCGCTTTGGCATCGTGGCGCGGCTGGAGTTTTATACGCCCGAGGAGCTGGCGCGCATCGTCACGCGCAGTGCGGGATTGCTGGGCACGCCCATGGACGAGGCCGGCGGCTTTGAGCTGGCGCGGCGCTCGCGCGGCACGCCGCGCATCGCCAACCGGCTGCTGCGCCGCGTGCGCGACTATGCCGAGGTGAAGGGCGATGGCCGCATTACCAAGTCCATCGCCGACAAGGCGCTCGCCATGCTCGACGTGGACCCGCAGGGTTTTGACGTGATGGACCGCAAGCTGCTCGAAGCCTTGATACATCGCTTTGACGGCGGCCCCGTGGGCCTCGACAACATCGCCGCCAGCATTGGTGAAGAGGCGGGCACCATCGAGGACGTGATCGAGCCCTACCTGATCCAGCAAGGCTATTTGCAGCGCACACCGCGCGGGCGCATCGCCACGCTGGCCGCTTATCGGCACCTCGGGGTCACGCCGCCGCAGGCTGCCGGGGGGCTGTTTTCTGAATGATCGAATCAAACCCATGGTACTGAGGAATTTTTTGTGAAGCGCCCCTGGATCGCATGGGGTCTGGCCGCTGCCGTCGTGGCGGTGGGCGTCGCCGTCGGGGCCGTCGTTGCGCGGGCCGCTGGTCGATGCCGTGGTGGTGCAGTCGGCACCGCTGGTGCGCACCCTGCAGTTTTCGGCCCGCGTGGCCACGCTGTCGCGCGTGGATGTGGGCAGCACGCTCACCGGCCGGGTGGCGCAGGTGCGGGTGGCCGAAGGCGCGCAGGTGCGTCAGGGTGATGTGCTGGTGCAGCTCGAATCGGATGAACTGCGTGCCGCTTTGGCGCAGGCCGTTGCCTCCGAGCGCCAGGCGCAGGCGCGACTGACTGGCCTGCGCAGCAGCGGCCGTACCGCTGCGCAGGCTGCGAGCGCACAGGCCAGCGCCACCCTGCAAGCCGCAAACGCCAGCCTGGCGCGGGTGCAGCAGTTGGTGGCCGAGGGGTTCTACAGCCCCGCGCAGCTCGACGAGGCCCGCCGGGCGGTGGATGTGGCGCGGGCGCAGCAGCTCAGCGCGCAGGCGCAGATGCAGGCCAATGCCGATGCCGGTACCGATGTGGCGCAGGCGCAGGCGCAGCTTGCGCTGGCCCAGGCGGCCACCGTGGCGGCGCAGGCCCGCCTGGCGCAGACTGCTCTGGTCGCGCCAGCCGATGCCCGCGTGCTGGTGCGCGCGGTCGAGCCCGGGCAGATCGTGCAGCCCGGCAAGGCCTTGCTCAGCCTGGCGCTGGCAGGGCCCACCCAGCTGGTGGCCCAGGTGGATGAACGTTTTCTGGACCAGTTGGAGCCGGGGCAGAAGGCCGCGGTAGTGGCCGATGCCTTTGCCGGCCAGCGTTTTGCAGCGCGCGTGCTCTCCATCGCACCGGCGGTGGATGCGCAGCGCGGTGCCATCGAGGTGAAATTTGCGCTGGAGCAGCTGGCGCCCGCGTATCTGCGCGAGGACATGACCTTGTCGGTCGAGGTGGAGACCGCCCGGCGCGAAAGCGCACTGGTACTGCCCCAGGCCACTTTGCGCGGCGCCATGGCGGGCGACACGGGCGCGGTGCTGGTGCTGGTGCTGCAGGACGGGCGCGCTGAAGCCCGCGCCGTGCGGCTGGGACTGCGCACGCTGGATGCCGTGGAGGTGCTGGAGGGCCTGACCGGGGGCGACACCGTGTTGCGCGGCGGCGCCGTGCAGGCGGGCGACCGCGTGCGTGCCCGCACGGTGCCATGGATGGCAGGCACTGCGGCGCCTGCAACAGGCGCAGGTGCCAAGGGCCGGGCGGATGCCGCCTCGGGCGCTGCACCGAGCGGCACCAAGGGCCGCTGAGCTCGCTGCCATGCTGATCCTAAAAATCGCAGTTGACCGCTTGCAATCCCTGGATAGGCCCTGTGAAAAGCCATGCGGCGTTGCTCCTCGTTGCGCACAGGAGTGCGCTGCCTCGTCGCGTCTTGCCTGGCACGCCGATCATGGCACTGGCAGGCGCATCCAACTGCGATTTTTAGGATGATCTGGCCCGGCTTCGAGTTGCGTGTGGCGCTGCGTTTTTTGCGCGAGGGGCACATGCAGACGCTGCTGATCATCGTGGGCGTGGCGGCGGGGGTGGCAGTGATTGCCTACATCTCGGCGCTGATCAACGGCCTGCAATCCAACACCCTGGCCAAGACGCTGGGCGCCCAGGCGCACATCAGTCTGCGGGCAGCGGACGACCTGGTGACACCGGCAGCACTGCCCGTGCCCGGGGTGGCCGTCCTCACCGAAACGCAGCCGCGCGCGCAGCGCCTGCGCTCGGTGGCCAACTGGCAGGCGCTGGTGCCGCTGCTGGAGCGTCTGCCCGAGGTGGTCGGCGTATCGCCCATGGTGTCGGGCAGCGGCCTGGCGCTGCGCGGCGAGGCATCACAGGCCATTGCACTGATGGGCGTGGACCTGGACCGCTATGACCGGGTGGTGGGGCTGCGCTCCAAGGTGGTCAGTGGCAGCCCACGGCTGTTGCCGGGCGAGGCGATTGTGGGGCGCGAGCTGGCGCAGGACCTTGGCGTGCGCGTGGGCGATCGCCTCACGGTGCAGACCGGCAGCGTGAGCGGTACCGTGAGCGATTCCGTGCGCGTCACCGCCTTGGTGGAACTGGGCGTGAAAGACCTGAACCGGCGCACCGTGATCGTGCCGCTGCGGGCTGCGCAAAGCCTGCTGGCACTGCCCGGTGGTGCCACCCAGCTCGACCTGACCCTCAAGGACGTGTGGGTGGCCCAGACCCTGGCGCGCGCGCTGCAGGGGCAGTTTCCCTACAAGATTGAAAGCTGGCAAGAGAGCAATGCCCAGCTGGTGTCGGCGCTGAATGCGCAGTCGATCAGCACCTCCATCATTCGCGGCGTGGTGCTGGCCGTGGTGGTGCTGGGCATCGCCAGCGTGCTGGTGGTATCGGTGGTGCAAAAGGGCCGCGAAATCGGCATATTGCGCGCCATGGGCGCGACCCGGGGGCAGGTGCTGCGGGTGTTTCTGGTGCAGGGCGCCGTGGTGGGGGTGCTGGGCTCGGTGCTGGGGCTGCTGCTGGCGGTGGCGCTGATATGGGTGTTTACCCACTTCGTGCGCGGCTCGGATGGCTTGCCGCTGTTTTCTATTGCGCTGCCACCTGCCATGGCGTTGCAGGTGGCGCTGATTGCGTCGGTCTGCGGCGTGCTGGCCGCCGTGGCACCAGCGCGGCGCGCGGCGGCGCTGGACCCGGCGCAAGCCATTCGCATGTAGTGATGAGACACCCCCCTGAGCGGCTGCGCCGCTTCCCCCCACTCTCGCAGTGCTGCGCACTGCGGGCAGGGGGACGCCCCCAGCGCTGCGGGGCTGCCCTTGCGCGGGGGGCGCTGGCACTGGCTGCGCCGGTTTTTTGCGCCACTGGCGGTGCGCAGCGCAATGGATTGCAAAAATGTTGATCGAACTACGCGACGTGCGCAAAAGCTACAACGTGGGCCGACCCAGCGAGGCCGAGGTGTTGCATGACATCACCTTGCAGGTGCGCCGTGGCGAGTTCATTGCCCTGATGGGGCCCTCAGGATCGGGCAAGAGCACGCTGCTCAATATTCTGGGCCTGCTCGAGTCCATGACGTCCGGCAGCTACCGGCTCGACGGCGAAGCGGTACAGGGTCTTCAAGATGCCGCGCTGACGCTGCGCCGTCGCCGCACGCTGGGGTTTGTCTTCCAGTTCCACCACCTGCTGCCCGCGTTCTCGGCGCTGGAAAACGTGACGCTTCCGGCCCTCATGGCCGAAGGCCGCGTCAGCAGCGCGCAGCGCGAGCACGCGCGCAGCCTGCTGGCCGCCGTGGGCCTGGCCCAGGCCATGGACAAGCGTCCGGGGGAGCTGTCGGGCGGCATGCAGCAGCGTGTGGCCATTGCCCGCGCGCTGGTCATGAACCCGCCGCTGGTGCTGGCCGACGAGCCCACTGGCAACCTGGATACCGCCTCGTCCGCAGAGGTGTTTGCCCTGCTGCGCAGCATTCATGCCGAGCGCGGCACGAGTTTTGTGGTGGTCACGCACGACCCGCGGCTGGCGGCACGCTGCGACCGGCTGGTGGAGCTGATCGACGGGCGCATTGCGCGCGACGAGGCGGTCACTGCGGGGGGGGAGCCTGCGCCCAGCGCGCTGCCGGTGTGAGGGCAGCGGGGCGGTGGAGCGTTGCTCCGCACCGCAAAAAATGCTATTTATTTAATAGCTATTAGCGCTTGCTGTATAAGCGCTAGAGGCCTATTTGACCAAAAATCCGCAGGCGCTCTCAGTGCGAGGTACCTTCCGAGCGCGTGATCTTGTTCCACACGTTGTATTTGCCCACCGGCTTGCTCATGGGCAGGCGCTTGACCTCCTTGAGGGTCTGCGCGTCAAACACGATGATGGCGCCGTCTGTCTCCCACACGCTGACCAGTGCGTAGCGGCCGTCCTTGGTGAACTCGGTGTGCGCCAGCGTGCGGCCGGGTTCGCGCAGCGTGGCCATGGGCGTCAGCGTGGCCTTGTCGATGAGTGTGAGCGTGTCCTTGGCCGTGGGGCTCATCATGGAGTCGGCCCAGGCGTAGCGGGTGGTCTCGTGGCTGCGCATGAAAAAGCCAGGCCCGGGGGTGGGAATGGTCTTGACCGTTTTCCAGGTCTTCATGTCGATCACGTCGATGGCGCCGTCTTTGAGGTTCGGGCTGGCCAGCACGGTGGTGCCGTTCCAGGCAAAGGTGATGCCCGAGCCCAGGTGGGGCATGCCTGCAATCGGCAACTCGGCAATCTTGCGCCGCACATCGAGGTTGACCACCTGCGCCGTGGGGGCGCCGTCGGCCGCACCGGACTTGGGCCGGGTCGAGCCCAGCACATGGCGGTAGTCCTGGTCGAAAAAGAAATCGTCCAGCGGTTCATCGAGCGGCGTGCGGCGAACCCCGTGGTAGCCCGGCTTGGCGATGGCCTCGCCCATCTTGTAGTCGTGCACCAGGCCGTCGTAGATCGGCGGTGCCTTGGGGTCGTAGGAAATCTCCCAGACCTCCGGAATGTCCTTGAGCGCCACGACAAAGCTCTTGCGTGGGGCAGCGTCGTACACCGCAGACACGCGCGAGGCCTCTTTGCCGTCGAGCGTGGTGGCGTCATAGCGTTTGACAAAGTTCAGATCGGCGTCGAACAGCACCACGGTACGCGGCAGGTAGTTGGCGGCCATGACCCAGCGCCCGTCGCCGCTGACGGCCACGTTGCGCATGTTCAGGCCGGCGCGCACCTCGGCCACCACGGTAAGGTTCCACAGGTCGTATTTGGTGATCCAGCCGTCGCGCGAGCCAAAGAACACAAAGCGCCCGTCGGGTGTGAACTTGGGGCCGCCGTGCAGCGCGTAGCGGCTGGCAAAGCGGTGAATGACCTCGAAGCGGTCGCCGTCGACCAGCGAGACATGGTGGTCACCACCTTCCACCACCACAAACAGGTTCATGGGATCGGCCTTCCAGCTGGGGCGGGCCGGCAGGTTTCTGGTGCCTGCGGTTTCAACGCGCGAGGCGCGCACATCGTCGTCGCTCCACGCTGGTGCGGGGGTGACCGGCTGGTAGATCCATTCGGTCAGTGCCGCAATGTCTGCGGGGGCCAGCGTGGCGGCGAAGCCCCCCATTTGCGTGGCGGCGCGGCCCTGCTGGATGACCTTCAGCGCTTCGGGGCGGCGCAGGCGTGCCAGGCTCTCGGGCAGCAGCGCCGGGCCCATGCCGCCAGTGCGCTGGGCACCGTGGCAGCTGGCGCAGTGTTCGCCGTACAGCGCGGCAGCAGAGGCGGCGGTGGTGGGCGCGGCAGTCTTGGCGGCTGCCGTGCTGGCCGTAGCTGCGGCGCTGTGGGTCTGCGCCTGGGCCAGGCCGTGGCCCATCCAGAGCAGGCCCGCGCTCAAGGCCAGGTGTGCGGCGCCTGCAGCAAACCGGCGCAGGGTGTCATGCATGTTCGTTCTCCGGGTGGATGTCGATGGTGCGGCGGCCCTTGCTGAAAGGCGTCAGCGCCACGCGTTGTGCGTCGCTGCCTGCTTGCAGCCCGATCTCGTCGTCGCGCAGGTAGCAGCCGGGGTCTTCGGCCCACGCATCGCCCGTGAGTTGCTGGGCACGCACGCGCGTGTTGCCGCCGCATATGCTGAAGTAGTGGCACACAGCGCAGCGCCCACCCACCGGGCGGGGCTTGGCTTTCAGGCCCGCCATCAACGGCTCGGAGGTGTCGGACCAGATGGCCGAGAACGGGCGCTGGCGCACGTTGCCCAGGTCGTGGTGCCACCACATGGTGTCGGGGTGCACGGTACCCAGGTTGTCGATGTTGGCCACGTTCACGCCGCTCGAATTGCCGCCCCAGGCGATGAGGCGCTCGCGCAGCGGTGCCTCCCACTGCGGCATGCGTTCGCGCACCCATTGCAGCAGGTAGGGGCCGTCGGTGTCGTTGTTGCCGGTCACGTAGTCTTCTTCGCGGCCTTCCAGTGCCGACTGCCAGGCGCGCTCGAACAGCAGGTCGAGGGCGTCGCGCGTGGCCTGGAACTGCGCGTCCTTGCCGCGGTGGATGTTGCCGCGCCCGGCGTAGTTGAGGTGCGAGAAATAGAACTTGTCCACGGCCTCGGTACGCATCAGGTCCAGCAGCGCAGGGAAGTCGTGCGCGTTCATGGCCGTCATGGTGAAACGCAGGCCCACCTTTACACCGCGCTGGTGCAGGTGTCGCACAGCGGCCAGGCTGCGGTCGAAGGCGCCTTCGAGGCGGCGGAAATGGTCGTGCGTTTCGCGCAGGCCATCGAGGCTGATGCCCACGTAGTCGAAACCCATGGCCTGGATGCGGTCGGCCATGGGCTCGTCGATCAGCGTGCCATTGGTCGAGAGACCGGTGTAGAACTTCATCGCCTTGGCGCGCTCGGCGATCTCGAAGATGTCAGGCCGCATCAGCGGCTCGCCACCCGAAAGAATCAGCACCGGAACGCTATAGGCCTTGAGGTCGTCCATCACGCCGAACACTTCCTGCGTGGACAGCTCGCCCTCGTAGTCGTGGTCGGCCGACAGCGCATAGCAGTGCTTGCAGGTCAGGTTGCAGCGGCGGATCAGGTTCCAGATCACCACCGGGCCCGGCGCCTGGCCGTTGCCTCGGGTGCGTGCGGGGGCGGGATAGGCGCCGGTGGCCTGGGCTTGCGCGAGCTCGCGCATGTATTGGCTGATGCGGAACATGATTAGCTTTCTTGGCTTTGCCGAAGACGCAGGCCGGTCTTCTTGAGGATGGCGGTCGAATACAGGATGTCGTGGCCCCGGCAGGCGGTGCCCAGCAGTTCGCGCACCTGCTCGGCCTGCTGCTCGACCTCGGCGCGCGTGCGGCCGTGCAGCATGGCGAACAGGTTGTAGGGCCAGCAGATGCCCCCTGTCGGTGTGCATTGCGCACCGTCTCCCCCCGAGGGGGACTCGGCATCTTGGGAGCGGCCCGGCGATGCCTTCGGCAGGCGGCGCGGGCGGCGGTAGCAGTGGCTCACGCCGGGCAGCTGGCCGATGCGTTCGCCTAAAGCGTCCACCAGCGCGTCGTCCACGTCCCACACGCTCATGCCGTTGGCCGTGAAGCCCAGGCGGTAGTGGTTGGGCACGGCGCCGATGCGGCGGATGAGGCCGCTCTCCAGCATCTGCGCCAGGCGCTCGCGCACCTGCTGGCCGCTCACACCCAGGCGCTCGCCCACGGCGTCGTAGGGGCGCGCCACCAGCGGCAGGCCGCCCTGGGTGGCGGCGATCAGCTGGCGGTCGAATTCGTCAAGCGCCATGGGTTTCTCCGCTCGTCAGGGGGAGCTTGAGTTCGACGAAGAACTCGCGCTCCTTCGGGAAGGCCAGCACGGGGAGGCCCGTTTCGGCCTCGATGCGCTCAATGGCGGCCGCGCACTGCGCCGGGGTTTCGGTACCCAGCACGAACCACATGTTGAGCGCATGGTCGCGCCGGTAGTTGTGCGCGATCTCGGGGTGGGCGTTGACCTGGGCCGTCACGGCTTGGTAGCGTTCCTCGGGCACGGCCATGGCGGCCAGCACGAACAAACCGCCCGCGCGTTCGATCTGGAACAGCGGGCCGAAGCGCGTGAGCATGCCACTCTCCAGCAGGGCCGAGAGCCGGCCGATGACGTCGTCCTCGGTCCAGCCGAACTCCGCGGCCACGTCGGCGAACGGCCGCTCGGTCAGCGGCAGGTCGCCGTGCAGGCGCTCCAGCAGGCGGGCGTCATCCGGCGACAGCATCGAGCACCTCCGGTGTGGCGGCGCTGGGGGCGGCGGCTTCGGGCAGGGCGCGGAAGCGCCGGGGGCCGGTCTGCTTGAAGCGGCGGCAGGAGAACAGCACCTCGTGCGGAAAGCTGCCGAGGCCTGCGTCGGCGATGGCGCGTGCGATCACGTCGCGCACGGCAGCGCGGTCGCGGCCATGCACCATGCAGTACAGGTTGTAGGGCCAGCCCTCGGCGCGCTCGCGCCGGTAGGCCAGGGTCACGCCGGTCACGCGTGCCAGCGCCTCGCCGCAGTCGTCCACCTGCGCTTCGGGGATGTTGAACACCGTCATGGCGTTGGCGTCAAAGCCCAGCTCGTGGTGGCGCACGATGGCGCCGATGCGCCGTACCGTGCCCTGGTCCAGCCACTGCTGCAGCGTGTGCAGCACCGATTCGGGTGTGCGGTCCAGCGCCTGGGCCCAGGCGTCGTAGGGGCGCGGCACCAGCGGCAAGCCGTCTTCGAGCAGGGCCGCGAGCGGCCGGTCGGCGCCCTGCACCGGCGTGGCCTCGCGCGCGGCGGCCATGGGCGCGGGGGCAGTGCTGCCGCGCAGATCGAAGCCCAGGTCGATGCGGTAGGCGCGCTGCATGCGCAGCTGCAAAGCGGGCAGCCCCGTGGCGTCTTCGAGCGAGCGCATGGCGGCGCGCACGGCGGCATCGTCCTGTCCGGTCATCACGAACCAGAGGTTGTAGTGGTGCTCGCGCTGGTAGTTGTGGTTGACGCCGGGGTGGCTGGATACCACGGCGGCCACGGCGTCCAGCCGCTCGGGGGGCACCGCCATGGCGGCCAGCAGCGCCGCACCGCCGGCGTTGCCCGCAAAAACCCCGCCGATGCGGCTCAGCGCGCCTTCGCGCTGCAGCCGGGCGTAGCCCGCCAGAACCTCGTCGGTCGACAGGCCCAGCGTGCCCGCGACGTGCGCAAAGGGCTCGCGCACCAGCGGAAAGCCGCGCTGCCAGGGGTTGAGCAGCGCCAGGCGAAGGTCGGCGTCGGGGGCCATCTAGAACCCCACCCGCGCTGCGCGGGACGTGAAGAAGATGCCGCTGGGCGAATCGACCGTCATCGTGGCCTGGGTGGCAAAGGTCTGCGTGTCGATCACGCTGACGCGGTGGGCGTCGCGCGAGCTGATCCAGACCGACTCGCCGCGCGGCGTGAACTCCATATGCAGCACGGCCTTGCCGGGCTCCAGCGTGCGCACGATGCTTTGCGTGGTGGTGTCGATGACCTGCACGCGGTGGTAGTCAGGCACCGAGAAGTTCACCCACACCTGGCGGCCGTCGGGACGGGCCATCACGAACACGGGCTGTCCAGCCACCGGGATGCGGCCGACCTCTTGCCAGGTGTCGGTGTCCACCACCAGCACCTCGTGGCGGCCGATGGCGGGCAGGTAGGCGCGGCGCCCGGCCACGGCCCAGCCGCGCAGGTGCGGCATCTTGTAGACCGGCAGGGGCTCCTGGCCACGGCCGTAGCCGCCCAGGATGCGGCGCACGGTGGGCTTGTCTTCCCACAGGTCCACCATGGCCAGCCCGTCCTCGCCGAACAGGCCCGCGATGTAGTGGCGGCCATTGGGCGTGACCAGCGCGTCATAGGGCTGCTTGCCAATGTTGGGCAGCTTGGTGGTAACGGGGCGTGTGGGGTTGGACAGGTCGGTGATCCAGATGGCGCCCGCGTCGAACAGGCTGTAGGCGAAGCGGCGGCCCGGCAGGTCCACCAGGCCGACCACGCGCGAGAGCTTGCCGTGCTCATACTCGGCCGGGATGTCGGCCACCAGCTCCAGCGTGGTGGTGTCGAAGGCCTTGATGCCGCCGGGCGTGTAGTTTTGTGCCACCACCAGGCGGCCGTCGGCGCTGATGGCGCCGCCAATCGAGTTGCCCGCCTGCATCACGCGGCCGGCAATGCGCTGGGTCAGCAGGTCCACCTTGGTCAGCGCGCCGTCGCGCCCAAACACAAAGGCGTAGCGGCCGTCGCGCGAGAACACCACCGATGCGTGCGAGAGGTCGCCCAGGCCCTTGACCTCGGCCAGCAGTGTGCGCTGGCTGGTGTTGACGATCGCCAGCGTGCCCGTGGACCGCGCCACGACGACGCCGAGATCGCCCGTGCCGGTGGCGGCAGGTACACCGGCGCATCCGGCCAGCAACAGGGAGGAGGCGCTCATCAGGGCGAGGCAGTCGCGGCGTTTCATCGGGAATCCTTTTGCGGCTCGGGGAATCCGGCCATCAGTTGCTGGGCAATCCACAGGGCCTCGGCTTCGTTCACCATGGCTTTCCAGGGCGCCATGGGGGTGCCGGGGCGACCGCCGTAGATGGTGGCTGCCAGGGAACCAATCGGTTTGTCGGCCAGTGCCTCGCGGGTGAGTGCGGGCCCCAGGCCACCGGTCAAGCGCAGGCCGTGGCACGAGCCGCAGTCCTGGCGCACCATGCGCACCAGCTCTTGCTGGCGTTGTGCGGTGGGTGGGGCCGGTTGGGCATGAAGCCCGGCGGCGCAGACCATCAGCGCCAACCAGGCAACGGCACGGTGCCAACCTCGAAACACCCCGCCGACCGTGGGATGATGGCCGGCGTTGGAGGGGCGTGGCGTCTGGTGCGCGTTCTTGCAAGGCATGGCGAAATATCGCTGGATTTGCAGCCATCGTCCTTGATTCACATCAAGGACGATGGCCCCGGTCATTTTGACAATGGGGCCATTGTTTACCAACCGTGCCCAGTTTCAATGGGCCATCCCCGATGGACACCGCCAACCCCTCCTCGCAGCCCCCCCTCGGCAACACAGCCGCCGCCCCTTCTGGCGGGGTTCTTCCCCGGCTCGCGCCTTCTGAATGGGGCCGTGTCACTTTGGTGGGCGCGGGTCCGGGCGATGCCGACCTGCTCACGCTCAAGGCAGCCCGTGCGCTGTCCAGCGCTGGTCTGGTGCTGTATGACCACCTTGTGTCCGATGACGTGCTTCAGCATGTCGCGGCCGGCGCCGAAAGGATTTATGTCGGCAAGCAAAGCCGCAACCACACCTTGCCACAGGAAGGCATCATCGAACTCATGGTGCGGCTGGCGCAAAGTGGCCGGTCACTGGTGCGCCTGAAGGGAGGCGACCCGTACATTTTTGGGCGCGGCGGCGAAGAGGCCGAGGCGCTGGCCGCTGCCGGCATTGCCTGCGACACCGTGCCGGGCATCAGTGCGGCCCAGGGCGCGGCCGCGTCTGCGGGCATTCCCCTCACACACCGCGACCATGCCGCCATGCTGGTGTTTGCCACCGGCCATCTGCAGGGCGAAGAGGGCGAGCGCACCGTCGCGCTCGACTGGGCGGCGCTGGCGCGGCCCCACCAGACCGTGGTGATCTACATGGGAGTCGGCACCCTGCCCACCATTTGCACCCAGCTCATCGCCCACGGCCTGCCGGCCAGCACGCCAGCGGCCATGATCGAGCGCGCCACGCTGCCCGGGCAGCGCAGCATTGTGGGCACGCTGCAAACGCTGCCGCAGTTGAGCGTGGCCTACGGCGTGAACCCGCCCGCGCTGGTCATGATTGGGGATACCGTGGCGCTGCACGCGCGCATCGGATCGTCGGCCGAGGTGCTCACCGGGTTCCCGGCGGTGGTCGATGCAGCTTCGCCCCAGGCCCTGGCCTGTACCGCCTGACGCGCAGGGGTTCAGCCCGGGCTTGTCTGCGCTGCCGGGTAAGTTTCGACAGGCGCGGGAGTTGTCCCTGGGGCCTGCGCCGCATCCACCCCCAGGCGTGCATCGGCCTGTTCCTGCGACTGGCCGCGCAACCAGCCCCAGACGATGAGCACCTGCGCGGCGTAGTAGGTGGAGAGCACCCAGAACTGCGACATGGGCAAGGCCTGCACAAAGCGGCTGGTGGCCAGCAGCGAGTCGCTCACCATGAAAAGGCACGCGCCCACTGCCACCATGCGCGCCGCGCTGGTGCCCAGCACCCGTGCGCGCCTCAGGGCCTGCGCCGCCATCAGGGCAATCACCAGCACATAGGCCGCCACCGGGCCGCGCAGTGCAGCAGGCAGACCGCCCGCCCACAAAAAAGCGTACATGGCGGCACCCACGGCGAGTGTGGTCACCAGTGCGCCGCGGTGGGCAAACCACGGCACGCCCTGCCGAAACAGGGCGATGTAGGCCAGGTGCGCACCCAGAAAACTCACCAGGCCGGGAATGAAGAGCCCGTCCAGCATCAAAAACACATCGCCGGCCAGCGACAACCCCAAAGCCAGCACCATGGTGACCCATGGTTTTGCATCAAATCGGCCTCTAGCGCTTATGGATAAAGCGCAGGAAGCTACTAATATTATAGCAATCACCATCGTCAGGGGCTTGAACACCAGGTGCCACTCGGTCCAGCCCACGGCACTGGTGGCGGTGGCCAGTGCACCCGCTTCGATCATCAGTGCCAGCAGCATGCTGATGCGGCCCTGCACCACGGCACCCAGGGCCCATTGCGTGGCCAGCAGGGCGGCAAACCATGCGGTGTTGTGTGCCAGCGGGGCGCTGTCTGCGTGCCACAAAAACACCGAAACACCCACAAGCAGCAACACAAACTGCACGCTGGCGAACCAGCGGGTGGCGGGCGTCATGGCGGGGTTGTAGCGCGGCATCCGGGCGATGTCGAAGGCCGGCTTGGGAAAGCGCTGCGCCACGTCGGCGGGCCGCCAGCCCGGGGGCTTGAGCCACACGCGCAGCTTGTCGCCCCAGCTGCGCGCGTGCCAGCTGTCGTGCGCCAGCCCGGCATACACCTGGGCATTCGCCCACAGCGGGTCCCAGCTGTTGAGCAGGCCGCGCGTTCCGTACACGCATTTTTCCTTGTCATCCTCGTCCTTGAAGGTGCCGAAGATCCGGTCCCACAGGATCAGGATGCCGCCATAGTTCTTGTCCAGATAGGCGTCGTTCACGGCGTGGTGCACGCGGTGGTTGCTGGGGCTGCAGAACCAGCGGTCAAACCAGCCCAGCTTGCCCACCTGCTCGGTGTGCACCCAGAACTGGTAGAGCAGGTCGATGAGCGCCACCACCGCAAACACCAGCGGCGGCACGCCCGCCAAGGCCATGGGCACGTAGAACACCCAGCCCAGAAGAGCGCCCGAGCTGGTCTGGCGCAGCGCGGTGCTGAGGTTGTAGTCCTGGCTCTGGTGGTGCACGGCGTGCGCGGCCCACAGCACGGCCGACTCATGGCCCATGCGGTGCAGCCAGTAGTAGCAAAAATCGTAGAACACCAGCGCCAGCAGCCAGCCCGGCAGGCTGGTCCAGAACGCATCGTTGCGCCACAGCGCCACATGCTCGAACAGGGCGATGTAAATGCCAATGCGCAGCAGCCGCGTGAACACCGCGCTGGTCTGGCTCAGCATGCCCAGGCCGATGCTGCTCATGGCATCGGCCAGGTGGTAGGTGTTGCGCTGGCGCCTGTGGCCAATGGCCAGCTCGATGGCGATCAGCAGAAAAAAGACCGGGGTGGCAAGAACGATGATTTGGCTGGGGCTCATGGCAGGACAACAAAATGTCCGCTGATTCTTGCCCCAATCAGGTCAAAGCGCCTCTGGCATCAACCCTGATGATGCGTTCCACCACGCCTGCGGTCAGCCCACCGCGCACGCCGATCAAGAAATTGTGCAGATTCACCGTGGGGTCGCAGTGCCCCGGCACCAGCCACAGCATCTGGCCCAGCGCGGGCAGCCGGGCCTGGGGGCCGTCGGCATACAGCACGCCATGCTCGTCGCCGCCGTTGGCGTAGCGCAGGGCACGCCCCGGTGGCAGCAGGGCCACGGTGGGCAGGCCCGAGTCGATGGCGTGGCTTTTGTGCCCCGCGTCGCACACGGCGTGGCTGCTGCAGGCCGAGATGACCTGTGTTTTCACGAAAAGCGCCTGCTCGAAAGCGGGCTGCGCGGGCTCGCGCTCGTTGCGTGCGTAGTCGGCATCCATGAACAGGAACGAGCCCGCCTGCAGCTCGCCGTACACCCCACTGGCCGCTTCGTGCACCAGCGTGCCGGTGCCCGAACCGGTGACCAGCGGCACCGGCAGCCCCGCGTTGGTGAGGAGGTCGCGCGTGTGGCGCGCGGCCTGCACGGCCGCCGCGATGGCGTCGCGCCGGTCGGCCGCGCTGTGCAGATGCTGGGCACGTCCGTGGTAGGCGTGCAGGCCGGCAAAGCGCAGCGGCGTGAGCCGCGCCACGGCCTGGGCCAGCGCCAGGGCCGGCTCGCCCGGCGGCACGCCGCAGCGGCCCTGGCCGACGTCGATCTCGACCAGCACGTCGATGCGCGCTTGCGGCGCTGCCTGGGCCATGGCCTCGGCGGTCTTTTGCACACAGGCGCCCACGGCGCCGGCGCGCTGCAGCAGCAGGGCGATCTCGGCGCTCTTGTGCATCTTGGCGTGCGGGCGCCACAGCACCTGGTGCTTGCGCGCAAAGTCGGCCATGCGCGCGATGTTGCGCTCCATGGCGTCCAGGTCCACCACCAGCGCAGGCGTGTCGATTTGGTCCACGCGCAGGCCGATGCTGGCCTCCAGCGCCCCCGGGAGATCAGGCAGTGGTTTCATCGCGGGCGGCGTTGTCCAGGTGCTGGGTGTCGGCCCAGCCGACCAGGCTCAGGCCCTGGGGGGTCCACAACAAGCGGTTGATGCCCGCGTTGGCCAGCTGCCAGGTGCGCGGCGCCTGGATGTCCTGGCCGGTGGCCAGGCGGTAAATCACGTCGAGCACACCGCCGTGCGCCACCAGCACCACCAGCTCGCCGGGGTGGCGCGCGGCCAGGCGGTGCACAGTGCTGTCGATGCGGGTGCGCAGAGAGGTCAGCGATTCGCCACCCTCGGGCGCGTAGTGCGGGTCGCGCTTGCGCCAGCGCAGTGCGTCTTCGGGCAGCTCGGCCTCGATCTGCGCAAAGGTGCGGCCCTGAAAGTGGCCAAAACTGCGTTCACGCAGATCGGGCTCGGGCGTGAGGGGTGCACCCGTGGTGTCTGCCACGGCCTGGGCCGTGGCCCGGGCGCGCTGCAGATCGCTGGTGTAGATGGCGGCCACGGGCTCGTCGGCGAGGGCCCGCGCCAGCTGCCGCGCCTGCCAGAGGCCGGTGTCGTTGAGCGGGATGTCGAGATGCCCCTGGATGCGGGTGTCCACGTTCCAGGCGGTTTCGCCATGGCGTATGGCAATGATGCGGGTGGCATGCATGGGGACTGGGCGCGCCTCAGCGCGGTATTTCCAGGACGATGCGGCGCGGCCCTGTGGGCGGTGTGGGAAAGCCGTTCAGGGCCGCGTCGAACATGGCGGCAAACACGGCCGGGTTGTCGGTCCACACACCCTCGTGCACGGCGCGGGTTTCGTACACCACGTTGCCGGTGGCCGCTTCGCGCAGGATCAGGCCGACTTCGCGCCGGTACAACGTGGGGGGCGGAAAACGCATTGACAGGCCGCCATAAAAGCCGCGGCCACCGCCCAGGCCACCCCAGCCACCCCAGCCCCACCCGGGGCCATCCCAGTAGTCCGGATAGGCCTGGAGGTCGATGCGGGCATGGGCCTGCACGCGATAAAACGGCGCCGCGCTGTCCTGGCGCAGGCCCACCTTGGCCAGCGCCAGCCGGGCCTGTTCTTCCACGGCCGACTGCTGGGCGCCCTGGGCCTGCTGTGAGGGCAGGCGCTCGAAGCTGTAAGTGGCCCGCGCGGGCGCGCCGGCGAGCTGGGAGAACGATTGCACGTCGCTGTCCACCAGGCGGGTGCTGGCGCAACCGGTCAGCCACAGTGCTGCGCACAGCAGGGGCAAAGTGATCCATCTCATGGCAACTCCTTGAGAAAAAACGCCGGCTGCGGTGCGCCGGCCTTTACTGGATGCGCACCACCTGAACGCCAGGCAAGGCAGATGGCTCCGGGAAATCTTCGGCGTCAAACGCCTTGTCGCCGTTGTCATCGGCCACGCCTGTGGCGCGTGCGCCCTTGAAATCGTACAGCGCGCCATCGAGCAAGTGGCTGGGCACCACGTTCTGCAGGGCGTTGAACATGTTTTCCACGCGGCCGGGGTATTTTTTCTGCCACTCGCGCAGCATTTCGCCCACCTGCTTGCGCTGCAGGTTCTCCTGGCTGCCGCACAGGTTGCAGGGAATGATGGGGAACTGGCGCACCTTGGCCCACTGCGTGGTGTCTTTTTCGGCCACAAAGGCCAGGGGGCGGATCACCACATGGCGGCCGTCGTCGCTCACCAGCTTCGGGGGCATACTCTTGAGCTTGCCGCCAAAGAACATGTTGAGCAGCAGCGTGGCCAGAATGTCGTCGCGGTGGTGGCCCAGCGCTATTTTTGTGGCGCCCAGCTCGTCGGCCACGCGGTACAGAATGCCCCGGCGCAGGCGGCTGCACAGGCTGCAGGTGGTTTTGCCCTCGGGGATCAGGCGCTTGACGATGCTGTAGGTGTCCTCGTTCTCGATATGGAAGGGCACGCCCACGCTGCGCAGGTAGTCGGGCAGCACATGCTCGGGAAACCCGGGCTGCTTCTGGTCCAGGTTGACCGCGATCAGCTCAAAGTGAATGGGCGCGCGGGCCTTGAGCTTGAGCAGGATGTCGAGCAGCGTATAGCTATCCTTGCCGCCCGACATGCAAACCATGACCTTGTCACCCTCTTCGATCATGTTGTATTGCACGATGGCCTTGCCGGCCTCGCGGCACAGGCGCTTTTCGAGCTTGTGCGCCTCGCGCTCGATCTTGAAATCAAAGGGCACGCGCTCCGCCGCCGCCGCAGTTTCTTCGCCCGTCCAGGCGCTGGTATCCATTGCATTCATTGCGTTCACCACTGTCCTGTTTCCATGCGAATGGCCACTTCGCAGTCGTCAAAAATTTCGAGCTTGGCTATTTTTACGCGCACGCCGCGCACACCGGGCAGCTGCATCAGCCGCTGGGCCAGCTTGCCGATCAGGCTTTCGAGCAGGTTCACATGCTCGGCTGTGCACTCGTCGATGATGATCTGGCGCACCTTGCGGTAGTCGAGCACATGCTCGATGTCGTCGTCGTGCGGCGCCAGCGGCTGCGCGCCCAGGCTCAGCTCGGCATCCACCTGGATGGGCTGGGGCGCGTTTTTTTCGTGCGCCAGGATGCCCAGGTTGGCATCAAAGCGCAGCCCGGTGAGGGTCAGGGTCTGGAGACCAGAGGCTTGGTTCATGGTGTTGGGTGTGAGCATGGGCTCACATCAGGGAAAAGTCACGCTCGAATTTCATCAGGTGCTGGCCCCCATCGACGAGCAGCGTGGTGCCGGTGATGGAACGGTTTTCCAGCGCAAATCGCACGGTGGCCGCCACGTCGTCGGAGGTGGACGAGCGGCCCAGCGGGGAGAGGGCGTGCAGCTGCTGAAACTTCTCGTCGCTCAGCAAATGGCTGGTGAGCGTGAGGCCCGGCGCCACGCCCACCACCCGCACGCGCGGGGCCAGCGCCAGCGCCAGCATGGTGCCGGCGGCTTCCAGCGCGGCCTTGGAGAGCGTGTAGCTTAAAAAATCGGGGTTCTGGTTCCAGAGCTTCTGGTCCAGCAGGTTGACCACGGCGCCCTGTGCGTCGGCTTCGCCTGCGGCAGCGCGGTCTTGCAGATGCTGGTGCAGGGCCTGGGCCAGCACGATGGGGGCGCCGGTATTGCTGCGCAGGTGCTTTTCGAGTGCGGCAAACCCGAAGGATTGGGCGTTGTCGTGCTCGAACAGCGAGGCACTGTTGACCACCGCATCCACGCCGCCGAAGTGCTCGATCACCCGGGGCAGCAGGGTGCGCACCGATGCCTCGTCTTCAAAATCAGCATCAAAATGGGCACTAGCCCTTTCCAGGCTTGCGCAAGCAGCTACTGTATCAATAGCGTCTTGCTGCGATGAGCGGTAATGCACCGCCACCTGCCAGCCGCCTGCCGCCAGCGCCAGCGCAATGCTGCGGCCCAGGCGCCGGGCGGCGCCCGTCACCAGAACCGTGCGCGGGCGGGAAGAATGAAAAGGGGTGGACATGTGGGGGACAATGCGGGCCGTGACCCAAAGACCCGACAGTTTAACGACCGCCCTGCAAACCCACATCGCCCAGGCCATTGCCGCTGCCGGCGGCTGGATCGGGTTTGACCGCTTCATGGCGTTGGCCCTGTACACGCCCGGCCTGGGCTATTACGCCAACGATTCCACCAAGTTCGGCGCCATGCCGCAGTCGGGCAGCGACTTCGTGACCGCGCCCGAGCTCACGCCGCTGTTCGGCCAGACCCTGGCCCTGCAGGTGGACGAGGCGCTGGCGCAAACCGGCACGCACGAGGTGTGGGAGTTTGGCGCCGGCTCGGGCGCCCTGGCCCTGCAACTGCTCGATGCGCTGGGCGACCGCGTGCAGCGCTACACCATCGTCGACCTCTCGGGCAGCCTGCGGGTGCGCCAGCAGACCTTGCTGGCCCGGCATGCGCACAAGTTGCAGTGGGTGGACGCGCTGCCTGCGCAGTTCAAGGGCGTGGTGGTGGGCAACGAGGTGCTCGATGCCATGCCCGTGCAGCTGCTGGCCCGCCATGGCGGGCACGAGGGCGGGCGATGGCATGAACGCGGCGTGGTGGTGGGCGATAGCGGTGCTTTTGCGTGGGCCGACCGGCCTACCGAGCTGCGCCCGCCCGTCGAGATTGAAGGCCCGCACGACTACCTGACCGAAATCCACGCCCAGGGCGAGGGTTTCATCCGCACCCTGGCCGACCGGCTGGAGCGCGGCGCCATCTTCTTGCTGGACTATGGTTTTGGCGAGAGTGAGTACTACCACCCGCAGCGCCACATGGGCACCGTGATGTGCCATCAGGGCCACCTGGCCGACAGCGACCCGCTGGTGGCGGTGGGCCTGAAAGACATCACCGCCCATGTCAACTTCACCGCCATGGCGCTGGCCGCACAAGATGCCGGGCTGGAAGTGCTGGGCTACACCACGCAGGCGCACTTTCTGATCAACTGCGGAATGCTCCCAAAAATGGAGCAGCTTGCGCAGGCGCAGCGGGCAACAGCGGCCAAATTGATCATGGAACACGAGATGGGCGAGCTGTTCAAGGTGCTTGCGCTGGCCAAGGGCACGGCGTGGGATGCACTGGGTTTTGTGCGCGGCGACCGTTCGCACCGGTTATGAGTTCATGAAAAAGGCCTTGCCATGATCCGCTGGCTCATCGTTGTGTTCCTGGCGCTGGTGCTCATCAACGGCCTGTCACCTTGGCTGCAGCGCATGGGGCTGGGGCGGCTGCCGGGGGATTTTCGCTTTCGGCTGTTCGGGCGCGAGTGGTTCATTCCGCTGGCCAGCACGGTGCTGCTGAGTTTTGTGCTGAGCCTGGCGGTGAAGTGGCTCTGATATGAAACACCCCCCCTGTGGCGCTTTGTGCCTTCCCCCCGCTCTCGCAGCGCTGCGCGCTGCGGGCAAGGGGACGCTCCCAGCGCAGCGGGGCGGCCCTTGCGCGGGAGCCCTGGCCTGGGTCGCGCCAGTTCAGGCGTCGCGGGTCGCGCAATGCGCAGTGGAGACACTGACTTGATTTTTGCGGGGTTTGGCCCGATGTCTGTGCCATGACCGAATCCCTGCACATCGTCTGCCCCCACTGCCACACCACCAACCGCGTCCAGACGGCGCAACTGGGCAGCGCGCCCGACTGCGGCAGTTGCCACAAGCCCTTGTTTGCGGGCGCACCGCTGGCGCTGGACGCCACCAGCTTTGCCAAGCATGTGCAGCGCAGCCATATCCCGGTGCTGGTCGATTTTTGGGCGCCTTGGTGCGGTCCCTGCCGCCAGATGGCGCCGGCCTTTGCGCAGGCGGCGCGCGCACTGGAGCCGCAGGTGCGGCTGGCCAAGCTCGATACCGAAGCGCATCCGCAGGTGGCGGCGCCCTACAACATCCGGAGCATTCCGACCATGGTGCTGTTCAACGGCGGGGCCGAGGTGGCACGCATTTCGGGCGCGCTGGGTGCGGCGGACATCGAGCGCTGGGTGCGTTCGGTGCTGTGATGCGCGAGTTTCAGCGCAGTCCCAGCCAGCGGTCCAGCGACAGGCTGCCCGCGCCGCGTCCGGCAAGGTAAAGCATCAGCGCCGCCCACGACAAGTGCGTGGGCCAGGCATCGGGGTACACAAAGACCTGGATCACCAGCGTCATGCCCAACAGCGCCAGGGCTGACAGGCGGGTGGCCAGCCCCAGCACCAGCAGCACCGGGAACAGGTGCTCAGACACGGTGGCCATCTGCGCCGCCCATTCCGGGGGAATCAGCGGCAGCTTGTATTCCTCGCGGAACAGCAGGTAGGTGGTGTCGGTGATCGTGAACACGCCATCCACCTTGGTGCGGCCCGACATCCAGAATATGCCCGCCAGCGCCAGGCGTGCGGCCAGCGCGATCAGGCTGTGCGGCGTGCACTGCTCCAGCCGCTGGGCCAGGCCGTTCCACAGCCCGCGCAGGCCGGGGTGGGATGCGGGCGCATTGCCGATGGGGGAGTGGGTGGTGTGCATGGGGTGCTCCTAGTTCAACGAGGTTTCGGGGGCGCGCAGTGCGCCGCTGCGCAGCAGCAGCGCGACGAGTGCGGGCAGGTCGGCGGCGGGGTCGGCCTGCAGGGCTTGGGCGGCGGCGTCCTCAAATGTGGCGCCCGCTGCGCAGGCGTCCAGCAGCGCGCAGCCCGCGTGCGAAAGGGGCACCCACTGCACGGCGTCGTGCGGGCGGGTCAGCAGTGCGCCTTCGCCGTGCCAGGGCAGGTGGGCGTCCCACTGCAGCTGCTCACGCTGGCGCTGCCACAGGGTGTAGGCCGGGTGGTCTTCGCACCACTGCCAGCGCGCGGCCGGGTGGGGCTGCAGGCGCAGCAGCGCCAGGGCCTCGGGCGCTTGCTGGGCCAGCCAGGCGGCTTGCAGCGCGGGTGCGTCGGCGGCCAGGTGGGACTCGGTCCAGCAGCGGTCCAGCCGCGCCACGGCGCCCAGGTAGGGCAGGTTGGCGGCGGGGCCAAAGCCTTCCAGAAATTCGGCAAAACCCGCGCCATAGCCCATCAGCCGCCCGTCCGTCGGCGGGTGCTGGTGCACGAAGGCGTGCGCCGCAGCGCGCAGCCAGTCGGTGCCCACCAGGGCGTGCACGGCGGGGTAGTTGGCCTGCAGCGCGTCGATGCAGCCCTTGGCCACGGTGTTGCGGTACACGGCAAAACCGGGCTGCGCGAGCAGCGCATCGAGCCAGGCGGGCGGCGGTGTGCTGGCGCCGGGCCCTGGCAGCAGGGCGCTGGCCAGGCCGTCCTGAAAATCGCTCAGGCGCATGGCATTGCCTCCAGGTTCGTGAGGGCACTGTGCGCGCGTTCGCGCTCGGTCAGCAACTCGTACAGAGGCGGAATGGCATCGTCGCGTTCGATCAGTGTGGGCCGGGGGCCGGTGCGCGCGATCAGGTGCTCGTACAGTGCCCACACGGGCTCGGCCACGGGGGCGTCGTGGCTGTCGATGAGCAGCGCGTCGCCCAGGCGCGGGTCGGCATGGTGGCCCGCGAGGTGGATTTCGGTGATGGCCTGCACCGGAAAGGCGTCGAGGTAGTCGCTGGCGCAAGTGCCAAGGTTGTGCGCGCTGAGGTACAGGTTGTTCACGTCCAACAGCAGGCTGCAGCCAGTGCGGCGCACCAGCTCGGCCAGGAAATCGGTCTCAGACCAGTCGTGCCCCTCGAGGTGCAGGTAGTGCGTGGGGTTCTCGATGGCAATGGTGCGGCCCAGGGCGTCCTGCGTGGCGCAGATGTTGGCCGCGATGCGTGCCAGCGCCTCGTGCGTGCGCGGGAAGGGCAGCAGGTCCGGGTGGTAGCGCCCGCGCCAGGCCGACCAGGCCAGGTGCTCGGACACCAGCGCAGGCTCGATGCGCCGCGCCAGTTGCGCCAGGCGGTGCAGGTGCTCCGCATCGGGCGGCGCATCTGCCGCGAGCGAGAGCGACACGCCATGCAGCGACACCGGGTGCCGCGCACGGATGGCTTCGAGCCAGGCCAGGCGCGGGCCGCCGTCGGCCAGGTAGTTTTCGGGGTGCACTTCCCACCACAGGCCACTGGCGGTGCAGTGCAGGGCCTCGTCGTAGTGCTGGGGCTTGAGGCCCAGGCCCGCGGTGAGAAGGGGTGTCATGGCGCGGCTTTCGGTCAGCTCTTCATGGTTTCCAGGGAACCCATGCCCTTGGGCGTCTTGATGCTGGTGCAGGTGCCTGCGGGCACATACTTCCAGGTGTTGCCCTGGTAATCCACCTTGGCGGTGCCCGCGCAGGTGGTGCCAGGGCCGGCGGCGCAGTCGTTCTTGCCGGCCATGGAAACGCCGTAGCACTTCTCCATGGCGGGTTTGGCCATGTCGCCGGACTTGTTCATGTTGTCCGACTGCGCCAGGGCGGCGCCGGAGGCGAGGGCGGCAAAGGCGAGTGCGCCAAGGGTGAGGGTGCGTGTGGTCATGGCAGTTTCTCCAGAAAAGATGAATGACAGGAAAGCAGACCTGGGTGCCAGAGCGCGGTGCGCCGCAGTCCCCGATCTGCGATGTAATTCGCGCTGCATGCGGGGCGGGTTACACCGAGTGCAAAAAAATGGGCAGCTTTTTTTGAAGCCTGCTGTAACCGGATGGCTCCAGCGCACGAATACCCTTCTGGGAGACACCATGGAGATTGAAGACAGGCTGCGTGCGCTGCTGCTGCAAGGGCTGGACGCCGACGCAGCGGCCTACCAGCGGTTTTTGAAGGAGTTGAGCGCCCATCTGCGGGCGTTCCTGCGGCGCCGTCTGGCGCAGTGGCCGGACGCGGTGGAAGACCTGGTGCAGGAGACGCTGCTGGCCGTGCACAACCAGCGCCACACCTACCAGCCCCAGATGCCGGTGACGGCGTGGGTGCATGCGATTGCCCGCTACAAGCTGGTGGACTGGTTGCGCTCGCACGCGGTGAAAGAAGCGCGCAACGATCCGCTGGACGATGCCCACGAGCTGTTCTCCAGCAGCGATGCCGAAGCCGCTGAGGCCCGGCGCGATCTGGGTCAGTTGCTGCAGACACTGCCCGACCGCCAGCGCTTGCCCATCGTGCATGTGAAGTTGCACGGGCTATCGGTGGTCGAGACGGCGCAACTCACGGGGCTGTCGGAGTCGGCGGTCAAAATCGGCGTGCATCGGGGGCTCAAGGCCCTGGCCGCCAAGATCAGGGGAATGGCATGAAAACCGATGAATTGATCTCTTTGCTGGCCACGAATGCCACGCCGGTGGCTCGCCATCGCATCGAGCAGCGCTTTGCCGTGGCCGCCGTGGCGGGTCTTGCGGGCGCCGGCATGCTGCTGTTTGCCGGGTTTGGCTTGCGGCCGGACCTGGCGCAGGCCGCGACCTTGCCCATGTTCTGGGGCAAGCTGATGTTTGCTGCGTCGCTCGCGGTGGCCGGTCTGGGGTTGCTGCGGCGCTTGGCACGCCCCGGTGCGGCCCTGGGGGGCGCGGCCTGGTGGCTGGCCGTGCCGCCCCTGGTGGTGTGGACCATGGCCGCATGGGCCCTGTGGCAGGCCGCGCCGGCCGAGCGCCTGCCCCTGCTGCTGGGCAGCACCTGGCGCACCTGCCCGTTCAATATCGCAGCCCTGTCGGCGCCGGCCCTGGCGGCCTGCTTGTGGGCGCTCAAAGGGGCGGCGCCCACCCGCCCGGCATGGGCTGGGGCTGGCGCCGGCCTGCTGGCAGGCACCTTGGGAACGCTGGTCTATGCACTGCATTGCCCCGAGATGGCGGCGCCGTTCCTGGCGGTGTGGTATCTGCTGGGCATGGCCATCCCCACGGCCGTGGGTGCGGCGCTGGGGCCGCGCCTGTTGCGCTGGTGAGGCGGCTGGTGGTGCTCCTGCGCAGGTTCAGTCGGCTGCAGTGGTCTGAAGCCAACGGGCCACAGCCTGCACCCGTGCAGCGTGGATCATTTCACCCACTTTCTGCCCCGTAACGCCCGCTTGCGCTGCGCGCGCAGCGATCTCACTGGTCGTAACCGATTGCACGGCGGCCAGTGCTTCGCGCAGGCGCTGGCGCTGGGGATAGGGCGCTTCGTCAAAGCCCAGGCGTCCACGCGCATCGCATTCGCAGGCCAGCAAAATTTCGTCGAAGCGTGCCGGCTTGCGGATGCCGTCACAGCGCTCGATCAGGCGCACCAGGGCGGCTGCGCCCAGCTCGCCGCTGCGGTGGATGTTGCCGTGCTCGCGCGCCACCACGTCGGCGATTTCGCGGCATTCGGTGGGTACGCGCAGGCGCTCGCACAGGCCCTTGAGCAATTTGGCACTGCGCTGCTCGTGGCCGATGTGGCGCGGCAGCATGTCGGCGGGCGTGGTGCCTTTTCCCAGGTCGTGCACCAGGCAGGCAAAGCGCACGGTGAGCGGCGTCTGCAGCCGCGCGGCCATGTCCAGCACCATCATCAGGTGCACGCCGGTGTCCACCTCGGGGTGGTAATCGGCGCGCTGGGGCACGCCCCACAGGCGGTCCACTTCGGGCAGCACCACGGCGAGGGCGCCACATGCGCGCAGCACATCGAACATGCGCGATGGCTTTTCTTCCATCAGCCCGCGCGCCAGCTCCTGCCACACGCGCTCGGCCACCAGGTGGTCGGCCTCGCCATGCGTCACCATTGAGCGCATGAGTTGCATCGTCTCGGGCGCCACCGTGAAATCGGTGAAGCGTGCGGCAAAGCGCGCCACGCGCAGGATGCGCACCGGGTCGTCGTGGAAGGCGTCGGTCACATGGCGCAGCACGCGCGCCTCGATGTCGCGGGCGCCATGGTAGGGATCAAACAGGCTGCCAGCGCCTGATTCGCTGGTGCAAGAGGCTATGGCATTGATCGTGAGGTCGCGCCGTGAGAGGTCTTCCTCCAGCGTTACATCGGGCGAGCTTTGCACCACAAAGCCCCGGTAACCGCGCCCGCTCTTGCGCTCGGTGCGCGCCAGCGCGTACTCCTCGCGCGTTTCGGGGTGCAGAAAAACCGGAAAGTCCCGCCCCACCGGCAGATAGCCCAGCGCCAGCATCTGCTCGGGCGTGGCGCCCACCACCACCCAGTCGTGGTCATTCACGGGGCGGCCCAGAAGCTTGTCGCGGACGGCGCCGCCTACCATGTAGATTTGCATGCGGCGAGTTTAGAACCTGCGCTGCGCCGTATATTCCAGCCCACCATGTCCCTGTCGCCCGACCTCACCATCGCCCAGCTCAACCCTGACGGCAGCGTTCCCGTGCCCACCGCGCCCGATGCGGCGGCCAACGCCGCAGCCGAAGCCCTGCAGCGCGAGGCGCAGTTCGAAGCCTTGCAGACCAAAGTGGACGACCTGCAGGAAATTTTGGCCAAGCCGCTCAATGAAATCCTGGCCGACCGCGATAAGTTCAAGGAGGCGATGGCCGCGTGGGATGCCTTTGGCGCCATGTGGATGCTGTCGCAGCGCGCCATGAAGCGCGTGGCGCTGGACCTGGCCGCGGAGCAGGGCGTGAGCGACGAAGACGTGGTGGCGCGCGCGCTGGCCTATGCCAACCAGGTGCTCAACGTGGAAGAGGAAGACCTGGGTGGCACCATCGCCGCCGCGCAGCTGGCGCACATCGCACGGCACAAGGCGTTTTTGCGCAAGCAGTTCCGGCAGGGGTGAGGCGAGGCCTCAGCGCTTGAATCCTGCCTCCCGCTGGCTGCGCACCGCCAGCACGAACACGGTGTCAATAGCCTCCACGTAGTGGTACAGCGCCACATAGCCCCGCGAGGCGCGGCCAATCACCAGTTCGCGCTTGCCGCCTTGCACGGGCCGCCCGATCTGCGGGCTGTGGGCGAGGATTTGCAGGGCTTCCAGAATGGAGCCAATGCGATCGGGTGCGGATTCGGGGTCGTATTGGGCGATGTGCTCGAAGAAACGGTCGAAGTCGTCCAGGACTTCCGGGGCCAGCTCAATGCGGGTCATGTGGCGGTAGGCGCTGGCGTTTACTCGTTCGGGAGGCGTGCAGCGGGCTTGCGGGGGCGCCCGCCCTGGGCGCGAGAGGCGAGGTAGGCCTTGGCGTCTTCCCAGCCCACCGTTTGGCCCGTGGCGCGGATGCGGGCCCAGCGCTCGTCGGCCAGTGCATGAAAGGTGTTGTCCAGCTCCACCTGCTCCACCGTCTGGGCAATGGCTTCCAGAATGAAGGCGTGGGCCGTTTTTCCCGCCTGCGCAGCAGCGGCGTTGATGCGGGCTTTCAGGTCGTCTTCAAGGCGTATGGTGGTGGTGGACATCGCGGCTCCAATGGTAGGTCAATGTAGCACGCAAGTGCTACATGTGCCATGCGTTTCGGGAAATCAGCCGGGCCGATCGTTTCAGCGCCTCAGCCGGTACGGCTCTTCAAAGTCCAGAAAGTCCTTCTCGGCCAGGGCCTCGTCGATCCAGGCCTTGACGCCGGGCAGCTCGCGCACGCGGTCCACATAGGCCTTGATGGGGGCGGGCACAGGCAGGGCGTAGGTGTGCAGCCGCATGCACACGGGTGCAAAGTAGGCGTCGGCGATGCTGAACTCGCCCAACAGCATCGGGCCGCCATATTGCGCGAGCAGGCCGCTCCACATGTCCACCAGGCGCTGCACATCGGCGCGCACGGCGCTCTGGTCGCGCCAGATGAGGGCGCCGGTATCGGGCAGGTGGGCTTCGATGTTCATGGGGCAGGCGCCGCGCAGGGCGGTGAAGCCGCTGTGCATTTCGGCGCAGACGCTGCGGGCGTGGGCGCGGGCGGCCTTGTCCTGGGGCCAGAGATGTTTTTCGGGGTAGCTTTCGGCCAGGTATTCGGCGATGGACAGGGTGTCCCACACCACCAGGTCGCCGTCGACCAGCGCCGGCACCTTGCCGGTGGGGCTCACGGGGCCGATGGTGCGCTTGAACTCGGAGTCGGCCTCGAAACTGTCAAAGCGCACGCGCACTTCCTCAAACGCAATGCCGGCCTGGCGCAGCAGCACCCAGGGGCGCATGGACCAGGACGAGTAGTTCTTGTTGCCGATATAGAGCTTGGGCATGATTGAAAAGTCTTGCTGGGGCGGAAAAATGGATGCTAACCCCGGCCCTGGCTTTCGCCAATGCTCATTGCCCCGTTGTTTGATGCACGATGCGCATCAAAGCTGCAATGCGTGCAGACTCTGGCCTCCGAGTGAGCCCCCCATACCAGTGCCATCGTGGAACTGGCTTCGCCAGGCCACGGGTGGCGCCCCCTCGGGGGAAGGCGCCGCAGGCGACACAGGGGGGGGGGCTTCTATACACGACTCTATACCGGCCAGACCACCCCGTTGTCATTCAGGATGGCATCGAGTGGCAGGTCAAACGCTTCGGGCTCGAAGTCATCCAGATAGCCGTTGGTAAAGCCCAGCCCCACGGTGAACGGCTTGGGCTGCAGCGTGGCCAGCGTGCGGTCGTAAAAACCGCCGCCATAGCCCAGGCGGTAGCCGCCCGCCGCATAGCCCACGCAGGGCACAAAAAGCAGCGTGGGCACGATGACCTCGGTGTCCTTGGGTTTGGGGATGCCATACGCGTCTTCTTCCATGGGGCAGCCGGGGTGCCAGGCATGAAAGGTGAGCGTTTTGTGCACCTTGTTGACCACCGGCAGGCCGATGCGCCGGCGCTGGGGTTCATCGAGCAGTTCGCCGTCTTCCTTCCAGCGGTGCAGGGCGGGCAGGGGGTCGAACTCGCCCTTGATAGGCCAGTAGGCGCCGATCACGGTGTCCGGCCGGTTCACCAGCCAGATGCGCATCACTTGTTGTAACAGGTCGGAGCGCTGTAGGCGGTCGGGCAGATTGAGGCGTTCTTCTATCAATGCGCGCCGAAGGGCTGCTTTGTCCATCAGATAATTCCCCCATGCAATTACTCAGAGCGATTCTGACACCCCTTGTCGCCGCCGCCGTGCTGGCCGCTGCTGCGCCCCTTGTCCAGGCGCAAAACCGGGGTGACGACACCCTGCTGGAAATGCAGCAGGCCTTCCGCAAGGGTGACCGCAAAAAGCTCGAACAGCTCTTGCCCGCCGCGCGCGGCCATGCGCTGGAACCCTGGGCCGCCTACTGGGAGCTGAAGGCGCGCCTGAACGAAGCCATGCCGCAAGAAGTGCAGGCTTTCATGCAGCGCTATGCCGGCAGCTACCAGGAAGACCGCCTGCGCAACGACTGGCTGCTGCTGCTGGGCCAGCGGCGCGACTGGGGCCAGTTTGCCGAGCAGCACCCCCACTACCGGATGTCCGACGACCGCGAAGTGCGCTGCTACGCGTTGCTGATCGACCAGATCAAGGGCACGGCGCCCGCCACGGTGGCCGACGATGTGCGCAGCAACTGGTATGCCCAGCGCGATGCAGACGACGGCTGCACCCACGCTGCGGGAGAGCTGTACGGCTACAAAAAGCTCTCGGCGGTGGACATCTGGCGCAAGGCCCGCCTGGGCGCCGAGGCCAACCGCCCCCGCGCGGTGCGGGCTGCGGTGGAGATCGTCGCACCCGAGGTGCTGACGCAGCTCAAGGAGGTGCTGGACGCGCCCAGCAAATACCTGTTGGCGCGCAACATGGCAGGCAGCAGGGTGCGCCAGGAACTGGTGCTGCTTGCGCTGATCAGGCTGGCCTCCGGCGACCCTGACAGCGCTGCGCACCAGCTCGACAGCAAGTGGAGCGAATACCTCTCTGCCGAGGAGCGCAACTGGGCCTGGGGCGTCATTGGCAAGTCTGCTGCACAGAAGCTCTCGGGCAGCGCACACGGCTATTTTTCCAACGTGACGCGCAACAGCCACCTGAACGACGATTTGCTGGGCTGGAAGGTGCGCGCCGCGTTGCGCGCCGGCCAGTGGAAGGCTGTGCGCAATGTGGTGGATGCCATGGGCGCCGAGGCCCGCCAGGACAGCACCTGGGTGTACTGGAAAGCCCGCGTCATGCTGGCAACCAAGCCCAGCGAAGCCGATCGCGCCGAAGCGCGGCAATTGCTGGAGGGCATTGCCGGAACGCGCGGTTTCTATGAACAGCTGGCATTGGAAGAGCTGGGCCAGCGCATCACCGTGCCGCCCGCGCCTGCGCCGCTGACCGCCGAGGAAAAGGCAGCTGCCCGCGCCAACCCGGGGCTCAACCGCGGCCTTTACGCCATCTTGCTGGGCCTGCGCAGCGAAGGCGTGCGCGAGTGGAACTACACCACCAACCTGCACACGCCCGGCGGCATGGCCGACCGCGAGCTGCTGGCCGCCGCCGACTTTGCCTGCCAGCGCGAGGTGTGGGACCGCTGCATCAACACCAGCGAGCGCACCAAGACCGTGACCGACATGGCGCAACGCTTTCCCATGCCGTTTCGCGCCGCAGTGGTCGAGCGTGCCCAGGGCATCGGGCTGGACCCGGCCTATGTGTATGGCCTGATCCGCCAGGAAAGCCGCTTCATCATGGACGCCCGCTCGCATGTGGGCGCATCGGGCCTCATGCAGGTGATGCCCGCCACCGCGCGCTGGACGGCACGCAAGATCGGGCTGACCGGCTTCACCGCCGATCAGATCACCGACCGTGACACCAACATCACCATTGGCACGGCCTACCTCAAGCTGGCGCTGGACGATTTCGCGGGCTCCATGCCCATGGCTGCTGCTGCTTACAACGCCGGCCCCGGCCGCCCGCGCAGCTGGCGCAATGGTCCGGTGCTCGACGCCGCCATCTGGGCCGAAAACGTGCCGTTTGCCGAAACGCGCGACTATGTGAAAAAAGTGCTGGCCAACACCACCAATTACGCCGCCATGTTGACGGGCCAGCCCCAGTCGCTCAAGGCACGCCTCGGTACCATCGGCCCGCGTGATGCGGCTGCGCCCGAGGTGAACACCGATCTGCCCTGAAGCCCCACACGCGGGTCGGCGGCGTGTTTATGCTATTAAATTAATAGCTGTTAGCGCTTGTTATATAAGGGCTGTAGCCTGTTTTTGTTAAATATGTCGCAACCCGGTTGTCGCTGCGGTGGTGGCAGGGCCCCTCGGCACCCTGCGGCGTCAAGCGTTGTGCAGCCACTCACCCTGGCTCACGGCGGCACCTGACCGCACCAGATCATCGGCCAGACTTTGCAGCCATTCGGCCTGGTCCCGGTCGGCAAAGTGGCGGGCGTGCAGCATACCGAAATAGGGCGTGGCCCGCGCCCAGGCGAGCAGGTCTGCCAGCGCAATCTGCTGCCATTCGAGCAGCTTGTACTTGAGCAACACCTTGGCGGCATAAAGCGCGTGTTTGGCCGGGTTGCGCGCAAAGCCGTCCAGGCGACGGCGGGCGCCGTCGAGTGCGCGGGCCGCGTCGGTAAACACCGGGCCGTGGCCCGGGATCACGGTGCGCGGAGCCAGGTGCTCAATCACATCGAGGGTGGCGGCCACATCGGCAAAGGCGCTTTCGCCCTCCAGCTCGGGAAAGACCACGCCAAAGCCGTTTTCCCACAGCGCGTCGGCCGAGATCAGGATGCGGTTGTGCGGCTCGAACAGCACCACCGAGTGCGTGTCGTGCCCCGGCGCGGCGTGCACCTGCCAGGCCCTGTCGCCCAGCAGCGTGGTGGTGCCGGGTTGCAGCAGGGTGTCGAAGCGAAATGGCGGGCATTCCTGGCCGGTGGGGGTGTAGCTGAGCGCATAGGCGTCCCAGCTGCGCACCTGGGCAGCCTGCCCCGGCGGGATGGAGGTCTCCACCCCTGGCCAGGCCTGTTGCAGCGCGGCGTTGCCGCCGCAGTGGTCGCTGTGCAGGTGGGTGTTGAGAATGCGGTCGAGCGCACGGCCCGCCAGTGCGCCGTGCACCAGCGCCACCGTCTGGTCGGCGTGGCTGCAGTAGCCGGTGTCCACCACCGCCGTGCCGTGCCGCCCACTGAACACGATGCTGTTGGCCGACAGCCAGCCGCGCTCCAGCACCGTGATATCGGGCGGCAGCGCAGGTGGGTGTTGCGGCATCTGCTATGAATAGGTGAGTGAACGAAATTACTTGGCCGCGCGCAGCTCGCGCCGCAGGATCTTGCCCACGTTGCTTTTGGGCAGCTCGTCGCGGAACTCGATGTACTTGGGGCGCTTGTAACCGGTGAGGTTGGCGTGGCAGAAATTGGTCACCTCGTCTTCGGTGAGGGCCGGGTCGTTCTTGATGATGAACACCTTGATGGCCTCGCCCTGTTTTTCATCCGGGATGCCGATGGCCGCGCACTCCACCACGCCGGGGCACAGGCTGATGACCTGTTCGAGCTCGTTGGGGAACACGTTGAAGCCGCTCACCAAAATCATGTCCTTCTTGCGGTCGATGATGCGCGTGTAGCCCTGCGCGTCCATGATGCCGATGTCGCCCGTGCGCATGAAACCGTCGGCCGTGAAGGCCAGCGCGTTTTCGGCAGGCTGGTTGTAGTAGCCGGTCATCACATTGGGGCCGCGGATGCAGATTTCGCCCGATTCGCCCAGCGCCAGGCTGTTGCCCGCGTCGTCCTTGATGGCGATGTCGATGCCCGGCAGCGGCAGGCCGATGGAGCCGCTGAACTCGGTGTTGGTCACGGGGTTGTTGGTGCCGATGGCGCAGGTCTCGCTCATGCCCCAGCCCTCGATCATGGTGCTGCCCGTGACCTTTTGCCAGTGGCGCGCCGTCCCCTCTGATGCGGCCATGCCGCCAGCCTGCGACACGCACAGGTGCGAAAAATCGATGGACTTGAACTGCGGGTGCTGCAGCAGCGCGTTGAACAGCGTGTTCACGGCCGGCAGCATGTGGAAGGGACGCTTTTTGAGCACCTCGACGAATTTGGGAATGTCGCGCGGGTTGGGAATCAGCGTGAGGCTGGAGCCCTGGCGGATGGCCAGCAGGCACAGCGTGAGCGCGAAGATGTGGTACAGCGGCAGCGCGGCAATGCTGTTGGCGCGGCTGAGATCGCCCACCTTGGCCAGAGCCGGGGTGAACCAGGCCTCGGCCTGCAGCGTGGCGGCCACAATGCAGCGGTGGGTGAGCACCGCACCCTTGGACAAGCCTGTGGTGCCGCCCGTGTATTGCAAAAAGGCGATGGAGTCGAGCGTGGCCTGGCTGGGGGCCAGCGTGCGGCGCTCGCCCAGCGACAGCGCCTTTTTGAAACTGACCACCTTGCGGCCATGGGACAGGGGCAACTCGTAGGCGGGCACCATCTTGGCCAGGTGGCGTACGGCAAAGGTGATCCACCGGCCATAAAAAGTGCCCAGCAGATCGCCCATGGATGCCATCACCACATGCTGCACCGCCGTGTGGTCGACGATTTCGCTCAGGGTGTGGGCAAAGTTCTCCAGGATCACGATGGCCGTGGCGCCCGAATCCTTGAGCTGGTGCTCCAGCTCGCGCGCGGTGTAGAGCGGGTTCACGTTGACGCAGGTGTAGCCGGCGCGCAGCACGGCCGCCATGGTCACGCCAAATTGCGGCACGTTGGGCAGCATGATGGCCACGCGCGCACCGGGCTCAAGCCCCAGGCCCTGCAGGTAGGCGCCCAGGGCTGCCGACAGGCGCTCCAGTTCGCCATAGGACATCCACTGGTCCATGCAGACCGAAAACGGGCTCGATGCGTGCTTGCGAAAGGATTCTTCCAGAAGGTGCGCCACCGAGCGGTATTGCTCGGGCTGCACATCGTGGGGAACCCCCGGGGGGTAGCTTTTGAGCCAGATCTTTTCCATGCGGTGTCCTCGGGTGCTCCGAAAGGGGGGAATAGGTGTGGGCACAGATTGTGGGAGCAGGGGCGCGAATTCGACTACCGGGCTTGTCCTAGGGTGCGGGCCGGTTCGGTCTCGCAGGCGACAGGGTTGGCGTCCAACAGCCAGAGCGTCTGCAGGGTTTCGCGTCGCCGCATCCAAGCAGTGCTGAAGGGCCAGGCCGCACAATGCGCGCTGCTTTACAACGACAAACCCGATTCCATGAACGCACGCTGGCAGCAAGTTGTGGTCCTTTTCAATGCACTGGCCACCATCGCCTGGCTGGCATGGCAGTGGCCCCGCTCGCCGCTGGTGGCGCTGGCGGGCGTGGGTGGCGCACTGGCGTTGTTCGGGCTGGTGCTGGGGCTGCAGTTTGTGATCATGCGGCGCGTGAACCGGTCCGACCACGCGCCACGGCCGTCATGGCGGCAACTGGTGGTGGCCTGGTGGGCCGAGGCGCGGCTGGCGCTGGTGGTGTTTGGCTGGCGCCAGCCTTTTCGCCACAACGCCGAGCCCGACTGGCTGCCGCCCCTGTCACCCCTGTCACCCCTGTCGCCTGGCCAGCAGGCCACGCGCCGGGGCGTGGTGCTTGTGCACGGCTTTCTGTGCAACCGCGGCTTCTGGCTGCCGTGGATGGCCGCGCTGCGCGAGCGCGGCCACGCCCATGTAGCGGTCACGCTGGAACCCGCCTTTGGCTCGATAGACGACTACACCGCCACCATCGACGCTGCCGTGCAGCGGGTGCAAGAGGCCACCGGCATGGCCCCGGTGGTGGTGGGCCACAGCATGGGCGGGCTGGTGGTCCGCGCCTGGCTGCGCTCGTTGCCTGCGGACAGCGCTGCGGCGCGCGTGCACCGGGTCATCACGCTGGGAACGCCGCATGGCGGCACCTGGGCCGGGCGTTTCAGCCGCTCGGTGAATGGCCAGCAAATGGCGCTGGGGGGCGAGTGGGTGCGGCAATTGCAGCAGGAAGAGCCTGCGGCCCGTGCGGCCCGGTTTACCTGCTGGTATTCGAACTGCGACAACATCGTTTTTCCGGCGGGCACGGCGATGTTGGCGGGCGCGGACAACCGGTTGGTGGAGGGGGTTGCGCATATGCAGATGGCTTTTGATCCAGCGGTAATGCGGGCTTGTCTTGAGGAGATTGCGCGGGGGTGATGTTCGGTTTGGGCGTTTTTGGGTGCTGGCGCTTATGTATCAAGCGGTAGTAGCTATTGTTTTTGTAGTGAATGTTGTGTGTTTTTTGAGGGCGGAGGCCGGGTCTCGCCCCGGCGGGCGACTCACTTTTCTTTGCTTCGCCAAAGAAAAGTAAGCAAAAGAAAGGCGACCCTGCAGTCTGCGACCCCTTCGCGTTGCTACGGGGCAAACCTGCGTCGGGGCGTTTGCGGGGTGCGCCGCGTAACTCACTGCGCGCCTGCGGCGCTCCGTTCGGACAACCACGGCGAGTCAGTTGACGAGGCATGCGCGCGAAGGCGCCCATGCTCACCCCGCAAGCGCCCCGCCGCAGGCGCAGCCAGAAGGGGGTAAACCGCCAAACAGCCGCACGGGCCATCGCTGCGCTCGGCCCACACCGCGCGGGCGCAAGCGCCACGCGCTGCGCAAACTGGGCCGAGCGAAGCGATGGCCCGAAGGGGTGTCCGGCTTCGGGTTCCCTTCAGGATGCGCCGAGGAGCGCAGCGGCCAGCGGATCAGGGCTCGCGATTGTTTGAGCGAAGCGAGTTCGAGCGAGACCCCGCTGGACGCGAGCACCGCAGGTTGCCCGCAGCGAAGCGAAGGGACGCAGCGTGTAGGGTCGCCTTTCTTTTGGGTACGTTTCTTTGGCGAAGCAAAGAAAAGTACCTCGCCCGCCGGGGCGAGACCCGGCCTCCGCCCTCACCCAGCGCACCCACCAAGCTATAAAAACAATAGCTGCTAGCGCTTGATAAATAAGCGCCAGCGGCCAATTCCATTCAAAAATCAAACCACAACGCCCCGCTCATCCGCCGCAAACTCCGGCATCCCCCGCAGCCGCTCATACATCGGCGCAAAGTCCGCCGCCGTCATGTCAAACAGCTGCTCAAAACTGTCGATCACGAAATATGTCTGCTGGTAGGTGTCGATCTTGTAGCGCGTGCGCATGGTGCGCTCCAGCTGCAGGGGCAGGCGTTGGGGTTCGGGGCTTTGCACGGCATACGGCAACTCCCCTGATGAACTCAGGATGCCTGCGCCATACGCACGCAGTCCACCGGCCTCCCGGATCAGCCCGAACTCGATGGTGTACCAGTACAGGCGGCTCAGCATCTCGCACGCGCCGAGCTGCTGGGCCTTGAGCCCGCCCTGGCCGTAGCGCTGCACATAGTCGGCAAACACCGGGTTGAACAGCAGCGGCACATGGCCGAACAGGTCGTGAAAGATGTCGGGTTCGACGATGTAGTCAAACTCTTGTGGTGTACGGATCCAGTCCGTGACAGGGAACTGGCGGTTGGCCAGCAGCGTGAAGAACGGCACCTCGGGAATCAGCCCCGGCACGGCCACGATCTCCCAGCGCGTGGCGCGGTACAGGCGCTCGTTGATTTCCTCGAAGCGTGGAATGTGGTCCTTGATGCCCAGCGAGGGCAGGGCGGCGATGAAGGCCTCGCTGGCCAGGCCCGGCAGCAGGGCGCTCTGGCGCTCGTACAGGCGCCGGTAGGTGTCGTGGTCGGCGGCGGTGTAGGCCGCATGGTTTTGCGGGCAGGTGTAGTTGGCGGCTGCGCGCGAGTAGTCGCCGCGCGGCGCCCGCTCGCTGGCGCCGTAGACGACGGGTTCGATGGCCATGGCCGTATTCCGCTCAGGCCTTCTTGCCTTCGAGCACGCCGCGCCGGATCTGGTCGAGCTCGATGCTTTCAAACAGCGCCTTGAAGTTGCCGTTGCCAAAGCCGTCGTCGCCCTTGCGCTGGATGAACTCGAAGAAGATGGGCCCCAGCTGGTTCTCGCTGAAGATCTGCAGCAGCAGCTTGCCGGCCACGCCGTCGATCAGGATCTTGCGGTCTTTCAGGGCCTGCAGCGGCTCGCCGTGGCCGGGGATGCGTTTTTCCACCAGCTCGTAGTAGGTGTCGGGCGTGTCGAGCAGGCGCACGCCGCTGGCGCGCAGCGCGTCCACGGTGTCGTAGAGGTGGTCCGAGCCCATGGCGATGTGCTGGATGCCCTCGCCCTTGTACATGTCCAGGTACTCCTGGATCTGGCCGGACTTTTCCTTGCCCTCTTCATTGATCGGGATGCGGATCTTGCCGCAGGGGCTGGTCATGGCCTTGCTCTTGACGCCTGTGACCTGGCCTTCAATATCGAAGTATTTGATCTCGCGAAAGTTGAACACGCGCTCGTAAAAGTCGGCCCATTCGTTCATCCGGCCCCGGTGCACGTTGTGCGTGAGGTGGTCGATGTAGGTCAGGCCATGGCCCACGGGGTTAAGGGCCTCGTCGGCGCTCACGCCGGGCAGGGGTTCGAAGTCCACGTCAAAGAAGCCGATGTTGCCGATGTCGCCCGGCTGGGCGCCGTTTTTGCCGCGCCAGCGGTCCACCAGATAAATCAGGCTGTCGCCCACGCCCTTGATGGCCGGAATGTTCAGCTCGCCCGGCCCCGCCACGCCCGCGTAGCCCCAGGCGCCCAGACCCAGCGCGCGCTCGTAGGCGGCTTTGGTGTCGTGCACGCGAAAGGCAATGGCGCAGACGCTGGGGCCGTGCAGGCGGGCAAAGCGCTGGGCAAAGCTGTCGGGCTCGGCGTTGATGATGAAGTTGATCTCGCCCTGGCGGTACAGCAGCACGTTCTTGTGGCGGTGGCGCGCCACCGGCCTGAAGCCCATGCCCTCGAACACCTTGCCCATGGCCTGCGGGTCGGGCGCGGCGAATTCGATGAATTCGAACCCGTCCGTGCCCATGGGGTTCTCCCAGGCGGCGGTGTCTTGCGTGGCTTGCTGCGGCAATGTTGCGTTCATGTTGTCTCCGGCCAAAAAAATAGGAATGCCGTGCACTGTAGGCGCGTGCTGTCTCATGTTTCCGGCGATTTGGAGATGCAATGAACGGTTGTTTGCAGGAATGCTGCGTCAGATCAATGCGCGATGAAGGGATGGTGCTAGCCGGTTCGCGGCCCTCTGCGGTGTCTTGTCGCCTTCTTTGGGGCAGGGCTTAGCGCGGGGCGGGCGCCGGCTGCAGCTTGCGCACGGCCTGTGCGGCGGCCAGGCGCTGCTGCTCTTGCGGCGTGAAGAGTTGCTGGCGCAACTGCTGCAAGGCGGCGCTGTCGGTGGTTTGCGCCTGGGCCTGGCTGTACTGGTCGAGCCGGTTTTGCCAGTCGGTCTCGTCCCGGTCGAGCTGGGCCAGGGCGCGTGCGGCCTCTTCACCATATTGGGCGCTGCGGGCGGCGTGGCGCGTGCGCTCGTCCGTGCCCTGGGCATTGAATTGCTGGGTCTGTTGGGCCACGGTCATATGAAGGGTGGCGCTGGCGCGCTCGGCCTGGCGCTCAGGGGACAGCGCGGCTTGCGCCTCGCGCAGGGCCAGTTCTTTTTGTTGTGCGGTCAGCGTGGGGTTGTGGGCGATCTCAAGACGCGCGAGGGTGTACTGGTCAAGCTCGGCCTCGTGCGCAAAAAGCGCTTCGTATTCCTCGTCCTGAAAATGCTGGCGACGCAATTGCTCGCGCTCTGCCAGTGCGCTGCGCAGGGCCCGCGGGTCGGCGAGGTCGGTGGGGGCGCGCAGTTGCCCCAGGGCCACGCGGTAATCCACGTAGCGCTCGGCCATCGCCAGCGCGCGGGTGGCGAGGTCGGGGGCAAAGTGCCGCCCCACCAGTGCGGCAAGGCGCTGCTTCAGTGTGGCGGGGTCGGCGGCGTCGCCAGCCTCCAGCAGCAGGGCTTCGAGGGTGTTGCGCAGTTCGCGGGTCAGAAAAGAATCGCGGCCATCCACGCCGGCGCCCGCAGCCTGCGCTGCGAGGCGGTGCTCTGTCGGCGTTGCAGCGCGCAGGGCGCCGGGGTTGTGGCCGGCCACCGCCGCGCCCCCGGGTTGCAGCTGCGTGCGCAGTGGCGCAGGGTCCGCCGGCCAGGCCAGCCACAGCAGCGCGCCGGCGGCTACCGTGGCGGCGGCGGCCGCCACAGGCAGGGTGCGGTGGCGGGGCATGGCGTTACAGGCCGACCTGTTTGAGGCGGTTGGCGTGCTGGCGGTACAGCGTGACCGGATCTGCAGAGAACCAGTCGCGCAGGCCCACCAGCTGGTTCACTTCGTCCAGGTGGTTCTGGCGGTAGTCGCCCAGATGCTTGCCCAGGCGCGAGGAGCAGGCCGACACCAGCCCGTCATTGGCTTCGCCAAACACCAGCCCCATGACGGCGAGTGGGCCGTCGGTCACGTCCAGCACGTTGGTGAGTTGCTGGGTGCCGGTCCACGAGTAATAGCGCACGCCATTCACCAGCTCGGCACCGCTGCCGCAGCCCGTGGGGACAGCCTGTGGAAACCGGCGGTTGAAGTCTGCCAGCCCGGCGGTGGTGAGCGAATCGAGCGCTGACGTGGGCATTTGTGGCAGGCCGCTGCCGCCCGACACCAGGTTGATCAACCCCACCAACGCCGAGGCGGCGCCGTTGGCCACGGTTTCCGAGACCGATCCGGCGGGCGCCACGCCGCGCAGGATATCGGCCACGCGGGAGCCCCGGTTGACGCCGCCAATCGAGGTGACCGATGCCACCAGACCCGGCGCCACACCGGCCACGTAGCGCGTGGTGGGCCCGCCGTGCGAATGCCCCACCAGGTTCACCTTGGACGCGCCGGTGACGGCCAGAATGGTCTTCACCTGTGCCAGCAATTGCTCACCGCGCACCTCGGTGCTGTTGGCGGCAGATACCTGCGCCACAAAGACCCGCGCCCCGCCTTGTCGCAGGGCGTCCGGAATGCCATAAAAATAATCCACGCCCAGCGCCGAATCAAAGCCAAAAAGCCCATGCACCAGCACGATGGGGTAGCGTGTCTGGGTGTAGCCATTTTGCGCATGGGCGCTGGCCCCGAGCATGAGCGCGCAGGCCGTGACAGCGAACGAAAGGTGGCGCAAGAGGCGCCTGGTAAAACCGGTCATGTGTTTGTCTCCTGGTATTTGATTTTTGGTTTCGCGAAAAAGAACGGCCGTACTTTTTCGCGAAGTTCATTGTTCAGCGGCCTGTGCGTTGTCACTATCGGGACATACCCGGTGCCCCGAAATCGGGGGCGCCTGACGCCGGCCCTGTTCGTAGAATCCTGCGCAATGAACGACGCCAATGCCCTCGACAAGCTGGACAAGGCCATCCTGCGCCGCCTGCAGGACAACGGACGCGAAACCTACGATGTGATTGGCGAGCAGGTGGGCCTGTCTCCCAGCGCCGTGCTGCGCCGCGTCAAGCGCCTGGAAGACAGTGGCGTGATCGCCCGCTATGTGGCACTGGTCCGGCCCGAGGCCGTGGGGCTGGGGCTGACGGCCTACCTCAATGTGCGGCTCGAAAAACACACCGAAAGCCACAAGCGCAATCCCATGGACCTGTTTCGCGCCAGCGTGCAGACCTGGCCCGAAGTGGTGGAGTGCGCCGCACTCACGGGTGAGATGGATTACCTGCTGCGCGTGGTGGTGGCCGACATGGCGCACTACAGCCGCTTCATCATGGATACGCTGCTCAAACACCCCAGCGTGCAGGATTGCAAAACGAGCTTCGTGCTCGACCGGGTAAAAGCCACCACCGCCGTGCCCGTGTGACGCTGGCAGGACGCCGCAACGGGGTGGTTGTGTAACAGTTGCTATGATGTTAGTAGCTGTAAGCGCTTTATCCGTATGGGTCTTAGCGCATTTTGTTGGGTTTTGGTAGGCGCCACTATTTTTGTTGCAGTGCAGCAAAAAATGTGGAATTGACGAGGGAAAACCCGTAAAGTGGACTCCATGATCGCAACCAAAGACTGGCTCAAGGCTTCGTGGGACGCTGGCAAGGACATGCTGACGCCCCTCTCTGGCCGTTCGTCGGGTGAGGCCCACGCGCCCACTCCCGTGATGGTGCCCATCCGAGCGCTGGGCCCGTCTTACCGCGAGCGCATCACGCAGCATCTGTTGCAGCTGGAGCCGCCAGACCGCTACCTGCGCTTTGGCTACGCCGCCACCGACGAGCAGATTCGCCGCTACACCGAGCAGCTCGATTTTGATCGCGACGAAATCTTCGGCATCTACAACCGCCGTCTGGAGCTCATCGCCATGGCCCATCTGGCGTTTGCCGAGAACGCCGATCACAAGCAATGTGCCGAGTTTGGCGTGTCGGTGCTCAAGAAGGCGCGTGGCCGGGGATTTGGTGCGCGGCTGTTTGAACGGGCCGTCATGCACGCCCGCAATGAAGGGGTGAACATGGTGTTCATCCATGCACTGACGGAAAACACCGCCATGCTCAAGATTGCGCGCAACGCGGGTGCCACGGTGCAGCGCGACGGATCTGAATCCGAGGCCTATCTGCAGATTGCCCCGCCCAGCCTGGACACGCGCATGGCCGAGATTGTCGAGCAGCAATACGCCGAGCTGGACTACCGCCTCAAGCGCCAGGCAAAGCAGTTCTGGGACTTTCTGGCGGGTGTGCAGGAAGTACGCCAAGGCGTGCGCAAAGCCCGCCACCAATCGGCCGAATAGCCACTCGTCGGCCCGCGGCAGGGGCGGTGTCACAACAATCCGGTATCCTAGCGGCCTGTTTCACTACCGCACGTCCTGCACTCCAAGACAGTGTCCGACCCGCACCCCCAGCGCTTGCCCGACAAGGAAGACAAGCGCACTTTTCTGCAAAAAGTGGCCGAGTTCATTCATCCCGGACCGGACTCCACTGAAGAGCTCATTGAAACCCTGGCCGAGGCCGAGGACAACGAAATCATTGGCGCCGACTCCCGCGTGATGCTTGAGCGCGTCATCCGCATGGCCGACATGACGGCCGGCGATGTGATGGTGGCCGCACCACGCATGGACCTCGTCAACATCGAGGCGCCCTTCGACGAGCTGCTGCGGCTGGTGATCAACACCGCGCATTCGCGCTTTCCGGTGTACCAGGGGGAGCGCGAAAACATCATCGGCATCCTCATGGCCAAAGACCTGCTCAAGCTGCAGCGGGCACCCGAGCTGAACATCCGCGCCTTGCTGCGCCCGGCCGCCTTTGTGCCGGAAACCAAGGGGCTCAACGACCTGCTGCGCGAGTTTCGCGGCAACCGCAACCACCTGGCCATCGTGATCGACGAATTCGGCCGTGTGGCAGGTCTCATCACCATCGAGGATGTGCTGGAACAGATCGTGGGCGAGATCGAGGACGAGTTCGACATCCCCGAGGACGAAGGCGACATCTTTGGTCTGGCAGACCGCACCTACCGCGTGAGCGGCGACACCCCCATCGAGCGTGTGGCCGAGGCCTTTGGTGTGACCGTGCAAGGCAGCGATCCCGACGAAACCTTCGACACCATCGGCGGTCTGATCGCCCATGAAATGGGCCATGTGCCCAAGCGCGGCGAGCACCTGCAGCTGTGCGGACTGCACTTTGTGGTGCTGCACACCAAGGGCGGCGCAGTGCGCTGGTTCAAGGTGTCGCGCGTCGACGAAAACAGCGCCGCCGACTGATGGCCCGGCTGCCACGCCTGCCTGGGGCTGCGTTCGCCGTGCGCGCCTGCCTGGCCGCTGCGGCGGGTGTGGCGCAGGCGTTGTCGCTGGCCTGGCCCGGGAATGGCGCGCCGCAGTGGTGGCTGCAAATCCTGTCGCTGGCGGTGCTGGCCTGGCTGGTGCGCGGCCCAACGACCTGGCGCCAGGCTGCCGGCCTGGGCTGGGTGTTCGCCACCGCCTGGCTGGCGGCCACCTTCTGGTGGCTTTTCATCTCCATGCACACCTATGGCGGCCTGGCGGCGCCGCTCGCGGTGGTTGCCGTGCTGGGGTTGGCGGGCTTTCTGGGCGGCTATTACGCTGCCGCTTTGGCGCTTTTTTCGCGTTTTGCGCCCGCCCACCGTGCGCTGGTAGCTATGCTTTTCGGAGCGGTCTGGTTGCTGGCCGAGCTGGCCCGCGGCACGCTGTGGACGGGCTTTCCCTGGGGCGCTGGCGGCTATGCACATGTGCAAGGGCCCTTGAGTGCGCTGGCGCGCACCGTGGGGGTGTATGGCGTCGGGTTCGTGGCCGCGGTGCTGGCCATGCTGCTGGCGCAGGCGCGCACCAGCGATTGGCGCAGCCTGCGCGCCTGGGCACTCGTGTCGGGGGGCGCGCTGGTGCTGGTGGGCGCGGGGCTGCAGCGCCAATGCGCCATCGAGTGGTGCCACACACCGGCGGCGGCGCAGCCTGCCCCCATCAGCCTGGCACTGCTGCAGGGCAATATTCCGCAGGACGAAAAGTTCCAGCCCGGCAGCGGCGTGCCGCTGGCGCTGCGGTGGTATGCCGATGCACTGCTCGCGGCCAAGGCAACCCTCGTCGTGGCGCCTGAAACCGCCATCCCGCTGCTGCCGCAGCAACTCATGCCGGGGTATCTGGAGGGGCTGGCGGCGCATTTCGGCCAGGGCCAGCAGGCAGCGCTGATCGGCATTCCGCTGGGCGACGAGGCGCGCGGCTACACCAATTCGGTGCTGGGCCTGAAGCCCGCCCAGCAGGTGCCGTACCAGTATGACAAGCACCATCTGGTGCCGTTCGGCGAGTTCATCCCGCCGTTCTTCAAGTGGTTCACGGCCATGATGAACATTCCCCTGGGCGACTTCAATCGCGGTGCCGTTGGGCAGCCCTCGTTGGCCTGGGCGGGGCAGCGCATTGCCCCCAACATCTGCTACGAGGACTTGTTTGGCGAAGAGCTGGGCGCACGGTTTGCGGACCCGGCCACCGCCCCCACGCTGTTTGTCAATTTCAGCAACATTGGCTGGTTTGGCGACACCGTCGCCATCGACCAGCATCTGCAGATCAGCCGCATGCGTGCGCTGGAGTTCGAGCGCCCCATGGTGCGCGCAACCAACACCGGGGCCACCGCCATCATCGACCATCGGGGCGTGGTCACCCATGCGCTGGCACGCCACACCCGTGGCGTGCTGACCGGCGAGGTGCACGGGCGCGGGCTCAGCGCACAGCAGGGCTGGGGCATCACGCCGTATGCCTGGTGGGTGGCGCGCTGGGGCCTGGCGCCCTTGTGGGTGGTGGGCGTGTGCGTGGTTGCCGGTGCGGCGTTCGCGCGGCGCTGGCGGCGCTAAACCCAACACCACGGCACGCGGCCGCACGGCATGGCAGGCATTGATCCAGGTCATGCCGTGCGGGGGAGTGGTGGTCGGTCGGCAGGCCAATCGGCGGCTGTGCGGTCGGTCGGCCTGGATGTGCCTTGATAATGGAGCCCTGCAACCGGTAGCAGGGGGTTGCAAATGGTGAATTTTTGAAGCGGCACGGCCGCTGTTCTGGAGCACGACTGAAAATGGCAGATTCCTTTTCCTATGAACAACTGATTGCCTCGGGCGAGGGCCGGCTGTTCGGCGCTGACAGCGGGCGTCTGCCGCTGCCACCCATGCTGATGTTTGACCGCATCACCCACATCGACAGCGATGGCGGCGCCCATGGGCTGGGGAAAATCCGGGCCGAGCTCGATGTGCGCCCTGACCTGTGGTTTTTTGCCTGCCATTTCCAGGGCGACCCGGTCATGCCCGGCTGCCTGGGGCTGGATGCCATGTGGCAGCTCATCGGTTTTTACCTGACCTGGCTGCAGCTGCCTGGCCGTGGCCGTGCGCTGGGTGCGGGCGAAGTCAAGTTCACCGGCGAAGTAGGGCCTGACGTCAAGCTGGTGACCTACGAAATCGACATCAAGCGCGTCATCAAGCGCAAGCTGGTCATGGCCATTGGCGATGCCCGCCTGCTGGCCGATGGCAAAGAGATTTACGTGGCCAACGACCTGCGCGTGGGCTTGTTCAAGCGCGAGGAAGACGCGGCAAAAGACGGAGCACCGCAAGGAGAGGCCGCATGAAACGCGTGGTGATCACGGGCTCGGGCATCGTCTCGTGCATTGGCAACGACATGGCTACGGTGGAGGCCTCGCTGCGCGAAAGCCGCTCGGGCATCCGTGCCATGCCGCAGTTTGCCGAGCTGGGCATGCGCAGCCGCGTGGCAGGTGTGCCCCAGATCGATCTGGAAGCGCTGATCGACCGCAAGCAGCTGCGCTTCATGGGCGATGCGGCGGCCTATGCGCACATTTCGTTGGCCAACGCCATTGCCGAGTCGGGCCTCACGCCCGAGCAGGTGTCGCACCCCCGCACCGGCCTCATCATGGGTTCGGGCGGCGGCTCGCCCGCCAACCAGATCGAGGCGGCAGACATTCTGCGCAGCAAGGGCATCCGCCGCGTGGGGCCATACCAGGTCACGCGCTGCATGAGCTCCACCGTGTCTGCGTGTCTCTCGACCAACTTCGGCATCAAGGGCATCAACTACTCCATCACCTCGGCCTGCAGCACCTCGGCGCACTGCATCGGTGCCGCAGCCCAGCAGATCGCCTGGGGCATGCAGGACGTGATGTTTGCCGGCGGCGGCGAAGAGGTCACCTGGGGCATGGGCCTGCTGTTTGACGCCATGGGCGCCATGTCCAGCGCCTACAACGACACGCCCGAGAAAGCCTCGCGCGCCTACGACGCGAATCGTGACGGCTTCGTGCTGTCGGGTGGCGGCGGTGCCGTGGTGCTCGAAAGCCTTGATCACGCCCTGGCGCGCGGCGCCACCATTCTGGGCGAGGTTGTCGGTTTTGGTGCCACGTCCGATGGCGCCGACATGGTGGCCCCTTCGGGCGACGGCGCCATTGCCTGCATGCGCCAGGCCATCTCCACCGTGAGCGAGCCCATCGACTACATCAACACCCACGGCACCTCCACCCCCGTGGGCGACGTGCCCGAGCTGCGCGCCATTCGCGAAGTGTTTGGCGACACCATTCCGCCGTTCTCGTCCACCAAGTCACTCACCGGCCACTCGCTGGGCGCCACGGGCGTGCAAGAGGCCATCTATTGCCTGCTCATGCTGCGCCAGGGCTTCATTGCCGGCTCGGCCAACATTGAAACGCTCGAGCCCGCCGCAGAAGGCATGCCCCTGGTGCGCAAGACGGTTGACGCGCCCATTCGCACCGCGCTGTCCAACAGCTTCGGCTTTGGCGGAACCAACGCCAGCCTGGTGCTGCGCCGCTGGGAGCCTTGAGTCGCGCGCACTGGTTGCTATTAAAGTGAGAGCTGCTTGCGCTTGATGGACGGGCGCTTGCGGCTCTTTTTGCTTATAAGCCCTGTTTGCGGCCACGGCTCGTAAAATCAGGGGATCTTGCGCAGCACCAGGCGCACCCACACACACCAACCGCGCATGGCCTTGCTGCCATGCCAGACAAACGCATGTTGACCTTCCAGCAAATCATTCTCAAGCTGCAGTCGTACTGGGACGCCCAGGGCTGCGCACTGCTCCAGCCCTACGACATGGAAGTGGGCGCTGGCACCAGCCACACCGCCACCTTTCTGCGCGCCATCGGCCCCGAGCCCTGGAAGGCCGCCTACGTGCAGCCCAGCCGCCGCCCCAAGGACGGCCGCTATGGCGAGAACCCGAACCGCCTGCAGCACTATTACCAGTTCCAGGTGGTCCTGAAGCCCGCACCGGCCAACATTCTGGAGCTGTACCTGGGCTCGCTCGAAGCGCTGGGGTTCGATCTGAAAAAGAACGACATCCGCTTTGTCGAGGACGACTGGGAAAACCCCACGCTCGGCGCCTGGGGCCTGGGGTGGGAGGTCTGGCTCAACGGCATGGAAGTCACGCAGTTCACCTATTTTCAGCAGGTGGGCGGCATCGACTGCAAGCCCGCCACGGGTGAGATCACCTACGGCCTGGAGCGCCTGGCCATGTACCTGCAGGGCGTGGACAACGTCTACAACCTGACCTGGACCGAAGGCGCCGACGGCTCCAAGCTGACCTACGGCGATGTGTACAAGCAAAACGAGGTGGAGCAGTCCACCTACAACTTCGAGCACAGCGACGCCGACTTTTTGTTCACCGCCTTCAATGCGCACGAAAAGCAGGCCAAGCACCTTATGGAGCAGCAACTGGCGCTGCCTGCATACGAGCAGGTGCTCAAGGCCGCGCACAGCTTCAACCTGCTGGATGCCCGCGGCGCCATCAGCGTGACCGAGCGCGCCGCCTACATCGGCCGCATCCGCAACCTGGCCCGGGCCGTGGCGCAGAGCTATTACGAGAGCCGTGAACGCCTGGGCTTTCCCATGGCGCCCCGCGAATGGGTGGCACAAATGGCACCCACGGCCAAGAAGGCCGCCTGATGGTTCTGGAGATTGCCACCCTGCAGATCAAGCCCGGCCAGACGGCCGCGTTTGAGCAGGCTTTTGCCCAGGCGCAGCGCATCATTGCTTCCATGCCCGGGTACGAAGGGCATGAGTTGCAGCATTGTCTGGAGGACGACCACCAGTACGTGCTGCTGGTGCGCTGGGCCAGGCTGCAGGACCACACCGAGGGCTTCCGTGGCTCTGTGCAATACCAGGAATGGCGTGCGCTGCTGCACCATTTCTATGACCCCTTTCCCACCGTGCTGCACTACAGCGCGGTTACGCCGTCTTTGAGCTGATCGATCCCATGACCACCCAAAATCTTCTCGTCGAACTGTTTGTGGAAGAGTTGCCCCCCAAGGCGCTCCAGAAGCTGGGCGATGCCTTCGCCACGGTGCTGGCTGACCAGCTCAGGGCGCAAGGCCTGACCTCTGCCGACACTGCCGTCACCGCCTACGCCTCGCCGCGCCGGCTGGCGGCCCATGTGAGCCATGTGGCGATCAAGGCCGAGGACAAGGCGGTTCAGCAAAAGCTCATGCCTGTGAGCGTGGGCTTGAATGCCGAGGGCCAGGCAACGCCCGCCCTGCTGAAAAAACTGCAAGCCCTGGGCGCTGACCTGTCTGCCCCCGCTGCCGCTGTGGCCGCGCTCAAGCGTGCGCAGGACGGCAAGGCCGAGGCGCTGTTCTACGACAGCCTGGTCACCGGTGCCACGCTGGACACCGGCCTGCAAAAGGCCCTGGACGAGGCCATTGCCAAGCTGCCCATCCCCAAGGTGATGAGCTACCAGCTGGAGACCGACTGCGAGCTGCCCGGCTGGAGCAGCGTTCACTTTGTGCGCCCCGCGCACGGCCTGGTCGCGCTGCACGGCACGACCGTGGTGCCCGTCAAGGCGCTGGGCTTGAGCGCCGGCTGCACCACGCAAGGCCACCGTTTTGAGGCCCTGGTGAGCCCGGTGGTGGTGCCGCACGCCGACCAATACGCCGAAGTGCTGCAGAGCGACGGCGCCGTGATTGCCAGCTTTGCCGCCCGCCGCGACGAAATCGCGCGCCAGCTGGCCGCTGCCGCCGCCCAAGCAGGCAACGGCGCGCGCCCCATTGAAGACGACGCGCTGCTCGATGAAGTGACCGCGCTGGTCGAGCGCCCCAATGTGCTTATCTGCCAGTTTGAAGAACAGTTCCTCGATGTGCCGCAGGAATGCCTCATCCTCACGATGAAGGCCAACCAGAAATACTTCCCGCTGCTCGACGCCGCAGGCAAGCTGACCAACAAGTTCCTGGTGGTGAGCAACATCAACCCCGACGATGCGAGTTTTGTGATCGGCGGCAACGAGCGCGTGGTGCGCCCCCGTCTGGCCGACGCCAAGTTCTTCTTCGACCAGGACCGCAAGAAGACGCTCGCCTCGCGCGTCGAGGGCCTGTCCAAGGTGGTCTATCACAACAAGCTCGGCACGCAGGGTGAACGCGTGGAGCGCGTGCGCGCCATTGCCAAGGCGATTGCCACGCAGCTGGGCGATGCGCAACTGGTGCAGCAAGCCGACCTGGCCGCGCAACTGGCCAAGACCGACCTCGTGACCGACATGGTGGGCGAGTTCCCCGAGCTGCAGGGCACGATGGGCCGCTACTACGCGCTCAACGACGGCCTGGGCGAAACGGTCGCCGATGCCATCGAAGACCACTACAAGCCGCGTTTTGCCGGCGATACCCTGCCCCGCAACACCTCGGGCGTGGTGGTCGCGCTGGCCGACAAGCTCGAAACCCTGGTCGGCATGTTCGGCATTGGCAACCTGCCCACGGGCGACCGCGACCCGTTCGCGCTGCGCCGCCACGCGCTGGGCGTGATTCGCATGCTGGTTGAGAAAGACCTGCCGCTCGATCTCAACGCGCTGCTGGCCGGTGCCGTGCCCGCGTTTGGCGACAAGATCGCCGATGCTTCGGCCGCGCTGGCCGATTTCATCTACGACCGCCTCGCTGGCAGCCTGCGCGAGCAGGGCTACAGCGCGCAAGAGGTCGATGCCGTGCTGGCCCTGCGCCCACAGCGGCTGGCGCAGGTGCCCCAGTTCCTCGCGGCGGTGCGCGCCTTTGCCGCACTGCCCGAAAGCCCGGCCCTGGCTGCGGCCAACAAGCGCGTGGGCAACATCCTCAAGAAGGCCGAGCTCGAAGGCCCGGTGGACGCCCACGTCAACCCCGCCTTGCTGCAGGAACAGGCCGAAAAAGACCTCTATACCGCCCTGCAGCGCTTCGTGCCCGAGGCCAATGCCCAGTTTGATGCGGGCGACTACACCGCCAGCCTGCAAACCCTGGCCGTGCTGCGCGCACCGGTGGATGCGTTCTTTGACGACGTGATGGTCAACGCCGAGCAGCTCGACCTGCGACTGAACCGCCAGGGCCTGCTCAAGACCCTGCACGAGGCAATGAACCGCGTGGCCGATCTCTCGCGCCTGGCTTCCTGAGCCGTCTGCTAGGCTGGCTGCTTCAACTTGGCAAGGGTACCCATGAAACTCGCCATCCTCGACCGTGACGGCACCCTCAACCCGCTGGGGGATGACTTCATCACCTCGCCCGAGGAGTGGAGCGCCCAGCCTGGCGCGCTGGAGGCCGTGGCCCGGCTCAACCATGCCGGCTGGCGTGTGGTGGTTGCCACCAACCAGCCGGGGCTGGGGCGGGGCCTGTTCGACGTGGTGTCGCTCAACGCCATCCACGCCAAGATGCTGCGGCAGGTGGCGGCGGTGGGGGGGCGCATCGACGCCGTGTTCTATTGCCCGCACGCGCCCGACGAGGCCTGCCATTGCCGCACGCCTGCGCCCGGCCTGCTGGAACAGATCTGCGACCGCTATGGCGTGGAGCCTTTCGATGCGCGGGTGGTGGGCAGTTGCGCCGAGCATCTGCAGGCGGGCGCGGCGCTGGGCGCGCAGGTGCACCTGGTGTGCACGGGCAGCGCGGCCCATTTGCAACCCGGGCAGCCCTTGCCCATCGAGTTTCCCGCCACCACGCGGGCGCATGCCAGCCTGGCAGCATTTGTCGAGCATTTGCTGCCCCCGGCGTCTTCAACGCCTGTGCCCCAGCCAGCGGCTGCGCACCAGGCTGCCGGTGGGCCAGACGCATCGCACCGCCCCGCAGCGGATGCACCGCCGCTCTTTTCTTGATGCTATATATTTAATAGCTACTTGCGCTTGATTGGTAAGCGCTAGAACCAAAAAACACTATAAATATGGCCTTGATCCGTTCCATCCTTCACATGCTCTGGATGGGCATCACCGTGGTGCCCTACACGCTGGCCATCCTGCTGGTGCGGCTGTTCGGTGCCAGCAGCCGCACGCGCTACCGCATTGCGCGGGCCTGGCTCAAGCTCAGTGTGGACTCGGCCGGCGTCATCATGGGCATCCGCACCCGCATCACCGGCATGGAGCACCTGCCCACGCAAGAGAAGCAGGGCGTGGTGCTGCTCGTCAAGCACCAGTCCACCTACGAAACCTTCCTCATGCCGGCGATCATGCCGCGCCCGCTGGCCTATGTGTTCAAGAAAGAGCTGCTGCGCGTGCCGTTTTTTGGCTGGTCGATTGGCAGCCTGGACATGATCCACATCGACCGGGGCCAGGGCGTGCGGGCTTTTGTCAAGGTGGTGCAACAGGGCCGGGCGCTGCTGGCCCGGGGCACCTGGGTCATCATGTTCCCCGAGGGCACGCGCATAGAGCGCGGCCAGGTGGGCCAATACAAGAGTGGCGGCACGCGGCTGGCCATTGACGCCGGGGTGCCCGTGGTGCCCGTGGCCGTCACCTCGGCACGGGTGTGGCCGCGCAAGGCCTTCATCAAGCGCCCCGGGGTGGTGGATGTGTCGATTGGCCAGCCCATCCCCAGCGTGGGCCGCAAGCCCGACGAGCTGATGCGGGAGGTCGAAGACTGGATTGAAGCCGAAATGCGCCGCCTCGACCCCGAGGCATATCCCGCCAAACCCTGAGCGCGCCATGATGCAGCGGCTGGTGCAACTGGCGCTCGACCTGTTCGACCCGCCCGGGCCGCAGGAGCGCGCTGCCGGTGCTTCGCCCTCGGTGGCGGGCTTGTCGACAGAGAAAATCAAGCCAGAACGGCCTGTAGCCCTTATCGATAAAGCGCAAGAAGCTCCTGAAACAGGAGCAAGCGCCGCGCCTCCCTCCGCTGCACCGGCGCCCGCCTTGGCGTCGCTGCTGTCCCCCGCTGAATTCCGCCATCCCCAGGCCAACCGCGAGGTGCTGCTGGGCGATGCCGTGGTGGCCTATGCGCTGCAGCGCGTGCGCCGGCGCAGCATTGGCTTCACGGTTGGGGCCGATGGTCTGGCCGTGCGGGCGCCCACGTGGGTCACGCTCTCGGCCGTGGATGCGGCGCTGCGCGAGAAATCGGGTTGGATCCTGCGCAAACTGAACGAGTCGCGCGAACGCCAGCAGCGCATCGAAGGCGGTCGCATCGCCTGGGGCCATGGCGCGCAGTTGCCCTACCTGGGCGAGGCGCTGACCGTGGTGCTGGACCCCACCCACGGCTTTACTGGCAAGGGCGGCGCCTTGCACTCTGGCAGTGAAGACGCTGGTGGGCCGAGCCTGCGCATCGGCCTGCCCCACAGCGCCAGCCCGGCGCAGATCCGCGATGCCGTGCAGGCCTGGCTGATGCGCGATGCGCGCCGCCATTTCACCGCCCGGCTCGATTATTTCGCGCCACTGCTTGATGTGCGCTGGACCAGCCTGCGCCTGTCCAGCGCCCAGACCCGCTGGGGCAGTGCCAAGGCCGACGGCTCCATCCGCCTGAACTGGCGCCTGCTGCACTACCGCCCGGCCATCATCGACTACGTGGTGGCGCACGAGCTGGCGCACTTGCGCGTGATGGACCACAGCCCGCGCTTTTGGGGCACAGTGGCCACGGTGGTGCCCGACTACCCGGTGCTGCGCCACGCGCTGCGCGAACAACCGGCACCGCTGTGGGAATAAGCGCGCAGCAACGCACGGCCAGGGTTGGAAGTCCAGGGCAGTGCGCGGCAAAATGACGATCCATTCCGCCTGAATCTCATTGCCTGGATGCCCACCATGATTCCCCTGCAACTGTTCGACCCCGCTTCCAGCACTTACACCTACATCCTGCACGACGCCGCCACGCGCGATGCGTTGATCATCGACCCGGTGGACGAGCAGCTCGACCGCGATCTGGCGGTGCTGCAGTCGCACCACCTCACGCTGCGCTGGGCCCTGGAGACCCACGCCCATGCCGACCACATCACCAGCGCGGGCCGCCTGGCCGAACACACCGGTGCGCGCACGGCAGTGCCTGCGGGCTGCGGCATTGGCACGGCGGCGGTGCAATTGCTCGACGGCGAGACGCTGACCTTTGGCGGCGAAACCCTGCGCGCCCTGCACACCCCCGGCCACACGGCGGGCAGCATGTCGTACCTGTGGCGCGACCATGTCTTTACGGGTGACGCCTTGCTCATCAACGGCTGCGGCCGCACCGATTTCCAGTCGGGCAGCGCGGCCGACCTTTACCGCAGCATCACCGGCGTGCTGTTTGCCTTGCCCGAGGGCACCACCGTCTGGCCCGGCCACGATTACAACGGGCGCAGCCACTCCACCATCGGCGCCGAAAAGGTCAACAACGCCCGCGTGGCCGGGCGCAGCCAGGCCGAGTTTGTGGCGCTGATGGAGTCGCTGCACCTGCCGCGCCCGCGCCGCATCGACGAGGCGGTGCCCGCCAACCAGCACTCGGGCCTGCGGCACGATGCCGATGGCGCCACCCTGCAGGCACCCCGCGCAGCCGAGGGCTATGCGGGTGATGTGTCGGCCCACCTGGCGTGGCAATGGGTGCAGGACGGGCAGGCCGTGCTGATCGATGTGCGCAGCGATGCCGAGCGCGAATGGGTGGGGCAGGTGCCCGGCGCCATTGCCGTGGCCTGGAAGCAATGGCCCGGCATGGTGATGAATGCCGATTTCGACGCACAGTTGCGCGCCGCCGTGCCCGAAGGCGGCCGCGCCGTGCTGCTGTGCCGCAGCGGCGTGCGCTCGGTGGCCGCCGCGCGCCGCGCCACCGAGCTGGGCATCACCGCCTACAACATCCTCGAAGGCTTTGAGGGCGACCCCGACAGCCATGCGCAGCGAGGCAAAAAGGGCGGCTGGCGCAGGCAGGGGCTGCCCTGGCGCCAAGGCTGAACGGCGCTGCTCCATGAAAAAGCGGGCCCGTCCGGTTGGAGGGGCCCGCTTTTTTTGAGGGGCTGAAGCGCCCCAGTGCCCTTAAACGGGCGGAATGCGCAGTTTCTGACCGGGGTAAATCTTGTCGGGGTGCGTCAGCATGGGCTTGTTGGCCTCGAAGATTTGTGGGTACTTGTTGGCATCGCCGTAAAACTTCTTGGCAATGGCCGAGAGCGTATCGCCGCGCACCACGTCGTGGTACTGGGCTTCGGGCTCGGGGTTGGTCACATCCATCAGGTTGTCCACACTGGTGACATTGGCCACGTTGCCGCAGCACAAGGTGATTTTTTCCTTGGCAGATTGCGTGGGTGCCGTACCTTTTACGGTGACCTTGCCCTGCGCGCCGTCAAACGCCACCTGCACGTTGCTGGCGCCCAGGTTCTGCGATGCAATGTAGGTCTCGATGGCCTTGGCCGCCTTGGCGTTGAGTTCTTCGGTGGCCGCGGGGTTGTTCAGCGTTGCCGCCTCTGCGTCCTTGCCGCCAAAAAGTTTTTCGCCGGCTTCTTTGATGAAACTGAATAGACCCATGTCAATTCTCCTGTGGTTGCAAATTATTGAATGGTCACTGTAGTCCAACAGGTGCTGCGCGCCATGTCAGACAAGTGCCTGATCTCGTGCGCACCCGTCGTACCGGTCTTGCTGCTTGTCGCCACGCGCCCAGTGTGGGTGGCTGGGTTGGGGTGCCAACCTTGCCTGCGAAAAGTGCAAATGGGGGGAATAAAAACTCTGGATAATCCGCCGCATGACATTTTTGGCCATCGACGTCGGCAACACGCGTCTCAAATGGGCGTTGTACGACGCTCACCGCCCGGGCGCTGCGTTGCTGGCGCACGGCGCCGAGTTCCTGGATCACATCGACCGCCTGGCCGAAGGCTCGTGGGCGCAACTGTCGGCGCCCAGCCGCATGCTGGGGTGCGTGGTGGCGGGCGATGCCGTTAAACGCCGCGTGCAAGACCAGATGGAACTGTGGGATGTGCCGGCGCAATGGGTGGTGTCGTCGGCGCAGGAGGCCGGTGTCACCAACGGGTACGACTACCCTTCACGCCTGGGCTCGGACCGCTGGGTGGCCATGATCGGTGCGCGCCACCATGTGCTGGCAAAGGGCCCCGCGCGCCCCATCGTGGTGGTGATGGTGGGCACGGCGGTCACCGTGGAATGCATCGACACAGAAGGGCGCTTTCTGGGCGGCCTGATCCTGCCCGGCCACGGCATCATGCTGCGCGCCCTGGAGGCCGGCACGGCCGGCCTGCATGTGCCAACGGGCGAGGTGCGCCTTTTTCCCACCAACACCAGCGATGCTTTGACCAGCGGCGGCACCTATGCCATTGCCGGGGCGGTCGAGCGCATGGTGCAGCATGTCATTGCCCACTGCGGCGCCGAGCCGGCGTGCGTCATGACCGGTGGTGCCGGCTGGAAAATGGCGCCCAGCATGACGCGCCCATTCGAGCTGGTGGACAACCTGATTTTTGACGGCCTGCTGGAGATCGCCGCACGGCGTTTCGGCTGAGCCGGGGCGTCGGCCCCCACCCCGCTACCCAGCTTTCCAGCACCACCCATCCCTACCGCGCTCAGGGAGTGCGCTGGCTCAGTCTGCTTCCAGTTCGACGCGCGCCATTTCCACGTCGAGGCGCTCTCGCGCGTCCCGGGGCTCACAGGCAGCAGCCTGCTCATATAGCTGCGTAGCCTGCTGCATTTTTGGCTCGCCTTCCAGCATCACCAGCGCGTTGGCATATTCGATCATGCCAATGGCTGAGCCCGGGTGGATCCGCAGCGCCTCCTGAAACAACTGCAGGCTTGTGTCTTTCTTGGCACCATAGGTCATGCCGCCAATCAGCGCGCCCACCTTGTCGATCACCTCGGCATGGAAGGTGCCCAGTGCAATCCGGGCATCGGCATGTCGGGGCGACAGGGCAATGGCTGTCTCCAGCGCATTCTTGACCTTGCCGCCCAGCCCTTGTGCCAGCGCCTTGCCCACGCTGATGCCCTGGCTGTAGCGGCCCAGCGCGTAGGCATGCCAGTACCAGGCGTTGGCGTTGGCTGGCTCCTGGGCCGCCTGGGCTTGGGCGCGCTCGGCCGCCTGCATGAACAGATCAAGGCGGGTTCTTTCCTTGGGCTCAAGGTAGTTGGCGTAAATCGCGGTGGCCTTGTTGGCCACCGTGATGCCCGGCCCGCCTGCGCCCAGGCCCGCTGCCGCCGCCTGCTCAAATTCGCCGTTGTGGTACAGGGCCCAGGCCTGCAGCACGGCGGCATCGTGGGGGCAGGGCTCGGCATCGCCGAAGTGCAGCTGGCTCCACAGATTCTTCACGCTGGCCACATCAAACCGGTAGTCACCAGCATGGGGGAAAGGGGTCCATCGGGCCATGGTGTGTCTCCTCGGTAGGGGTTGTTGCGCTTGGCGTTTAGCCATTTGCCGGCGCGTAGGCGGCCACGATGTGCTGCAGATGCGCCCGTTGTCCGTCTTCCAGATACGGCATGAGCAGGGTCAGCGCATGGTGCGCTCCCCGCTGCATTGCGGCCTGGGCGCTCTCGGGCTCCAGTGCATGGCGTGGGTCCTGCACATACTCGAAACTGAGCCAATAGGTCAGCACCACCACCATGCTGGTGGCGGTGACCTTCTGGTCGCACGCTTCGATGCGCAAGGCCCCTGCACGGGCCATGCTGTCGAGCATGGCCCGCACCGCGCGGGTCTTGCTTTTCAGGATGGTCTGGAAATGCGTTTCCAGCCGGCGGTTCTTGGACAGCAAGTCATTGAGATCGCGGTACAAAAAGCGGTATTGCCAGATGATTTCAAACAGCGTGTGCATGAAAAACCAGGCGTCCTCCACATTGCGCACGCTGTCGCCGGCACCCAGCAATTCGTTCAGCGCGTGTTCATACCGGTCAAAGAGCGCATTGATGAGCTCGTCCTTGGCCGGGTAGTGGTAGTAAAGATTGCCGGGGCTGATGCGCAGCTCGGCCGAGATGAGCGTGGTGGAAACGTTGGGTTCGCCAAACCGGTTGAACAGGTCCAGCGATGCTTCCAGGATGCGTTCGGCAGTGCGGCGCGGCGCTTTCTTCACCATGGATGCATGCCCTTTGATGTCGTTGTTTCTTGCTCTCTTGTGGCTACTCTAACCGAGCTGCATTTGCTGCAATGCAGCATCGAGGCGCAGCGCTGGTGCCGCTTGCGGGAGCATCGGCCCGGTTGCCACGCTGCGGTGGAGCGTTGAGAGGCAAGAAAAAAGCGACTGCACGCACGGGCGTGTCAGTCGCTTTGACCCCAGAGGCCGGAACCCGGCATGGGCCGGTAGTGCTCAGTTCGCCGAGAGCGTATCTGGCTCGGTAACGGCCTTGGGGGCCGCAGGCGTGCGCGGCTTTGCAGCGGCCTTTTTGGCGGCAGCCGCTTTCACGGCGGGCTTGGCTGCGGGCTTGGCGGCTGCCTTGCGCGGGGCGGCCTTGGTTGCCAACGGTGCGGCAGGTTTGGCTATGGCGGCGGTCTTGGCTGCCGGCTTCGCCGTGGTCTTTGCGCTTGCGGATTTGCCCACAGCCTTGGTCAGCGCCTCGATGCGTGCATGCAGCGCCTCGATGTCGCGGGCCGAGGGCACACCCAGCTTGCCGAGGGCCTTGGCCACACGCTCTTCAAAAATGTTCTCCAGCTTGTCCCACTGCCCCTGGGCCTTGGAGCCGATGTCGCTGGCCATGTGCGTCATGCGGTTGGTGGCTTCAGTAATCTTCTCTTCGGCCACGGCCTGCGTCTTGCGCTGAATGGTCATGCCTTCCTTGACCAGGGCTTCAAACACCTTGCCACCTTCTTCCTGCGCCTTCGAGAAGGCCCCCAGGCCCGCCAGCCAGATTTGCTGCGCCGAATCCTTGACGGTGCTGGACAGTTGGGCATTGCTCTGCTTTTTGTCGTTGCTGGTCTTTTGCATTTTTTTGGCCATGGGGACTCCGGAATGGGTAAGGGTGGGTTGCCAGGGCCCCTTGCCGCTGGCACAAAAATGCACTTTACGCCGCGTGGGGCTGCCGGTGTAGGGGTGTGCTCCTAAAAGTGCAGTGGACGCGGCTGGCGCCGGTCGTGCCGGGCAAGCGCTGCGCTTGGTTACGTGCGTGCCGCGAGCGGGTGGGATAATTCGCGACTTTGCCGACAGGCTGCTTCCTCGGTTCACATCATGATTCTTGTCACCGGCGGCGCCGGCTTCATTGGCGCCAACTTTGTTCTTGACTGGCTTGCCACCTGCGACGAGCCGGTGCTCAACCTCGACAAACTCACCTACGCCGGCAACCTGCACAACCTGGCCAGCCTGCAAGGCGATGCGCGCCACATCTTCGTGCAAGGCGACATTGGCGACACCGCCCTGGTGGACCGCCTGCTGGCGCAGCACCAGCCGCGCGCCGTGATCAACTTTGCGGCCGAATCGCACGTAGACCGCTCCATCCACGGCCCCGAAGACTTCATTCAGACCAACGTGCTGGGCACCTTCAGGCTTTTGGAGGCCGTGCGGCACTACTGGCAAGCGCTACCAGCTATCAAAAAAGAAGCATTCAAGTTCCTGCATGTGAGCACCGACGAGGTCTACGGCACCCTCTCGGCCACCGACCCCGCCTTTACCGAAGACAACACCTACGAGCCCAACAGCCCGTACTCGGCCAGCAAGGCCGCCAGCGACCACCTCGTGCGCGCCTGGCACCACACCTACGGCCTGCCCGTGCTCACCACCAACTGCAGCAACAACTACGGCCCGCTGCACTTTCCAGAAAAACTCATCCCCCTCATGATCGTCAACGCCCTGGCCGGTAAAAACCTGCCCGTGTACGGCGACGGCATGCAGGTGCGCGACTGGCTCTACGTGCGCGACCACTGCAGCGCCATCCGCCGCGTGCTCGAAGCGGGCAAGCTGGGTGAAACCTACAACGTGGGCGGCTGGAACGAAAAACCCAACATCGACATCGTCAACACCGTGTGCGCTTTGCTCGACGAACTGCGCCCCCGCACCGACGGGCAAAGCTACCGCAGCCAGATCACCTACGTCAAAGACCGCCCCGGCCACGACCGCCGCTATGCCATCGACGCCCGCAAGATTGAACGCGAACTGGGCTGGAAGCCCGCCGAGACCTTTGAAACCGGCATCCGCAAAACCGTGCAGTGGTACTTGGACAACGCCGACTGGGTGGCCAACGTGCAGACCGGCGCCTACCGCGAATGGGTGCAGACCCAATACGCGCAAGCCCCTGCCTCCACCCCCGCCAGCGCATGAACATCCTCCTCTTTGGCAAAGGTGGCCAGGTCGGCTGGGAGCTGCAGCGCAGCCTCTCGGTGCTGGGCCAAGTCACCGCACTCGACTTTGACAGCACCGAGCACTGCGGCGACTTCAGCAATCCCGCAGGCCTTGCCGACACCGTGCGCGCGCTGCGCCCCGACATCATCGTCAATGCCGCCGCCCACACCGCGGTGGACAAGGCCGAGAGCGAACCCGACTTGGCCCGCACCCTCAACGCCACCGCGCCGGGCGTGCTGGCCCAAGAAGCCGCCCGCCTGGGCGCCTGGCTGGTGCACTACAGCACCGACTACGTGTTCGATGGCAGCGGCACCCGCCCCTGGGTGGAAACCGATGCCCCCGCGCCCCTGAGCGTCTACGGCCGCACCAAGTGGGAGGGCGAACAGCTCATCGCGCAATCGGGCGCGAAACACCTCATCCTGCGCACCAGCTGGGTCTACGCCGCCCGTGGCGGCAACTTCGCCAAGACCATGCTGCGCCTGGCACAAGAGCGCGAGCGCCTGACCGTCATCGACGACCAGTGGGGCGCACCCACCGGCGCCGACCTGCTGGCCGACGTCACCGCGCACGCCATCCGCCACCTGCAGCAATGCCCACAAGACGCTGGCCTGTACCACTGCGTGGCTGCCGGCGAGACCAACTGGCATTTGTACGCAAAATACGTTCTAGCCCAGGCGCAGAAAGCGCAAGCTGCTATTGAATTAAAAGCAACTGAAGTGGCACCCGTGCCCACCAGCGCCTTCCCCACACCCGCCCGGCGCCCGCACAACTCGCGCCTGAATACCCAAAAACTGCAAGCCACCTTCGGCCTCACGCTGCCCCACTGGCAGCAGGGCGTGGCACGTATGCTGCAAGAGGCATTGGCATAAAATCGGCCATCATTTGATGCGACAACCGATGCATTGTCTGGTGTCCAAAGGAGGAACCCATGCGTACCACACTCACTCTTGACGATGAATTGCTCGCGCAGGCGCAGCAGATCAGTGGTTTGACTGAACGCACCCAGTTGATCCGCGAAGCACTCCGGGCGCTGGTGCAGCGCGAGAGCGCGCGCCGTCTGGCCCGGCTCGGCGGGACCGAACCCCAATTGCAGCCCATTCCCCGCCGCCGAGAGCCTCAAGCGTGATGTTGGTGGACACATCCGTGTGGATTGACCATTTGCGCCATGGTGAAGCTGAGCTGACGGCAGCACTTCAGGTCGGGCAGGTGGATATGCATCCATTTGTGGTGGGAGAGTTGGCATGTGGAAACTTGCAAGCACGCGCTGAGGTGCTGGGCCTGCTGCAGGCGCTGCCCCAACTCCAGGTGGCCACCGACAAGGAAGTGCTGTTTTTTATGGACGCGCACGCGCTGATGGGGCGCGGCATAGGCTATGTGGATATGCACCTGCTGGCAGCCACCCGGCTGGGTGCGCATTTGCTCTGGACGCGGGACAAGAGGCTGCACGCCATCGCCGCCGAATTGGGCTTGGCGCATACCGAAAAAAAACACTGAATCAAGGTCATCAGTCCCCGCCATGAATACTTTCCAAACCACCCCAGCCACCACCCGCAAAGGCATCATCCTTGCCGGCGGCTCCGGCACCCGCCTGCACCCGGCCACGCTGGCCATCAGCAAGCAACTGCTGCCGGTGTACGACAAACCAATGATCTATTACCCGCTCAGCACCCTCATGCTGGCCGGCATTCGCGACATCCTCATCATCAGCACGCCGCAAGACACCCCGCGCTTCGAGCAGCTGCTGGGCGACGGCAGCCAGTGGGGCATCCACCTGCAATACGCCGTGCAGCCCAGCCCCGACGGCCTGGCGCAGGCATTCATCATTGGCGAAGACTTCATCGGCAACCACCCCAGCGCGCTGGTGCTGGGCGACAACATCTTTTATGGCCACGATCTCGCAACACTGCTTTCTAACGCCGATGACAAACAGCAGGGGGCCACAGTGTTTGCCTACCATGTCCAGGATCCCGAGCGCTACGGTGTGGTGGACTTCAATGCCGATGGCGAAGCTTTGAGCATCGAAGAAAAGCCGCTCCAGCCCAAATCCAACTTTGCCGTCACGGGGCTGTATTTTTACGATGTACAGGTTGTGGAGATAGCCAAAAACGTCAAGCCCAGCACGAGAGGCGAGTTGGAGATCACCACCGTCAACCAGGCCTACCTGGAGCAAGGCCAGCTCACTGTGCAAACCATGGGGCGTGGCTACGCCTGGCTGGACACCGGCACCCACGAAAGCCTGCTGGATGCCGGGCAGTTCATCGCCACCCTGGAACATCGCCAGGGCTTGAAGATTGCCTGTCCGGAAGAAATTGCCTGGCGCAATGGTTTTATCGCCGCTGAGCAGGTCGAGCGGCTAGCCAAGCCTTTGGCCAAGAGCGGCTATGGGCAATACCTGCTCCGAATGCTGGAGCAGGGCAAGGTGGGGCATTGATCTGTTCCAGAGCTTTCGGTTGGCAGGCTCAATGGTTTAGTTCGGCAGAAAATGTTGATGCATCGCCCCGTCAACGCACTGGGTTATTGCGATCGCAGGCCAGACTGGATCAGCCCCTGGCGATGAACTCCACAATGCGCTCACTGGCTTTGCCATCTCCATACGGGTTATGGGCGAAAGCCATCTCGTCGTAGGCACTTTGATCGTCCATGAGGCGCGTCACCTCGCGCACGATCACAGCGACATCCGTTCCCACCAGCTTTACAGTGCCAGCCGCCACGGCTTCGGGTCGCTCGGTGGACTCACGCATCACCAGCACCGGCTTGCCCAGCGAGGGAGCTTCTTCCTGGATACCGCCCGAATCCGTGAGAATCAGATAGGCACGTGTCATCAAATAAACGAACGGCAAATACTCCTGCGGTTCGATGAGGTGGACGTTCGGAAGATTCTTCAGCAGGCGGTTGACCGGTTCCCGCACATGGGGGTTGAGGTGGACGGGGTAGATAAAATCAGTTTCAGGGAATTCCGTCGCTAAATCTTGAATGGCCGTGCAAATTCTTTCAAAACCATCGCCAAAATTTTCGCGGCGATGGCCGGTGATCAACACCATGCGGGCATCATCCCGGATGAAATTAAACGTATCCCGGAATTGTTTTTGCAGTTCCGGCTGGTTTTGCAGCTTGCTTTGCACCAAGAGAAGAGCATCAATAACGGTATTCCCGGTAACGAGAATATGGGCGTCCGGTACATTTTCCTTGAGCAGGTTGTCCCGGGTTTGGGGTGTCGGAGAAAAATGCCAAGCGGCGAGCGAGCCGGTTAAACGCCGGTTGGCCTCCTCCGGCCACGGGGAATAGATATTCCCCGTGCGCAGGCCGGCCTCCACATGGCCCACTGCTATCTTTTGGTAATAGGCGGCCAAGGCCGCCGCCAGCGTTGTGGACGTGTCGCCGTGAACCAGCACCAGATCCGGAGAGAAATCCTGCAACACCGGCTCCAGCTTCAACAGAATCTGGCTGGTGATGCTGGAGAGCGTCTGCCGAGGCTGCATGATGTCTAGGTCATAGTCCGGAGCGATGTCAAACAGTGACAACACCTGGTCCAGCATTTGCCGGTGCTGCCCCGTGACGCACACCCTGGCATCAAGTCTCGGTTGCGCCTCGAGCGCCTTGACCAAGGGGGCCATCTTGATGGCCTCTGGCCTGGTTCCAAATACAGTCAATACTTTCATGTCAGAATTTAATTAGCTTGGAATTTTGGGGTGGGGCACTTGCAGTGGATATTGCATTGTTCATTGCAGGCCAGATTTTTCAGAGGAGTTGGTGTGAAGTTTATTGAAACAAAAATTTCTGGTGTCTTGATCATTGAGCCGCAGGTTTTTGGGGATCAGCGTGGATTTTTCATGGAGAGCTATAACGCGCAAGCCTGGACGCAGGCCATCGGGGAGACGCAGTTTGTGCAGGACAACCACAGCCGCAGCGGGCGTGGAGTTTTGCGTGGCCTGCACTACCAGCTGCCGCCCTTTGCGCAAGGCAAGCTGGTCCGGGTGACGCGGGGCGCCGTATTCGACGTGGCGGTCGACATTCGCCAAAGTTCCCCCACCTTCGGGCAGTGGGTGGGCGCCGAGCTGACGGAGGAAAATTATCGCCAGCTCTGGGTGCCGGCCGGATTTGCGCATGGCTTTCTGACACTCACGGATGGGGTGGATTTTCTCTACAAGACCACGGCGGCTTACGCGCCCAGCCATGAGCGTGCCATCGCCTGGAACGATCCCGATATTGGCATCACCTGGCCCGAGATCGGGGTGCCCCCCCAGCTGTCCGCTAAAGACCAGGTGGCACCCGTCTTGCGAGACATCGATCCTCGGTACCTGTTCGCCTGACAGGCAAGGCACGCGCGGCCGATGTCAGTACGGCCGGCATGTTGCGGGGCGCCTGCACCGTCGCGCATCTGCATCTTATTGCGCGCGATATCGGTGAGGGGTCCATGGCCCCCATTTCGATTCGTAGTACGCCTTGTTCCTTTCAAACAAGGCCTGGCGTTCGCCGTTGTTCACCTTGTCAAAACTGGCGGATAAACGGTGGTGCACCAGCACATCATCGGCGCATGCCAGATGCAGGCACTGCTGCTCGATGCGTCGGCTGTAATCATCGTCCTCGAAGAATCCGCGCCCGAAGTTCTCATCCATGGGGCCGACCTTCTCGTATACCGCACGGGGCATCATCACACAAAAGAATGCCAGGGTTTTCATGGGATAAAGCTGGCCCATGTGGGGCAGCGTATACCGGCGGGCGGCGGCGGGCATGTGCTCGATGGAGTCATAGACCACCGGCACTTTGGATTCATTGCCGATGTGGTTCGTCGCGGGGCCGAGCAGGCCCAGCTGGGCATCGGCCTGGAAATGGCGCAGCAGTGTCAACAGCCAGCCACGGGTGACCACCGTGTCATTGTTCAGCATGACCAGGTAGTCGCCACTGGCCGCAGCCAGCCCCGTATTGTTGCCTGCAGAAAAACCGAGGTTGGCTTGGTTGAGCACCAGTTTCATCCGCGGCTCCCGGGAGGCCCACTCCTTGAGTCGCTCCACCGTCTCGTCGCTCGAAGCGTTGTCTGCCACCACGATCTCCAGACGGCCCGGATAGTCAGTGCACTGTAGCAGGCTGTCCAGGCATGCTTTGGTATAGGCCCAATTGTTGTAGGTCAGCACCACCACGCTGATGGAGGGAAAACGCATGCGCTGCATACACTCGTGCAGCTCTTGGGCGCGATGTTGCCAGGTTTGCTCCTGCGCGAACTTCATGCGGGCGGTCTGCGCGTCGCTCTCGCCTGGGTGTTCAAGGCTGGCCCGAATGGCGGCAATGAACGCATCGTGATCCGCCGCCTTGTGCACCAGGGCGCTGAACTGGCCCACTTCGGGTAAGTCGCTGCAGACCACCTCTTTGCCGGCGCACAGATACTCATACACCTTGACCGGGTTGGTGGCCAGGGTCAGGGGGATGCGCTGGAAGGGCAGCAGGCAGACATCGAAGCTGTGCAGGTAAAACGGCAGCTCCTGATAGGGCCGCTCACCCAGCATGCGCACGTTGGGCAATTGCCCCAATGTCTTGCCCGCACCTACTGTGTCGGCACCCACCAGCAGCACCTCGCAGTTTGGGAAAGCCTTGGCAATTTTCTCCACTAAAACCACATCGAACCACTCTGCAATGGCTCCGAAATAGCCAATGACAGGCTGGCTCTGCGACGGTTGATAGATCTGTGCCGGGCGGTTGGCAAAATGCGCGTAGTCACAACCGTTGCGCACGATGCTGCTGGCTACGCCCTTGTCGCGCGCCCAATCGTGGAGCCATTGCGACGTGACCGTGACGACATCACTTTGTTGCATGAGCACATGCTCCAGGTCCATCAGATCCTGCGGCATGCCGCCAAAGCCCTCATGGTGGTCCATGCAGTCATAGATGCGCACCGTGTTAGGCATGGACAAAACCACGGGCGTCCAGTAGGGATGCTCCACCATGGCGGCGCTGGCCTCGATGCCCCAGTCCTGCATCAGCAGGGCGAGCGACTGGCGCAGCTGCGCCTGCTGCCCGGCATCTGCGGCCTTGAAATAGATCTGCGGCGCGCCAGCCAGGTACAGGGTCACTGCATACAACGGCAAGCCGGGTTCAATCTGGCGGATTTGATAGCCCGCCTTCGCATCCGCAATGAAATGTGGCTCGATGTAAAAGGTCGTATCACCTGTTCGAGACAGTTCGCGCGCGAGATGCTGAGGCCTTTGAATGCGAAAATCCCACCCTATGATGCTGAAAACCAGCCAGTCCCTGCGCCCAACGGGCGTATTCCGATGCGGCTCACGCCTTGGCTGCGCTCGCGAATCGCTCGCCATGGTGTCCATGGCGACTGTCTTGCTTGCCGGTAGTGCAGCCCGAGGCTGAAGAGCAGGCCAGCGGCGCACAATCCATGCCTTGAGATTTCTTTTGTGCTCTATCGACAACGGCAAGCGGCGCCAAACGGCGCCCAATACAGACAGCATCTTCATCGGAGACCGCCGCCATATGGCTGGAGCCATGCGGCTTGCGCTAGAAAGTAAAAGGATTAAGTTTAAATGAAGCAGTGGTTATATGTTTACCTGCAATGGCTTTTGCGCGAGTTGCGAATGCGTTATCGGGCCTCTGCGGTCGGTGGGGGCTGGCTTATCTTGCAACCCGTGGTGCACATTTTGCTGTTCACGTTGGTGTTCTACAAATTTTTTCAAGTGCGCTGGCCCGTAGGCGACGGCTCCGCCACTGAATATGGGTTGCAGGTGTTCATCGGACTGTCGCTTTACACCTTTGTTGCCGATGTGATCAACCGCGCTCCGACCAGCGTATGGTCGCATCCCTATCTTGTCACCAAGGTGCGCTTTCCGGTGGAAATGCTGCCCGTGGTACAGGTCGGCGCCGCAGGACTGCAGCTAGTGCTGGCCCTACTGATCACCTTGCCCTTCATGTTGTGGCGGGGAGGGCTGCATTGGGCCGTGGTGCTGCTTCCACTGTACCTGCTGCCGCTGCTGCTCTACGTGCTGGGACTGGGATGGTTGCTCGGGGCGCTGTCGGTGTATCTGCGCGACATCGTCCACCTGGCGCCTTCTGTCAGCAGCCTTTTGCTGTTCCTCACGCCGATCTTCTATCCCGCCTCGATGGTGCCCGAGTCCATGCGCTGGATGATCGACCTCAACCCCCTCGCTTGGGCCGCAGAGGCTGCCCGCAGCGTGTTGCTCAACGGCACGGTGGCGCCTTGGGATGGCTGGGGCTTGCACCTGGCGGTTTCCTGCGCCTTCGCCGTCATGGGCTGGGCCTTTTTCCAGCGCACCAAGCCAGGGTTTGCCGATGTCCTCTGATACCGTTCTCCAGTTCACTGAAGTCAGCAAAACCTATCCCCCCCAGAGAACGCCGATGGCCCAGTTGTGGAACCAGCTGCGTGGCCGTCAGGGAGCAGCCCAGGGCAGCTTTCATGCACTCAAGCCCTTGTCGCTGCAAGTCAACCGGGGCCAGTCGCTGGGCATCGTCGGGTTGAACGGGGCCGGCAAGTCCACCCTGCTGCAACTGGCAGCCGGAACCCTCACGCCTTCAGCAGGTCAAGTCGTCTCGCACGGGCGCGTGGCGGCACTGCTGGAGCTGGGCTCGGGCTTCAATCCCGAGGCCACGGGGCGCGAGAACATCTACCTGTATGCCGCCACCATGGGCATGGATCGTGCCCAGGTGGCAGACCGCATCGATTCCATCATCGAATTCAGCGGCTTGCGAGACGCGCTCGACATGCCCGTCAAAACCTATTCCAGCGGCATGCAGGTGCGCCTGGCTTTCTCGGTGGCTACCAGCGTGGACCCCGACGTCCTCATCGTGGACGAGGCGCTGTCCGTTGGCGACGGTGTTTTCGCCAAGCGCTCGTTCGACCGGGTCATGCAACTGCGCGAAAAAGGCACGGCGCTGCTGCTGTGCTCGCATGCGCTGTTCCATGTGGATCTGTTCTGCGACAAAACGCTCTGGCTGGACCGAGGCCAGCTCAAGGCTTTCGGTCCCACTGCCACCGTCGTGCCGCAGTACCAGGAGTTTCTTGATGCGCTCAACCAGGTTCCTTTGCCGCCTGCTGACCCCGAGGGGACGGACAGTCACACCGAGGTTGCCGAGGGGCTCATCAGCGCCGCCCGCCCTGAACTCGTGCGGCTGCTCCAGGCCGAAGTCTGGCTCGACGGCATTTCGGGCAAGGAGCTGCGTGGCCACAGCATGCAAAGCCATCTTGTAGTGGACATGCATCTGCAGGTGAGTGAGCCGGAGCCGAATCCGCGCGCGGCCGTGGTCATCTCGTCTGACAGCGGCAAGATCATTGGCTCCACCTTCTGCGATGCAGGCGCGATTAGGGCGCACAACGACCAGGGCCATGCCAGCATCCGTTTCGAGTTGCCCCATCTCCCCCTGAACAAGGGGCGTTACCGCGTGGGCGTGTACCTGCTGTGCAAGGACGCACGCTATGTCTACGAATGGGTGGATCCGTTCGCCCATATCGAGCTGAAGGCTGCGGGCAGCAATCAAGGGCCGTGGCTGATGCCCGGTGCCTGGGTATCGCTGCCATCTTCTGCGCCGTAGCCAAGGCTGACACACGTCAGCGATGGTAGTGCTGCGGTGCTGCAGTCGCCCCCCGTTGTTCTACACCCAGCCGCAGACTCTCGCACCTGCTTCGAAACGATCCGCCCAGGTTGCGGTTTGCAGACTTGCAGGCGCCAGCGGCAGGCATTGTGCATGCAGCAACGCCTGCTGCCGGTGCCAGTTGCGCAGGCGTTCCTCCAGACCCTCGGACAGCAGCGTCTCCAGCGGCCACACGCCATCGTCTTCGGCGGCGTGGTGGGGCATCTCGCCGAACAGCGTCGTTAGCACCGGTAGCCCGCAGGCGCGGTATTCGTAGTATTTGACCGGGTCGACCGACTGCGTGAGCGTGTTGTGCACGAATGGGATCAATCCCGCATGCCAGCTGCGCATCAGGCTGAAGACCCGCGAATGCGGTACGGGTCCCCGCAGCTGCACATTCGCGGGCAGCACCGCAGGGGGCGTGCACTCCAGCGGTCCATATAAGTGGATGTGCGCCTGAGGCAGCGCCAGGGCCAACTGCCGCAGCGCCTGCCAGTCGAACCAGGCCGCGATCGTGCCCACATAGCCCAGCACCAGGGGTGCCTGGGCATGCACGGCGCTGCCTACGCCATCGCGGTCCGAATCGGCGCCGGGTGCCAGCTCGGGTACAAGAACGGTTCCGTTACGCACCAGGGCCGCCGGCTGGCGGGTGCGTTCCGCCAGTGTTTCGATGATGCGGGCGGACGACCCCCATACCACCTGGGCCTGGGCCAGCAGGGCGTCGTGCGTGCGGCCCATCCAGCGGCGCGACAACCCCCGGCTGAACTGGGGCATGTCGTCCATCACATCGTAAAGCACGCGCTGACCCTGGCGGCCCGTGCACAGCACCCGCGCCAGCCCGCTGGGCCGGCCCACGGCCAGCCAGGTGTCCTCCTGCTCCAGCAGGGCGTGCAGTTGCGCGCGCAGCGGGCGCTGCATCCAGCCTAGCAGCCGCGCTCCGCCGGGCAAGGGTTCCAGCGGCAAGCTCCGGGCCGACCGCACATGCAGCCAGGGTGCATCGCGCCACACTGGGCCCAGGTCGTGGCTTTTTCTGCGGGCCTGGGGGTGTAGCCGGCGCAGGTCGCCGATGCGAGGCAACCGCACCGGGTAGGGCTCTATCCACCAGACCTCGCAGCCCAGGCGTTCATGCGCCCACTGCACAAAGTGGTGCGGCCGCTGCGACGGGCTGTTCAGCGGTACCGGGGCCAGATATACAAGACGTTTCAACAGACATTCCTTACAAAGGCCAGAATCAGCCATACAGGTCGCGCCGGCCTGCTGTCACATGACTTTTACAATCCAGCATGCTTGATCGACTCGCCAACATCCCCGACTACCACTTCGGCAGGCTTGCGCTCGCCGCTTCGGATCGTATGCTGTGTCTGGCCCCGCACCCCGACGACGAGGTGTTGGGCTGTGGCGGCTTACTGGTTCTGGCGCAGCGCCAGGGTTTGCAGGTGCGTTCCATCATCGCCACCGCGGGTCAGGAGGGCGTGGCCCCGGAGGGCGGGGCCACCAACCTGCGGCTGGCAGAATCGCAAGCCGCGGCGTGCATTTTAGGGCTGCCTGAACCCGAGTGCTGGCACCTGTCCGATCGCCAGCTGCGCCACGCGCAGCCACTCATCGAGCGCATTGTCAACACGCTGCAGGCGTTTCAACCCCATTGGCTGTTGTTGCCAGCCCTCACCGAACCGCATCCCGACCACCAGGCCCTGGCGCTGGCCGGCATGGCTGCCGCGCGCCGTGCCGGCGCCCCGGTCGATCTGCTGTTCTATGAAGTGGGGGCTCCGACCCAGCCCAACACGGTGGTCGACATCTCCTCCGTCGCTGACCTCAAATGGCGGGCACTCGATGCGTTTGTGTCGCAGGAGGCACTCCATCCCTACCGCAGCCATGCCCAGTCGCTGGCTGCGCTGCGGGCTTTTGGCGCAGGTTCCGAGGTGCAGGCCGCCGAAGCCTTCTGGCATCTGCCGGCGCAGGCGCTGGACGCACCCGATGCCTTGGCCAACATGGCATTCTGGCCCCTGCAGCGCCAAGCGGTGGGATTGGCCTCAGATGCCGAGCAGGTGCCGCTGGTCAGCGTCATCATTCGCAGCATGAACAGGCCGTCGCTGGCACAGGCGATTGCTAGCCTGGCGGAACAAACCTATCCCCACATCGAAGTTGTCGTGGTCAACGCCAGCGGTGCCACCCATCCCGTGCCGGCCTATCCGCCGCAGCGCATGGCGCTGCGCGTGGTCAACCCCGTTGCGGCAGGGGAGCCCACCCGGGAGCATTGCGCCGTAGAGTTGCCGCGCCTGGGGCGCTCTGCAGCCGCCAACCGCGGCCTGGAGGCCAGCGTGGGGAGCTACGCCTTGTTTCTCGATGACGACGACCTGCTGGCCCCCACCCATCTGCAAACCCTGGTGGATGCGTTGCAGTCGCAAGGGCGGGCTGTAGCGGCTTATTCCGGTGTGCGGGTCGAAGGCCCTGGGGGGCAGTGGATACGCGACTACGACAGCCCTTGGGAGCCACGCAGGCTGCAAGGCATCAACCACCTGCCCATCCATGCCGTGCTGTTCCAGCTGCAAACCGTGCGGGCCGGGGGCGCATGCTTCGACCCAGCCCTGCCCGTGCTCGAAGACTGGGACTTCTGGTGCCAGCTCAGCCGCCTCGGCACCTTCGTGCATGTGCCCGGCATCGGGGCTACTTATCGCCAGGGGCTGGGCGACTCCCACCTCGGCGACCCCGAGCATGACAACCATTGGGCCAAATGGCACCAGCGCATCCTGGAGCAGCACGCCCAGCGCTGGGGCGTGGGCGAGCAAAGCGCCGCCTTGGCCTGGCATGCCATCGCACTTGATCGGGCCGAGCTGGCTCAACTTGCCACCGCCAACGACCTGCGGGACACCCAAGATCAGTTGGGCGACTGCCGCCAAGCCCTAGAGCACACCCAGGGGCTGCTGCACGCCTGCCGCACCGAACTGCAGCAGTCCCAGCAGCAGTCCCAGGACATGCTGCACGCCTGCCGCACCGAACTGCAGCAGGCCCAGGCGCAGGTTTTGCAGCTGCGGGCCGAGCACGACCTGGCCCAGCGCAGCCTGCAGATGCTGCTGCAATCGCGACCCGTGCGCTGGGCCCGTGCCCTGCGTGGTCTCGCCGGGCGTGGCAACTGAGGCGCGCTGTCTGCGACTTGGGATATTTACAGGGCTATGAACTTTTGCGCATCAGATATTTCCGTGATACCGCATGACTCTGGCAATGGCGCAGAGGCGGACGGCTTCCGGTTCCGCAGGCTGTGCCCGAAAACCGACCTGGCAGGGGTCTGCCAACTCTTCGAAACCGTGTTCCACCAGCCCATGGACCCGTCCTATTGGCGCTGGAAATACGCGCAAGCTCCCGCTGGCGGCAGCTTCAATGTGGTGGTTGAGCAGATCGAAACCGGCCGGCTGGTCGGTCACATGGGGGTCATCGTCGTGCCGGGGGCACGGGCTGGCGAGGCGCTGCGCATGGGGCAGGTCTGCGACGTCATGCTCCATCCCGATGTTCGTGCAGGCATCGGCCCGCACAGCATCTATCAGCGCATGAACAACGCACTGCGCCAACTGGCCCATGCGCCGTCGCGAGATCAGTGTGCACCCCTGTTCATGTACGGATTTCCCGGCCTGCGTCCCGCCAACCTGGGGGAGCGCATCGGTGTGTACCGGCCCCTGCAGATATGCACCGAATACACCGCGTCGCAAAGCGCCTGGGCTGCGTTCTGGGGCCGCCATGGTCCGTGGCGTCTTAGGGTACAGGCGCTGCCTGCCAGCACGGATGCATGGAGTGATGCAATGCTGGATGCCATATGGCAACAGCACTGTGCGAGGATTGCAACGCAGCCAGAACGGGATGCCGCTCCTCACGTTATCAAAAATGCGGCCTATCTGCGCTGGCGCTATCTCCTGCATCCGCAGCAAGTCCCGGCGGGCGAGGGGGGGGCGCCGCGCTATACCCTGTGGCTGCTGCGGCGATACGGGCAGACCCCGCTCGGCTGGCTGGTCACGCGCGAGCAACCGCAACCGGTGGTCGTCGATAGCTGCTTGCCGCCGGGCCCCGCCTGGGCCACTGCCGCCTTGCAGGCACTGCCTCCGCCAGGCCCTGTAGCGGCACCAGCCCCTGGCTGGATCAGCTGGCTGCCCCAGACACAGGCAGCGGCCAAGCAAACGCCTATTCATGCCGTCGAAGTGTTGGGGCAGCCGTTTCACCCGCACTGGACAAGTCCGCACTTTCAACCTGGCGACACCGACGTGTTTTGAATAAAGTGGGAGCGCTGCGGTTCTGGCCATCGGGATGGTCGCCGCGCGCGGTGCTTATTTCGCGCCAGCGCTCCAGAGCTTTGCCAGGCGTTTGCTCAGACCCGGTGGTGGGGTGGGGCGGGCAAGCGGCTCGGCAATGATGAGTCGGAAATCACTGCCCAGCACACCCAGGTCCATCAGCAGCCGCTCCAGCGAAAAGGCATCTCGTATCACTGCGTTGTGCTTCTCGATCGCGGGGTCGAAATTGTTGACAATGGCCCCGTACAGCAGCAGATTCACCAGGCTGCCACCGAGGGCAATATCCTGGCTGGGCGCGAAATACTGCTTTAGTAACGCGTAGAGTTCGCCCGAGCGCACCGCCTCCGAGGGGTCCATGGCGATCATGGCCTGGACGGTGGGGCGTCCAATTTCGGGAATATCGTTGCCATCCCTGTCTTTGCGCAGATCTTCTGGCACGTGGTTGCGCCAGAACCACGACCGGACCTTCAATTGTTCCTGTGTCCACTGAAAGCGCGTGGGCCCGAAAAAATCGATGGTCACCAGTTTGCCACCAGGCTTCAGACACCGGGCGATCTGCTCAAAGGCGTGCTCCAGATTCTCGATATGGTGCAACGCAGATTTTGCGAAGACGATGTCGTACTTCGCTGTACCGTAGGATGCCGTGTTGACGTCCTTGCACTCGAGATGGATCTTTTGCGCGCATGCATCGCCATGCGCGCTCTCAAACACAGCGTTGCCCGCGTTCACGCGCTCTGCCGATAAGTCGAATCCGGTGACCTGCCCGAACACGCCTTTTTGCAGCAGGGAGTGCTCGAAGGCGCCGTCTCCGCAGCACAGGCTTAAAACATGGGCCTGCGACAGGTCAGGCAGGCAGCGTCGGATGTATTCGATGAAGTCGCAGTCACCATCACCAAAAGCGTTTTCACAGATCTGCGCGAAGGCCAACGGATGGTCGCCCCAGTCAGTGAACCGTCCGGGCGTGCGTTGCTGTTGCCATTCATCCCAATGCTGTGCTGCGGTCTTCATGTTTCTTTCGTAGAAATGGGGTGCCATCGGTGCCGGATTGCCGGTGCGTACACGGCACAGCGCTCACACGTCGTGGGTGGCGCGGTGTGGTGGCAGCATGCGCGCGGCCCAGGCGCGCCCCAGTGTACGTGCAGGCTCTTCCACCAAGACATGCAAGGTCCAGCAGCTCAGTAGCAGGCCTGCCAGGGCGACCGCAGAGCCAGCCAGCCAGCCCCAGTCACGCACCAGCATTTGCGCCGGTGCAAGCCAGGCGATGTGCAGCAGATACATGGCATAACTAAACTTGCCGCTCCAACGCCCGACAACCTCGGTCCAACTGCCCGTGCGGGGAGAGGGGGCTTGCAGGCTTGCCAGCAACGCCAATGCAAAACATCCGGCGGCGGCTAGGCCGATCTGCCCATTGCGCCAGTCAAAACCCCCAGTCCATTGCTCCAGCTGCCGGAACAATGTGGCCAGCGCCAGCCAGCCCAGGGCCGAGCCCAGTCCAAGCGCCCAGGCATGCCCTGTCTTCAGCGGCAGCTGGCTGCGCTGCCAGACCCAGATGCCCAGGAAAAATTCGATCAGCAGACCAGGGATGTGGTGCAGGCCGATATAGGCCAGGTTTTGAGTCGCACCGTCGGCCGGGCGTACCATGGCTAGGCGCAGCGCCAGTGCCAGCGCAAACAATAAGGTCCAGCGGATCTGGCGGTGGCGGCACAGCCCCTGTGCCAGCAGCGGCACCAGGGCATAGAACGCCACTTCGGAAGGCAGGCTCCAGAACACCGGGTTGTAATAAAAGGTCATCTCGCGCGACTGCATATGCGCCATCAGCAGGTGCTCCGGGAGGTATAGAAGCGGCTTGCCCGCATGCCATGCCAGCAGCGCATACAAAACCAGCGCGGCCAGATAGGTGGGATAAATCCTAGCGAAGCGGCGCACGGCATAGGCCCCCAGCGATGGCGCTCTGCCAGCCATCACGGTCGGCGCGAACACAAAACCGCTCAGCACAAAAAACAGATCCACCCCCGTGAAGCCAAACACCATTGGACCCATGGGCCAACCCAGCACAGGGCCCCAGTGCACCCATAGCACCATCAGCGACGCGATACCCCGCCAGACTTCTACGACATGGTTCATTGTGTACGCCAGGCTCTCACCGGTCTTCACCGCGAGCCATCTCCTCCAGGGTACTGGGGCTCACCATATGCCAATCGTCGCCGTCGCGCCGCAACACGCCTTCCGTCAGCAACTTTTGCAGCACCCGGGTCACCGATTCCCGCGTGGTGTTCAATTTCCACGCCATTTCCGCATGCGTGGGCAGTCGCAGTACGCTGTCCTTGTGGCTCTGGCGCAACAGCCAGGCGCAGACCCGTGCGCTGACCGGATGAATGGCCTGGACCTTCTGCCATCCCAGCAAATCATTCACCTGCTGCCCATTGAGCCGCGCCACCATGGCCATCATTTCGGGGAATGCCAGCAATTGCAGGGCCTTGTCCCGCTCCATGACGGCGGCAGTCGTTGGGTTGCTGCTGGCCACCCAGGTCAGCTCGATGGGTCGCTCGGCCAGCAGCAGGGTGTGGCCGAAGGGCTCGTGAGGCCCCACGTTCATCAACCCGACCTCCTTGCCGTCCAGTGTCAGATCGATGGCTTGCAGCCCTCCTTGAAGCACCACGCCCAGTCCGGCGAACGGCTGGCCAGGTTGGGCACCCGGGTGAAGCACCTCGCGCCGGCGCATGTGCAGCAGGTTCATGTGAGAGGCCGCAAATTGCAGGGCGGGCGTTGAGGCAGTCGAAAAAAAGGCACAGGGTGTGAGCGTCATCACCGAAATTGCCACATTACCTGCCTTCCCGAGGGATTGAAAAAAGAGCTCTATCTTAAAATAAGCAAATGTCCGGCGCAGACGGGTTGGCGCGCAAACAAAGGGTTCATATGAAAAACAAGGTAATGGCAATCGTCCTGGGCGCGTTGGGCTGCTGGGCGGGCATGGCGTCGGCCGTGCAAGTGGCCCGTGTCAGCCTTGCTGTCGGGGAAGCGACCCTGTTCAAGCCCAACGGCGCATCGTCGGTGCTGGTGCGGGGGGTGGAACTCTCCGAGCAAGATCGCGTCGTCACCGGCAAGAGCGGCATGGTCATGCTGGTTTTCACGGACCAGGGCCGCGTCGCCATACGTCCCGAGAGCGAGCTGGTCATCCGCAAATACGAGGACGACCCCTCCGGTCAGGCCACCCAGCTGCAACTGGAGCTCATGCGCGGCACAGTGCGCCAAATCTCCGGCCAGGCGGCACAAAGGCAGCCCGATCGCTACCGCCTCAATACCCCGATTGCCGCTATCGGTGTGCGCGGCACGGATTTTCTGGCCCAGGCCACCCAGGGCTCGGTGCAGACCTATGTGCATGAGGGTGCCATTACCGTGCAGCCCATGCAGATGGGCCAAAGCGTAGGTACGCAAATGCTCAGCGTGGCCGGCCAGGCGCACTATCTGCTGGCCCGCGCTGAAGGCGCTGTTGAGTCGTACCATGTGGTTGCCGAGGACGCCGAGCGCATCTTCGGCATCCGGCTCGGCAAGCCGGCTTTGGCGGTGGCGCAGCAGGGCAGCGCTTCGGGCACGCCTGCGCGCAGCGACGCCGCGGCAGACACGCCCCTGCTGGCCCAGTCCACAACGGCCTCGCGGGGCGGCTGGGTGGTCACATCCGAAACCCACGCCGTCGACTCCATGCGGCCTGCCACCGATGTCGCCACCCCGCCTGCCATCGCGCCCGTTCAGCCGCCGGTTGTTGATGCAGGTCCGCAGCCATTGCCTGAAGTGATTGCGTTGCCCCGGCAACTCGTTTGGGGGCGGTTCAGCGATGCCACCCAGCTGCCCCTGAGCTTGCCCGTGGCCTACAGCCAGGCCAGAACGGGGCGCGAAGTTACGGTAGGCGAGCTGGGCAGCTATGCGCTGTGGCGCGAAGGCGCCAGCACCTTGGCCCCCTTGCGCGGCACCGCCGATTTCGCCATGGCCGCAGGTGAAGGCTATTACAGCGCTGGCGGCCAGACCACGGCGCTGAGCCTCAGCCAGCCCCAGCTGCAAGTCGATTTCGATCGCATGCAGTTCTCCACCCGGCTCAGCATGGTGGCTGCCACTGTGCCGGCGGCCCAGCTCAATGTCAGCGGCAAGATCAATACCGAAGGCGTTTTCCTGGGTAAGGCCACTGACCAGCGCGTGGCTGGGGCGCTCAATGCGCAAGGCACCGAAGCCGGCTACCTCTTTCAGCTAAATGCCCCCGCAGGTGTCTATAACGGCCTCACGCTCTGGACCAAAAAGTGAGCGTTGCCGATTCCGAGCGCCCGCCGCACCCCACGCGGCGCTGGGCCCTGGCCCTGTGGCTGGTCCTGCTGGCCTTGCTCAGTGCGGGGCTGGTGGCCATAGGCGCTCTGCGCAAGGTCGACCACTCCTGGCACGACGCCGTCACGCCCTTGCTGGCCGTGCAAGCTGCGCCCGAGTCCGTCACCATCATCGATATCGACGAGCGCAGTTTGCAGGAGGTCGGTCCCTGGCCCTGGCCCCGGCCCGTGCTGGCGCAGCTGGCCCAGCAACTGCGCGACAAAGGGGCCCGTCTGCAGGTATGGGACCTGTTTTTTTCGCAGGCCGGCCCTGCCGACGCAGAATTCGGCCGCCAGCTGCAACAGCCCGACATCGTCATTGGCCAGATCCCGGTGCTGGACCCGCAGGTTCTCGTCGCGCCCCAAGAAGGTCAACTGGTGGCCGACGCCCATGCGCCGCTGCTGTGCAGCCGCCACCAGCCTGTACACGGCTACCTGGGCGTTGCACCAGGCTTGGCACCTGCGCATGTAGGGCACCTCTCGGCCACGCCCGATTCTGACGGGCCGCTGCGCCGCTTGCCCGCAGTGCTTTGCCTGCCCTCGGAAATAGCAGCAAAAACAGAGCAGGCCACCCGCACTGGCGGGGCGGGAGAGGCTGCCGCCATGCGCCGAATCCCCCAGATCACGCTGGCCGCCGCCGCCGCCGACACGCCCGATCAGCCCTGGAACCTGGAGCCCGGCAACTTCTTGTTCGGCCCGCAGCAATGGCTGCACCGCGGCCCCTGGAAGTTCGCTCTCGATGCCCAAGGCTATCTGCCCATACCCTACCAGCGCCCGCATGGCGCCTGGCATGCCATCAGCGCCAGCCAGGTGCTCGATCCCGATGCCTCCATTCCCTCGTTGCGCAACCAGATTGTTCTGGTCGGTGGCACCGCGCTGGGGCTAAGCGATGTCGTCAGCACCCCTTATCACCCCAATGCCCCCGGCGTGAGCGTGCACGCCGAACTGCTGGCGGCCGGCTTGCAGGCGCAGACCTGGACTGCCATCGTGCCGCGTGGTGCCACGCTGCTGGCCGCCGTCTCGACCGTGCTGGCAGCATGGCTGCTGCTGCCCCTGGCCCAGCCGCGCAGGCGCATCGGTGCCCTTGTGGCCGGTGTCTGCGTCGGCATGCTCATCCCGTTGGCGCTGTCCTTGCTGGGCCGCCTTGCCGGGCTCATGCTGCCCGTGGCCGCGCCGCTGCTGGCCCTCATGCTGCACGGCCTAGCCTTGCTGGCGTGGCAGGTGCAACAGCAGCGGCAACGGGTACGCCAGCTGTCCAGCCACCTGCAAAGTTTTCTGCCGCCGGCCTTGGCCCTGCAGGTGGCAGCCCAACTGCCCGGCGGGCAAAGCCTGGGTTACACCTGCAACGGCGTGCTGGCCGCTGTGCGGATCACCGGCCTGCAGCGCTGGGTGGGGCATGTCGACAGCCTGCAGGGGCTGGCACTTATCCATGCGTTGCATTCGGCTGCCTCGGCCGAATCGCGCACCCATGGTGGCCAACTCGAACATGCCCAGGGCGACGTCTTCTATATGAGCTGGCCCAGCAATGACGCCAATGCCACCGCCACCGCCCTCGACGGCCTGCGGCAGCTGCGCAAAACGCTGGCGCCCATCCTGGAGCGCAACGCCAGCGAAGGCTACCCATTGAGCTTTTACGCGGCGCTGGAAAGCGGCGCCTACCTGCTGGGCCTGGTGGGGGCGGCGGGCGCGCGCCGCAGCGTGCTGCTCGGGCCAGTGGCCAACGACGTGGCCGGCATGCTGGCCTTGTGCGAAGAACTCGACAGCCCCATTCTTATTGGCCCCCAGGCGGCGCAAACCCTCACCACCCAGGTGCAGCAGCACCTGCAAAGCCTGGGCCAATTCATACTGCCCGACCAGCTGTGCGCCAAAACCCTGTACCGAGTCCCGCTGTGACCGCTGCGCGCGGGGGCGTGTTGGGCATGTCGAAAATTTTTCCTGCGCAGCGGTGGGCTGAACGGCGCCACGCCGCCCTGCTGGCCCCCGCGGTGCTTGCCCTGGCCTGCGCCACTGCGCCTGCGCTGCATGCGGCCCCCGCATCGGGCCGCCCTGTGCAAACCGACCAGGCAACCTCCGCAACCCAGATAGCCGGTGCGCAGGCCGAGCAGGCAGCCGACCTGGCGCAGGCCCGCCAGCAGGCCGACGCCGCCTTCGCCCAGGCCATGCAGGCGCTGCTGCAGCAGCAATGGCTGCAAGCCGAGTTGCTGCTTGAGCGCACCCTCATGTTCTATCCGGCCCACGCCGAGGCCTTGCTGCAGCTGGCCTTGCTGCTGGCGCAGCGCGACGACCCCGACAGCGCCATGGCGCTCATCCAAGTGCTGCTGGACGACCCCGCCACCCCGGCGGCACACCGCCAGCGTCTGCAAACCTTGCTGGGCAACGCCAGGGCCTTGAGCCTGGCAGCCGCCGTGCAGGCCACGCCAACGCAGTCGCCGCCCCATACCGTGGTGAGCTGGGGGCTGACCTACAGCCACAACCCGCTGGCAGCCACCCAGGCCAAGGAACTGGTGCTCACCCTCCCGCAAGGCAACGTCACCGTGCCCCTGCAACAGCGCAGCGGCGAAGGCGCCACCGGCCAGTTGCAGCTCTACCACCGCTGGTCTGGCGGGCTGGAGCTGCAGGCCGCCACCCAGGCCAGCAGTGCCGCCAATGCCCGCACGGCCGGCCGGTTCACCCTGGTCGGCCCCCTGGGGCAAGGCGCGCGTGCGCCGTTGTACTGGAGCCTGGCCGCCCAGCAAACGCTCGATGGCGCCCGCCGCCATGCTGCGTCGCTGCTATGGCAGGCCGCAGGGGGGCAACGGGGCAACTTTGACGAGCAGCCTGCGTTGTACGGCCTGGGTGTGTTTGATGAACCCCAGGCCAACCGCCGTGGCTTTACTGCGCGCGTGCAAAAGGCCTGGCCCGGCGCGCCCACGGCGGCGCAGCAGGGCCTGGCCTGGGCCGAATACGAACATGCCCAGGGCCCATCGCCCAATGCCGTGCGGGCAGGCTGGCAAGGCTACCGGCAGCTGGCGCCGCGCTGGCTGTTGCACGCTTCTGGCACAGCGCAGGCCGACAGCGCGGGCTACAGTCCGTTGCTTGCAAACAACAAGCCGCGGCGCATCTTTACCGGCTCTCTGGCGCTTGAGCGCCAGTTTGCCTCTGAGGTGCTGGGGGGGCAACTGGCGCTCAGCCTGCACTGGTCGCAGCGCTGGAGCAACCTGCCCCTGTTTGCCTGGAAAGACTATGGCCTGGGCCTGCAATGGCAGCGCCAGTGGCGCTAATCCCATGGTTGCAAGGTTTTTTGGGTCATGTTTACTAACATTGTGTGTGCCGCGCCAGCGTGTGGCACCAGGGTTGCCAGCACCGCCGCGCCCATGCCAGGGGGCTAGCCGCAGGGCATGGCCACCGGCCGGGTTTTGGCAAACCGTGTGACGGCCATCACACAACATGCTTTGCGAAAAAAAAGTGCCCCTTAGAATGGCCGCTGCGGCTGCTGGCGTTCTTGCGAGCCCGCAGTTGGTTTTTTCAACACTAGGAGTTCTCAATGGCACTGACCACCACCCAAAAGACTGAGGCGTACCAATTCTTCATCGTCGCATTTGGCGCCGCCACCGGCGTCGAATACATGAACCAGCTGAACGACGCTTACAACGCCGGCATGACGACCAAGCAGATCGTCAACGTGTACACCACCAAGCCCCAGTTCGAAACGCTGTACCCCCGTTTCGATACGAACGAGCAGTTCGCCGAGCGTCTGATCGAAAACGTGGTGGGCGCCAGCGCCACCGCCGCCGCCAAGACGGAAGCCAAGGCTGACGTGGCCGCCGCACTGAACGCCGGCTGGACCAAGGGCGACATCGTGTTCCAGATTTTCACCAACCTGGCTGCCAAGGCTTCTACCGATGCACAGTGGGGCAAAACCTCCCTGATGCTGGCCAACAAGGTTGCCGTGGCCCAGTACATCACCGAAACCCAGCTGGTCAACACCACCGACCTGACCAAGCTGAGCTCCTACATTGCCTCCGTGACGGAAGTTGCCGCTTCGGTGGACGCCGCCAAGCTGGCTGCTCAGGGCGCTAATGGTCAGACGTTCACGCTCACTACGGGTGCGGATGCTGTTGCTGGCACCGCCGGCAACGACACCATCACCGCTCTGTCGATCAAGGCTGACGGCGCTGGCGCAACCACCTTCTCGGCTTTCGACTCCATCGACGGCGGCGCAGGTTCCGATACCCTGGACATCTACACCACCAACGCATTCAACGCTGCCTTCCCGACCAACACCACGGTCAAGAACGTTGAAATCGTCAATATTCACAACGCCGAAGGCGCTGCCGCTCTGGGCGACGCATCCAAGTTCGAAGGCGTTGAGCAACTGTGGCAAATTGGCGCGGCCGCCAACGTAACCAAGCTGGCTGCGACCACCACTGCTGGTTTCCGCAATGTCGACGCCAACATCGCTGTCGCAGCTGCCGATGCAGCCGCCACCGCCAAGATTGCCCTGGACAACCTGGGTGAAGGCCGCGCCATCAACGTGACCTCTGGCGCTGCTGGCACGCTGAATAGCGTGACCGTTGCCGGTACCGTCAAGGACACCAACAACGACAAGACTGTTGCAGCTACCGCGCTGAACATCACCGTCGGCAAGGATGTCGAATCCCTGTCGGTCAACACTGCCGTGAAGACCACTCTGGCTGTTAACAACAACGGCACCAAGACCGTTTCTACCGTTGACGCCTCCGCTTCGGCTGGCGCCATCACCTACAACGCTGCAAACACCGTTGCCAACGTGAAGACGGGCGCAGGTGCGGACACCGTGACCCTGAACACGGTTGCCACCGCCACCAGCAAGACGGCTTCCGTGGCGACTGGTGAAGGCAAGGACACCGTCAACGTGTTCGTCAATGCCAACGGCCAGACCGGTGTCAAGGCAACCGCCGATGCAGGCGCTGGTGACGACAAGATCAACGTCAACAACACCGGCCTCGTCGGTATTGACATCAAAGCTGGTGCAGGCAACGATACCGTCACTCTGGTCGATGGTCTGGGCAGCCTGGCTTCGACCGACAAGGTCGATGGTGGCGAAGGCACCGATACCATCGTGATCGCTGGCAAGACCCTGGGTGCCGAGGACTACATCACCCTGAACGAAGTGGCAACCGGCTTTGAAGCCATCACGTTCACCAGCAAGGCGACTCTCGATGCAAGCCGTATTGCCGGCTACAAGACACTGGAATTTTCTGGTGATTCCGCAGCTGTTGCAGCCGCTCAAGCTGCTGCCAACACGACGGCCCTGAATTTGGCTTTTGCAGCCGCTGCTGACAACACCGCTGACGCTGCTGTGGTTACGGCAACTGCTGCTGACAACACCGCTGACCTTGCAGTGACGAATGCAACCGCTGCTGACAACGCCGCTGACCTTGCAGTGACGAATGCAACCGCTGCTGACAACGCCGCTGACCTTGTAGTGACGAATGCAACCGCTGCTGACAACGCCGCTGACCTTGTAGTGACGAATGCAGCCGCTGTTGATGCCGCCGCTGACGCTGCATTCGCTGCAGCCGATACTGCCAACCTGACTGCTCAAGACGACTTGGCAGCCGCTGTGTCTGCCGCTGCTGCGACCCAGCTGGCTCTGGATGGTGCTGTGGCTGGCGCTGCTGCGACCCAGCTGGCTCTGGGTGGTGCTGTGTCTGCCGCTGCTGCGACCCAGCTGGCTCTGGATGGTGCTGTGGCTGACGCTGCTGCGACCCAGTCGACTCTGGATGGTGCTGTGGCTGACGCTGCTGCGACCCAGCTGGCTCTGAATGGTGCTACTACCGATCTCAATACGGCGGCTGCTGGAAACCAGGTTTCGTTTGATACGTCCGCTACGGGCTTCACGATCACTGCTGGTGCCACGTACACATTGGCGGGCCTTACTATTGCTGGTGCTGCGACCGGTGATATTGTTGTCACGCCGGCAGCGTCAAACATTACAGCGCTTGTGGCGTCACTGAACACCGCATTTACGGCTGGTGGCTTCGCCATTCAAGCGACCGTTGTTGGCACGGCCATCGTGGTGGCTTCCACAGCACCAGCTGCAACGCAGCCCGTTATTGCCGGTACCGCTACGCTTTCCGACCCGACGCCAGATGTGGCAACTGCTACGCTGAACGACAACAGTCCCGATCTCGTCGCAGCTCAGAATGCATTTACTGTAGCGCAGAATGCTGACAACGCCGCTGACCTTGCAGTGACGGATGCAACTGCTGCTGACGTAACCGCTGACGCTGCTGTGGTGACGGCAACTGCTGCTGACGCAACCGCTGACGCTGCTGTGGTGACTGCAACTGCTGCTGATGCAACCGCTGACGCTGCTGTGGTGACGGCAACTGCTGCTGATGCAACCGCTGACGCTGCTGTGGTAGCTGCTCAAACCGCAGCCAATACCGCTGCGTCCACTCTGTCTTCTGCTATCGCTGGCGCTGCTGCGACCCAGCTGGCTCTGGATGGTGCTGTGGCTGACGCTGCTGCGACCCAGCTGGCTCTGGATGGTGCTGTGGCTGACGCTGCTGCGACCCAGTCGACTCTGGATGGTGCTGTGGCTGCCGCTGCTGCGACCCAGTCGACTCTGGATGGTGCTGTGTCTGCCGCTGCTGCGACCCAGTCGACTCTGGATGGTGCTATGGCTGCCGCTGTCACAACTGAGACGAACAAGCAGGACGCGATCACGGCAAACAATTCGGCGCAAGCTACCTTGGCTGCGACGCTCAATGCAAATGAGTCCACCGTGACCAAGGTTGCTGCGGACCAGGCGCTGGTGGCTAATGGCAACCTGATTGCCACCGCTGCTGGCTACGTGCTCGACAGCGACGCAGTGACCGCCGGTAACCAGACCACCTACGCTGGTTCGCTGGACATTACCGCCAAGGGTGACGGAACCGTCATCACCGCTCAAGCTGACAGCGTCAACCTGAAGGTGGCTGGCCTGGTTGCTGGCGACGTTGGAGTGACGCTGAACGGTGATGTCAAGACCGCTTCTGTCAGCCTGACCAACGGCGTTAACAACGCCAAGGCCGAACTGGCAACCGAAGACACCATCGCCAGCGTGAGCGTTACTGCCAGTGCCAGCGTGCTCAAGGCCATGACCACCCTGACCCTGACCGGCAACGGTGAAGCCGTTGTGACCAACTTCGATGGTTCCGCACTGGTGACGGTGGATGCCTCCGCATTGGGTGGCACCTATGCGCTGGGTGCTGACAAGGGCGACACCACCATTGGTCTGGACTTCTGGTCCACCAGCTCCAAGTCTGAAACTGTCAAGCTGGGCTCCGGCATTGACTGGGTCGGCCTGCAGAACTCCACCGTGAAGAACATGGACACGGTGACGGGTCTGAACCTGGTGGACAATGCAGACGTGACCGGCAAGCAGATCGACTTCGACCTGTCCGATGTGCTGGTGGTGAATGCTGCAACGTTCGAGAAAGTCACGACTGCCGCGACTTCGCTGAACCTTGCGCTGATCGACCTGGCTGCCAGCTCCTCGAAGAACGAAGTGGTCTTCACGTTCGGTGGCGACACCTACATCTACGCCGACAACGGTACGGACGCAAACTTTGTGGACGACGTCGACGTGTTGGTGAAGGTAACCGGCACCGCCGACCTCGACCTGCTGGTTTCCTCGTTGAACGGCATCGTCTAATCTCCCCCGGAGACAAGCACCCGCCCTCTGGTAGGTGCTTGAAGCGATAACCTATCAAGACCCCTGTGACTTCGGTTGCAGGGGTTTTTTCATGTCCAACGCCAACCATTTCTCCCATCCAAACCATGCCCCAAATCACCATAGACAACCTCACCTACGACCTCGACACCCTCTCCACAGAAGCCAAGGCCCAGCTCCAAAGCCTGAAGTTCGTCGACTCTGAGCTGGCCCGCCTGCAAGCCCAAGCGGCTGTTCTGCAAACCGCTCGTGCGGCGTATGTCAAAGCCTTGAAAGCAGCCTTGCCGTCACCACTGATGCAGGCTCAGACCAGTGAGACCTTGAAGTTCAATTGAAATGATTTCCCCATTGGACAGCAGCCTCACATTGGTAGTCGATGCTCTTGCCGCTGAGCTGCAAGCCATCCAAGCCGAATCCATAGGCTGGCTGCCACTCGGTCAAGGAGGGTATTTGCACCATGGCGACCCGCAAGCCAGCCATGACGACATGGTGATTCAGGTTAACAAAAAGGACACCCACTTTAATTGCCTAAATAAACAGCATTCTTTAAACTCCTGCCCATGGCCGGATATAAAGGACACCCACGTTAGTTGACAATCTCAATGCCATTTCCTAGACTTAACGAGCCGCTCTCGACAAGCGCGATAAGACACTCACGCAGCGTGGCTTGGATTTCGCCCATGCTGGCGAGGTGTTCGCCGGGGTGAACGTCACTGCGGAAGATGCCCGGTTTGATTACGGTGAGCCACGGTTCACCACTGTCGGCGTGCTGGACAGCCGGATGGTTATCCTGGTCTGGACGCCTCGCGGCGAGGTTCGCCGCATCATCAGCATGAGGAAAGCCAATGAACGTGAAATCGCAAGATTCGCCCAAGCCATGGGTTGACCCGGACGACGCACCGGAGTTGACTCAAGACTTCTTCGAGCAGGGCGAGTGGAAAATCGGTGATCAGCCGGTATCGGCACAAGCAGGCGCGGCCGCGCTGCGTGAGGCGCTTTCCCGTGGTCGCCCCAAGGCGCAAAGCACCAAACAGGCCCTGACGGTGCGTTATGACGCGGAGGTCATCGAGGCCTTCAAGGCTACCGGCAAGGGTTGGCAGACACGGATGAATGACGCCTTGAAAGACTGGCTGCAAACGCATTCGCCCGCATGACATGACCCGCCCCCGCTCATCCCTCATCTCGCTGGCCGATACGCCCTGGTACCACGTGGTCAACCGCTGCGTGCGCCGTGCTTTTTTGTGCGGCGCAGACGGCGTTACTGGTCAAAACTTTGACCACCGCAGGGGCTGGATCGAGACCCGTATCCGCGAGCTGGCCTCGGTGTTCACCATCGATGTGGCAGCCTATGCCGTCATGAGCAACCACTACCACATGGTGTTGCGTGTGGATGCTGCCCGCGCGGGTGCGCTCGACGATGAGGCGGTGTTGCGCCGCTGGACGCAGTTGTTTGCCGGCCCGCTGCTGGTGCAGCGCTATCTGGCAGATGACCGCAATCAGATGGGCGAGGCCGAGCGTGCCAAGGTGCAAGAGTTTGCCGCCCTTTATCGCCAGAGGCTGGCGGATGTATCGTGGTTCATGCGGGTGCTTAACGAGACCATAGCCCGCCAGGCCAATGCCGAGGATGGTTGCAAGGGCCGGTTCTGGGAAGGGCGCTTCAAAAGCCAGGCGCTGCTGGACGAACAGGCGCTGCTGGCCGCCATGGCCTATGTGGACCTCAACCCCATTCGCGCTGGCATGGCCGAAACCCTGCACGACAGCGCCCACACCTCCATCGCAGCGCGCTTGGCCGAGCTGCAAGGCCAGCCTTTTGTGCCTGTGATGGCCCCTGTTGTGCAGCCAGAAGCAGCCACCGCGGCAGCCCCCATGCCCCCATCTGAATTGCCTGGTCTGCTACCGGAGGCAGCGCTGGCGGCAATACCAGAGGCGCCGTTGATGCCCTTTGATGCGACCGGCCGCTTTGAGCAGGCCATTCCCTTCGGCCTGCAAGAGTACATTGAGCTGGTGGACACCATGGGCCGCGCTGTGCACCCTGCCAAGCGCGGCGCCATACCCGCAACCACCCCGCCCATTCTTGCCCGCCTGGGCATGGACGCTGAAGGCTTCATCAACGCCGCAGACCATTTCTTCAAAGACTTTGCCAGCGCCATAGGCACGCCGGCCAAGCTGATAGCAATTGCTGCCCACCGACAGCAGCGCGCGCTGCGCGGCTTGGCTGCGGCACAGCGGGTGTTTGAGGCCAAGGCGGTGTAATCCAGCGAAAAAGTGCCTTCAGAGAAAACAGCCAACAAAATCGCCCGGCTCAGTGGTAGCGCACTCCCTTGGTAAGGGAGAGGTCGCGGGTCCGATTCCCGCCATGGGCACCAGTTTGTCTGCTGAGCACGGTGCTGAGCCCTGGCAGCGCGCTTCCGACACCGTGAGGCTCTCATCAAGCGGCACGGCTGCCGAGGCTGCATTCCCTGCCCTACACGTCGCTGTCGCTGTCGCGCAGCACAACCGGGTAAAACCGCAGGCCATTGGAGCGCTGGGCCTGCAGCCCCAGCTCCTTGAGCGAGCGCCCAAAGTACGAATCATCAAGTGCCTGGTAACCGTGGTCTTCGCAGTAGCGCAGAAACGCGCGGAACACCGTGCTGGTCAGCGTCTTGCCGGGCTTGGCCCGGGTGCCGTTGTTCGTAGTGGTTGCCGGCATCCGCAGGCAATCCTTGACGAAAGCCCGCACCGGATCGGACGCCGCCCGGTACGCCTCCTGGGCCTGCAGGCTGCTGGGCACTTCGGTGAAACCGCCTTGGCGCTCCAGGCGCTGCAGCCCCTGCAGCGCCCAGTTGAAGATCCCCGGCAGTTCGCACTGCAGCGTGGCCGGCAGGTGGGCGCCATTGATGAATACGTTCGGCACCACAACACAAACCCCAAGCCGTTCATCTGGACCAAGAGCGCCCGCGACATCCTGCAAAAGGTCATTCGGGCGAACTCAAAGATAAGTTCTAAACAGAACGAAACACTACACTAGCGCATCCACGGCCCTGCTCTGAAGCACTGGCAGGTATTGCAGGGAGGGAAGCTGGCGTGACCCGGCCACCTCGGGCCTGGTCACGTCGCCTGCCGTGGCGGGCGTAACGTCGAGAACCTAAGCAGCCATGATGTTATTTATCATGGCTGACGAGAAGATCATCGATGAATCCCACAAGATTTCCGACAAGCGAGGGAATGGGAGACTGCGTCGGGAAGTCTGGGTTGATGAAGTCACAAAGAAGATCACGCGATACAACCTGGCCTACATCAATCACAGCATCCATCCTGGCGACAATGGGCGCGTGGTTGGTTACGACAATGCGCATGATGGCCACCATCGCCACTATTTCGGTGTCGTGGAACCTGTCGAATTTGTCAGTTTCGAAGACACTGAAGATCGCTTTGAACAAGACTGGATTGCCCTGAAGGACAGCCAATGACCAAACTCACCATCAAGACCGGAACTGAAGAAGACTTTTTCAAGCGTGGCCGCCAGTTGGCCAAGGCGGCCGATCGCGGTGAACAGCTACCCGACGAACGCATTGTGAGCTTCGAAGACCCTGCGGACGTCATGAAGCTCATCACGGCGGCGCGTCTGGCGCTGTTCCGTGCAGTCAAAGAGATGCCCGGCTCGATTACTCAGATTTCGGAGCGTCTGCATCGAGACCGCAGTGCGGTGAAGCGCGATATAGATGAGCTGGAGCGTGCTGGGCTGGTGACGATTGCCTACAAGGTGTTGCCTGGCCACGGACGGATGAAGGAAGTCCGAGCGACCGCAAAGCGATTCAGCTTACAGGCGGAGGTTGCGTAAGCTTTCACCATCGGTCAAAGAAGAGACGCCGGGGTCAAGCCTTGTAGCGTGTGCGCGCAGACCTGGCAGAGCGAGCGGCCCGTGTTGTCGGTGGCGGGGGGGGGAGTGGCGCGCTCCCTGCACTCCCTGTCGCTACCGCCCCCAGCCGCCCCGCCAGGGTGGGCTTGCCAGGATTTCCTTGCCTGCACTTCGCAGTCACAGTCAGACAGTGCAGGGAGAGCGGTGCATCCGGCCCCCCTCCTGCCCGAGGCCAGGGGCGCGTCGGCTGCTGTGGCGGGCGTAGCAGCAAGGAGCTTGAGCGGGGCAGTGATGTGCTTGAGGGTCTTCTTGTGTGCTTTAACCGGCCAACAATGCCTTGAGGTCCTTGAGCATCAGGAAAAGATGGTAAGGGTCGGTTGGGCTGGACTCGAACTCCCAAGACGCATACCACTGCCGTGCCGCATCGTCTTTGGCGTGAACCAGCACGCAACGAATGCCGACGATATCAGCAGCCTGGACCGTGCGCAACAACGCATCTTTGAGCAACGCCTTGCCCAGCCCCTTGCCCTGGTGATTCAGATCGACAGCGAGTCGAGCCAAAACCATGACCGGCACGGGATGTCGCGCCAATCCCTTCAGGATCCGCGCCGGTGCATCTTCTGGATCGACGCTTCCCACTGCCAGGCTGTAGAACCCCACCACGGCACTGTCCGCACAGCAGACGTAGGTCTGCGCGCTGTTGGCTTTCTGGTTGGCGAGGGCGTAACGCTGCAAGAATTGGTTCAGTGCCGGTTGGCCGCAATCAAATGGCTCGACCGGGTCGGCAGCCGAGAGTTTGTGGACCGGTCCATAGGCTGCGCTCAATCGAGCACTCCGGGCTCACGGAGCAGTTTCTTCAGACGTGGCTTGGCCTGAACAGGGCGGTCCAGCGCCACCTCAAAGGCTTGCCATTGGTCAGCGCTCAGCACGAAATTGCGGCGATCCGCAAGCGCCTGATTGGCCGCAGTCACGCCCGCGTCCAGCAGGAATTCGCTGACATTTTTATGGCATGCGCGCGCAGCTTCCTGCAGCAGTTGTTTGACGGAGCTGCTCGCCCGGACATCGATTCGCTCGGTTTTCGACAGATTCAAGGTGCTCATGGCTACCCCCAATTTTTGGCATGGGGTTCATCATATCGTCCGGATGATGTCCTGACAAGCGACTGCTGCATGGGTCTGCCCTGGCCTGCAGGATTGCTTGTTGTAAAAAACGGGCCCCTCTTTTGTGTTCGTGCGCTGCAACGCCTGCCAAGCCGGCTCGCCGGGATGTCCTAGCCTACGCTTCGCAGTCACAGTCAGACAGTGCAGGCAGGGCAGGGAGAGCGGTGCATCCGGCCCCCCTGCCGTGGGCCGGGGCCTCGCCTGCCGCAGTGGGCGTAGCAACGGTGATTTGGGGCAGATATTATTTTTCTGGTGCCTGTTCCTGCCCGCGCGGGAACAGGCTTTTTGCCGTCTGAACCAGGAGAAACCCCATGCTGAAACCCTTTGACCTGACTATTGTTCCCCGCCAGTTCGATGCCGAACTGCAGCTGCGCCTGCGCTGGCGAAGTTGATTGCGCACCCCCTTGTCTTCCCCTTCGACCAAGCCGTTGGCCATTGCCGCCAACGGCTTTTTTGCTTTTTGCACCTACAGCAAGAAGCCTCTTATCGCTCTGGCTTGAGCCCTTTCCCATGCAACCTCCTTGCCCCTGGGCCGCCGACGCGGACAGCACGCGCTGTCTGGTCGGCTGGCCTGAACTGCCTCGACCTTTATGGAGAACCCCATGCGTTACACCCAAGTTGATCTGACCCCCAAACCGGAAGTTCACGGTGGGTGAACAGATGGATAGCCCGGTTCCAGACCCACCGGGCTATCCATCCCCTCCATTCCCCTCACTTCAAAAATCCCAAGGAGATTCCCCATGCCGACCATCACCCTCGACGCCAACACGGTCCGTACTGCCACCTGCCCAGCGGACAAGAAAAAGCTCGACCTGTACGACACCGCCACGCCGGGCTCCGTCCTCGAAGTCCGGCCCAGCGGTGGCAAGACCTACTACCTGCGCTACCGCGATGCCCACGGCAAGCAGCGCCAGCACCGCATCGGCGATGCTGCCGGGATCAGCTTCGAACAAGCCAGAAATGCCGTGCAGACCCTGCGGGCCAAGGTGATCCTTGGCGACAACCCCGCCGAGGACAAGAAGCTGCTGCGCACCATCCCGACGCTGGAAGCCTTCGCCACCGATCGCTACCTGCCCTACGTCAAAGGAGCCAAGCGCAGCTGGGACACCGACGAGTCCTTCCTGCGCAACCATGTGCTGCCGCGCTGGGGCAAATGCCACCTCGACGAAATCCAGCAGCAGGATGTGATCGAGTTCCACCATGCCCTGCAAGCGAAGGGCTACGCCCCGGCCACGGCGAACCGGGTGGTGATCCTGACCCGCTACATGTTCAACCTCGCCAAGAAGTGGAAGATCCCTGGCGCCGAACACAATCCCGCCTCTGGGGTGGAGCTGTTCGAGGAAAACAACAAGCGCGAGCGTTTCCTGAACGCCGAAGAAGTGCAGCGGCTGGTCGCGGCCGTCCGGGCCAGCGACAACCGCCAGCTGCAGTACATCGTGCCGTTGCTCCTGCTGCTCGGGTGCCGCAAGCGCGAACTGCTGGGCAGCCAATGGGACCACTTCGATCTGGAGCGCCGGGCCTGGCGCATCCCGCTCAGTAAGACCGGCAAGGCGCGCCACGTGCCGCTGTCGGCGGACGTGATCGCGCTGCTCCATCAGTTGCCACGCTGGAACAGGTGTGCCTACGTGGTGCCGAATCCCAAGACCCAGAAGCCCTACGTTTCGGTGTTTTACAGCTGGGATACCGCACGCAAGCAGGCGGGGTTGCCCGAGGTGCGGATGCACGACCTGCGCCACAGTACGGCCAGCTTTTTGGTGAATTCGGGCCGGTCGCTGTACGAGGTGCAGAAGATACTGGGGCACACCCAGCTCAAGACGACGCAGCGCTATGCGCACCTGTCGCAGGCCACGTTGCTCGAAGCCGTGGACAGCCTGGGGCAAGTGTCCGGGCTGAGCCTGGCGGTGGCCTGACGACAAAGCACGCAACACGGACATCGCCCGCCAAGGCGATGTCCGGTTGTGCGTGTTTTTTTGCGAGCAAGGAACTCCGCTTCTAGCGTACCATCCAATGCACGGTCTTCGCAAGTTGCGCGTGCCGTTGCCTGGGCGAGGAAAACGAGGCGGCGCCAGAGTGATCTACTACCACTGGGTCAGCCACGACCAGTGCTATTTGGTCTATGCCTACGCCAAGAATGTGGCCGCTGACTTGACCAAGGACCAGCTAAGGCGCCTGGCCGATGTGATCGATGTGATTGATGTGGAGGTGAACCATGGACAATAAGCAATTTGACGACCTGCTGGCGAGCGTTCGCGACATGGGTCGCCACATGCGTGGCGAAGTTGTCGTTGGTGCGAAGGTACGCGAGTTTCCAGAGCCCGACGTCAAGGCCATCCGGGAACGTACTGGCCTGAGCCAGACCCGTTTCGCTTACCTGATCGGCGTCAGGCCCAAGACCCTACAGAACTGGGAACAGCACCGAGTGCGCCCGGCCGGTCCAGCCCGTGCGCTACTGAAGATCGTTGAGGCCAACCCCAACGCGCTGTCGCTGCTGCATGCTTGACTCGGCAAGGGCGATGCCCGGCCGCTAACCGGCCGGGTTCGCCCATCCTGCTGGCCCGCTCCGGTGGCTGGGTGGGAAGTGGGTGGGGCACCCAACGGGGCAAATTCTGTTGGCTTTACTCGCCAGATGGCCGTTTTAGGGGCCGACTTTGCCCCACTGCCGGTGGGAAAGTGGTGGGGCGGTGCGAAATCCGCTCACCGGAACAGCCGTAAGCTGTTGCGCGGCTTCGGCTTTCCGGGTTGCTAGACAGGTTCGCTCACTACTGGTGTGGACACCCTGGTTGGTACGGCTGGCAACGACACCTTCATCGCTGACGCAACGGTCAATGCAGTGATTTCTGCTGCTGACTCCGTCAATGGCGTCAACACCCTTCTGATGACGTCAATCAGGGGGGGTGCGGACGAAAACTTGGACTACTAGAAGGTAGTTCATGTATTCCTACGAAGACCGAATCCGAGCCGTTGAGCTCTACATCAAGCTCGGCAAACGCACCAGCCCGACCATCCGTCAGCTGGGTTACCCAACCAAGAATGCATTGAAGGGGTGGTACCGCGAGTATCAGCAGCGGCTCGACCTGCCGCTGGGATATGCCCGTCGGCAGCCGAAGTTCTCGCAGGGCCAGAAGGCAGCGGCCATCGAGCACTACCTCACACATGATCGATGCATCGCTGCCACCATGAGGGCGCTGGGCTATCCAGGGCGTGGAACGCTAACCAAGTGGGTCCGCGAGGCATTCCCTGAAGCCAGGATGGCCCTTGTCGGCAGTGTGGGCCAGCGAAGATATCCCGATAGCTTGAAGCACGCGGGAGTGATGGAGCTTTGCACCCGGCAGGAAAGTGCACAGGCTGTTGCCGACAGGCTCGGCGTGTGCCGGCCAACGTTGTACAACTGGAAGAACCAGCTTCTGGGGCGTGAGGCACCCGCATCAATGAAACACACCGATCGATCACCGCAGGCGCAAGAGCGTGAAGAGCTCGAGCGCCAAGTTGAGATACTGCGCCACGAAGTCAGGCAACTGCGCCTTGAGCAGGACCTCTTGAACAAGGCCAATGAACTGTTAAAAAAAGGCCTGGGCGTCGATCTGCAGCTCCTGTCCAACCGGGAGAAGACACTGCTGATTGACGCCCTCAGGGAGCACTATGGCCTGCCAGAGCTCCTTGCACAGTTGAGTCTTGCGCGTAGCTCGTACTTCTACCATCGGGCCCGCGCGGCAATCGGAGACAAGTACGTGAGGGTGCGCCAGTCCATCACCGAGATCTTCGAGTCCAATCACCGCTGCTATGGCTACCGCAGGCTGCAAGCCTCACTGGCCAGAGAGCAAGGCCCGATCTCCGAGAAGGTGATACAGCGGCTGATGAAGCAAGAGAGCCTGGTCGTTGCAAAACCCAAGAGGCGTCGGTATGCGTCTTACCTGGGCGAGATCAGCCCAGCACCAGAGAACATCATCAACCGTGACTTCCAGGCAGCAGCCCCCAACAAGAAATGGCTGACCGACATCACGGAGTTCCAGATCCCTGCAGGCAAGGTCTACCTGTCGCCGATCATCGATTGCTTCGACGGGATGGTGGTGAGCTGGACCATCGGCACGAGTCCGGATGCAGAGCTGGTCAACACCATGCTGGATGCAGCCATCGAGACCGTCACAGAGACAAGCGATCGACCAGTGGTCCACTCAGACCGCGGAGGTCACTACCGCTGGCCTGGCTGGCTATCCAGAATGAGCGAGGCCAAGCTCACCCGCTCGATGTCCCGCAAGGCCTGCTCGCCTGACAACGCAGCGTGCGAGGGCTTCTTCGGTCGGTTGAAGAATGAACTGTTCTATCCTCGGGACTGGAAGAGCGTCACAGTTGAGCAGTTCATTGAAGTGCTCGACGACTACATCCGTTGGTACAACGAGAAGCGGATCAAGATCTCCCTGGGGGCCCTCAGCCCGATCGAATACCGGGTGAGCCTTGGACTTGCGGCATAAAACCAGTCCAAGTTTTTATCCGCACCCCCAGGTGGTCAATTTTGAATTGGCGCCGAGAGCCACGGGTTTGAGTACAAGCGCAACGGCACGCTCAGCTTGTTTGCTGCGCTGAACACAGCCACTGGCGAGGTGCTGGGCATGACAGCGCCGCGACACACCAGCGAGCAGTTCGTGAGTTTCCTGGGCGATGTCATAGATAGCCAGCAGCAGGGCCGGGAGATACATGTCATCTGCGACAACGTCAGCAGCCACAAGACGGTGCTGGTGCAGGAGTTTCTCGCAGGGCACCCGAACGTGCGGATCCACTACACCCCCACCTACTCTTCGTGGCTCAATCAAGTCGAGAACTGGTTCGCGCGTATCCAGCGCGACGTCATCAGCAGGGGCGTTTTCACCTCGGTCAAAGACTTGGACAAGAAGCTCATGCGCTACATCCGCCAGTACAACAAAGACCCCAAACCCATCAAGTGGAAGTACGACAATCCGCAGCGTCGATACAGCCAATCTCAATGATTCAGTGGACTAGGTGCCGCTCAGCGGGAAATGCTGGTCGTATTGGAGCCATCAAGTAAGGCCTACTGCCAGTATCGGCCTCGTCGGCTTCCTTCAGGATTTCGCGCAGCAGGTCCTGCATCCACGCAGGCAGTGTGGGCAGTCCTTGCCGGAGGTCGTCTTTCAGCACTCCGCTGGCGTCGCTGGCGAGCAATCGCGTGAGTCGGACGATGACAGCATCGCGCTGCTCGGAAAGGGTGTCGCGCAGCCAGTGCAATGCCTGGACGACCTGCATGGCCGGGTGGCCAGCCCAATACAACTTGCTAGCGGCCGTCAAGCGAAACTGGATGGTGAGGTTGCCCAATTGAATGGGCCGCAGGCGTCCATCGGTATGCACCACCACTTGAGCAGGCACGGCATCGGTCAGCCCCAGGGCATTGGCAGCGGTCATGCCGTCGACCAACACACGCACCTGGTCTCGGCGGCTGACCGCATCAATCACGCTGCGGTAGTCTGGTGCTGCAGTCTTGCCTGTCAGTGCATTGTGTCGGGGCTGGTCGTAGAGGCCGCGATCCACACGCCGCAAATCTCCCGTTGCCACCAGGCGCTGTAGCGCTTTGTCGATGGCATCGCGTGGCCCAAGGTCGAGGAAGTCGACAGGCGTCCACACGTAGCCCGGCTGATGCCCGGCGACGCGTTGGCTGATCTGTGATTTGAGATTGAGACTGGGACCTCGCATGGCGCCTTCCTGTCCGAATAGGATATACACAAATCGGACAAAATGCGAGGTATCGAGGATTCATGTCCGAAAGTAAGCAACACTATTCGGACAAATCAGGCGGTGGCCACTGCCGCTTGCGACTGATTCGCCGCCGCCACCGTCCGTCCCACCCTAGCTCCGGCGACCACATTCCCCACCACGTTGACCGCCTCAAGCATCGCCTGCGGCGACAGGTGCGCGTACCCGAGAGCCTGTGGTGGCTCTTTGGCGCCGGCTACCTGGGCTACACCGGTGCGCGCAGCTTCGACAAGTGACGCGGGCCGGCTCGGTAGCGCACGACAACCTGAAACGACGATCCCCCGATTTCACTGCCTTTGTCGGCGGTGGGGTCGGGGGAGTTTGGCGTTGAGGGCTGGGTGGCGTGGCTCTGAGTTCACCATCCGAAGCGTAAATCCGCCAATTGGCGGAATTCTCAGGCCGATGATTCCGAGATTTACGTCGCTTGCTTCCGGAATTTACGGATCCTGGCGGGCATCAAAGCGTCGGGGAATATGGACATCTAGCGACGTTTTGATCGACTCAGGCCTGGTCTTGCGCGTGCTGCCACGCGATGTACTCTGAGCGCCGCAGTCGATACCGCGCGATGCTGCCTTCGTGCAACTGTTGCAGTGCTGCCGTAAGCATCTCCCTGAAGGCTGCCTGGTCGGCTTCTGCGGCGTGATCCTGTGCCACTTCGGCAATCACCGCAGGACTGGGTTGCCTTAGCCCCTTGACGACCGTCTGAACCGCCTGAATCAGCGCCTCCCGGTACTTGATCTTCAGCGGGTCGGGTTCGACCATCGTTTGCGCGATGGCCAGATACCGCTGGCAGGAGCGCTCGTAGGCCCAGACGAACACATCGCGCAACAACTCGATCTGGTTAAGTTCATACACCCCCAGCGTTCCTTCGATGTAGGCGTGCTCCGGCACATCAATGAAGGAAAGCGGGCAAAGGTTGTGCTTGAAGAGCGGAATGTTGGCACCGATGCGCGAGACGCGCTTGTTCACATCTTCAAACGGCTGCAGGTAGGGCAATTGCACCATCAGGAAGAAGGCTTGTTCGAACGGATCGGGGATAGCAGCAGCCTTGTCCAGCAGCTGCATAAAACAGTCCTCAATCACCTGCGGTAGTGCCAGCGGATGAAACACGGTGCCCGAGATATCCACCGGCCGCCGACGCAAGCGGCCACTCGCTTGCGGATCGCGCATCAAGTCCTGGGACAGCACCGCGTGCAGGTTCTTGAAGGTGAAGGCATCAAAGCTGACCTCATCGGCATCTTCGATCAGCATTTCGATAGCCGCCTTGTGGTTCAGGATCATCTGCGTTTCGATGGCGTTCTTGCCCTTGGCGACTTGCCCCAACTCGATCAGATTCAGGGTGTCAAGCCGGCTGTAGGTGTTGCCCTCGAGCTTCGACGAGGCCCACGAAAGATCGACCAGCAGTCGGCCCAGGATGTCCCGCGCGTAGGTGCCCGCCGGTCGCTCATTGGCAGACGTGCGCCCCATCTCGTGCAACTGCCGTCGCAGCGACTCGGGCAGGTAGAAGGTTTCTCCGGGCTGGTAGGCCTGCAGGAATTCACGCTGATAGCCTACTGGGCGGCGATGCATCAGCGCGAGCCGAACCTGATCACGGATCACTGCTCCTTCCGGGGATACTGGGACATAAAGCTCAGCCTCCGCCGTTGCGGTTGCGGTCAGCGTCATCGAACCACTGGCCGGCACGACGCTGCCGGAGACCAGCTTGTAGACCAATGCGATGCTCTCGCCCTCGGTGGTCAAGCGCTGCTCGTCGATGAGCTTTTTCAGGCGGCGTTGCAGCGTGCGACGGTTAGGCTTGTCACCTTGGCGCCGAGCCATCTCGGCCTCAATGCCAGCAATACCTATACCGCTCGGATGCGCCTCGACGATGAATTCGATCAGTTTAAGTTCTTCGGTCAGCGTGGCTCGTGGCATCGGATCTGGCTCCTCGTGGTGAATCTGTCACGCAATGTCATGAAAGCACGACAAAGAGCGACAAAATTATGTCGTGCTTTGTGTCGCGCTTCAAGCTGTTTTTGTCGCGCCTCGGTCCAATGTGTCACGCAAGTGCGACACTCGCCTGCCCCGGGTTCGCCACCACCGGCCGCCTGCCCACGACATTCCCCACCACATTCACCGCCTCGAGCATCGCCTGCGGCGAGAGGTGCGCGTAGCGCATCGTCACCTTCGGGCCGTGGTGGCCCAGGAGCTTTTGCACCTCGTACAGCGACCGCCCAGCATTCACCAGGAAACTCGCGTAGCTGTGCCGCAAGTCGTGCAACCGGACTTCGGCCAGCCCCACCTTCTTGCGGATCGAGTCCCAGGCATAAAAGATCGACACCGGCGGCTTCTTTGTCTTGGGGTTGAAAAACACCCAAGGGATGTCGTCTTGCCGGGGCAGCGTCTGCAGCAACTCGATGGCTGCTGCATCAGACAGCGGGATGTAGCGCGCCTTCTTCGACTTCGAGCGCGCCGCCGGCACCGTCAAGATCTGGCGCGCCCAATCGATGTCATCCCACTTGGCGTCCAGCACCTCGCGCTTGGGGGCGCCGGTGTAGAGCAGCAGCCGGATCACTTGACCCACCTGCACATTGCGATTGGTATCGAGTTCGTCGAACAACTGCTGCACTTCGGCCTGCGTTAAATACCGCTCCCTTGCGCCGTTGTCCTCGAAAGGCTCAACTCCATCGCAGGGGTTGCCCTTGGGCGGCAGCACATCCCAGCGGATCGCGCAGTTGTAGATGAATTTCATCAATACGATCATCCGGTTGCAGGTGCCCGCTGCATAGCCTTTCTCGAATACTGCGTGGTGAAACGCCACCACGTCCGAGCGCGAAATCCGGTTCATCCGGAACTCGGCAAACACCGGCAGCAGGTGGTTGCGCAGCATCGTCTCATCCGTCTCCCAACTGCGCTTTCGGGTCTTGGCGTAGGGCAGGTAGCGATCCCGGACGAAATCCCCGAAGGTCGGCACATCCTTGAAGCGATGGCTTTCTACCTTGGGGTCGCCACCCTCGGTGCCCATTTGCTTCATCTTGTGCGCCTTCGCCCGGGCGTCCGACAGCGAAATCTCGTCGGAGCGGCCAATGTGGTTCAGGCGCACCTTGCCGGCTGCATCGCGGTAGCGGAAGTAAAAGGTGGCACCACCGCTGGCGCGATGCTCCAGCAGGAAGCCCTTGATCTCGGTATCAAAGTAACCCACAGCCCCAGAGGCGGGCTCGCGGCCTGGCAGCGTGGCCAGAAATTCGGTGGTCAAGGCTTGTGCTGGCATCGTCTTCCTCCTTCAACAATTGAAGGTCATGTTATGCATATAATGCGTCCTAAAAGACATAAAAAGCATCTAGACGAGCAGATATTTTTACCTACCAAAAGGAGTCGACGATGATCGACGGAAGACAGATCCGCGCCGCACGCGCGATGCTGGGCTGGAGCCGGGAAGACCTTCTCAAGGCTTCGGATATCTCGATGTCGGCGCTGCTGCGCATGGAAGGAGCACTGGCCGACAGCCGGGGCTCGACCCTCAACAAAGTGGCCAAGGCCCTGACCCGGGCAGGCATTGAATTTGTTACCCGCGATGACGGCGCGATTGGCGTCATCCTCAAGGCACCGAACACGGCAATCAGGCCGCCTGATCCGCCACAATGACCACAGCATCCTGAGCCACCCAAAAGGCACAAAGGCCACCCGATGAGACACATTGGGTGGCCTTTGAACTAGATGGCTTCGGTTGGTAGGTAGTTGGTGCGTCGGATTGGCTGCAAATTGCGTCTATATAGATAGGTGACGCGGCTAAGTCTTTGAAAACACAAAGAAAATATCCGATAAGACTGAAAATATGCCTTTTACGGTAGGAAAGTCGTCGGAAGTAAGCGTTTCGAGGGCTTCAAAACGCGCGTAAGTCTTTGATTCGTAAAGAGATTGCTGAGTAGCTGGCTATTACGCTCACTAACAGTGTTGACGTTCTGACCGGTACGGCTGGCAATGACACCTTCATCGGCGACAACAATACCGCTTCGGCTGCTGATCAAATCAACGGCGGTGCAGGCACTGATACTGTGAAGCTGTATAACAGCAGCGCAAACCCTGCTCTTCCAACTTTGGTTGGTATTGAAAACCTCTATATAAAGAGCGCAACGGCTGACTACGACGTGTCCACCATTTCCGGCCTGGTTTCTCTCGAAATCGACACGGTCAACGTCAACGCTGCAGCCCGCGCTTACACGCTGGCTTCTGGTCAGTCCCTGACTCTGACCAACGTTACTGACTCGGGCAATTCCGGCAACGACGTTGATGTGAATGCAGCCGCTTCCGTTACCTGCCTCTTTACTCACTAATCTTTCGGAGGAAGGTGGCGCAGGTCATATTGGCACAGGGGGCCGCCCACAATACAAGTGGCGTCAATGGGAACGTATGTGTTACCATTTCTTCAATGAGCTACCAAGTCAAAGAACTGCTCCTGCCCGATGGAAGCAGCCCCTACGCAGCGTGGTTTGCCACACTCGACCCGATGGCCGCCGCCAAGGTCAGTGTGGCCGCTGCGCGGATGGAACAGGGCAATTTCTCCAACGTGGAGTGGTTCCGGGGCATTGGCGAGTACAAGATCGACTGGGGGCCGGGTTACCGTATCTACCTGGCCAAGGACGGTCTGAAGATCATCATCCTGATCGGTGGTGGCACAAAGAAGGGCCAGCAGAAGGACATTGATGAGGCTGTGGCCTTGTGGGAAGACTACAAGCGCCGTAAGGCACAAACGAAAAAAGGAACGTGAACCATGGCACTGACCCGTGATTTCAAAGAAACCGTGGCTGCCCGTGTGCAGAGCGATCCGGCTTTTGCGCAGGCGCTGCTGGACGAGGCGATCACCCTGTTCATCGATGGCGAGCCCGACACGGCCAAACTGATCCTGCGCGACCTGGTGAACGCGACGGTCGGGTTCGAGTCACTGGCTGAGGAGATCCACAAACCGGCTAAGAGCCTGCACCGGATGCTGTCGGCATCGGGCAATCCAACCATGAGCAACATCTCGGCGATCTTCGCCGCCATCAAGCGTGCGCTGAAAGTGGAAGTCCACACCAGCGTGGTCATGCCGTAGTCGGTGTCAGGATGCGTGCCAAACCGCGCAGCGAGGCCTTGGGAGCCATTCACGAGACGATGCAGGCTTTGCATCAGATCGGCGCCGTGGATCGCGAAACGATGAACGAGATCGAAGCTGCCTGCCTGAGTGATGCGCTACGGCGCCACCACGCCATGGCCAGCGCGTCTTTGACCAGGCTGGCCTGCATGTGCGGCTGCAGGCTACCACACGCTATCGCCGTTACCACGGCAGAGGTGACGGATCGCAAGGGAGCCTTGCAGGCATTGCAGCGCTGCAAACCGCGCCTGAACAAGGTGCAAAGCCTGCTGTGTGACAGTGGCTACGTGGGCCAGCCCTTTGCGCAAGGGGTCACGGGCATCTTGGGCGAGCAGGTGACGGTGCAGATTGCCAAGCGCAGCGAGCTGCACACGTTCAAGGTCATGCCCAAGCGCTGGGTCGTGGAGCGCAGCTTTGCGTGGCTGGAAAAAAACAGGCGGCTGTGGAAGAACTGCGAGAGGCATCTGAACACCAGCTTGCAGTTCATTCATCTGGCATTCCTGGCACTCTTGCTCAAGAGATTTTGAACAGGTTCTATTGATTCGGCGCGAATTATTCGTGAACCCCGTTCGGACTGAGTTTGTCGAAGCTCTTCGAAAAACTCAGGGTGAACGATATCGAATCTCAGGAATAAACCGTGCCGGATCAATAAGAACTCCACTTTTCAGGGGCAACCTCAGTATCAGGTGCTTTTGAATCCGCGGTCCCCGCCTGTCTGCAGGAGGCGCATGTTGGTTTTATGTCGACACGCGGGCTTCCTATATGAATTTCATATAAGAAGTGGTTAAACTCGCCACTCTTTATGAATTCCGTGCTGCGCATCCCTCTACAAGCCGACTCCGAACAGGTGCAGCGCCTGCAGGCCTTGCAGGTGGGTTTTGCGCGCGTGTGCAATGTGCTGGCGCCGCTGGTGCAGCAGACCAAGGTGTGGAACCGGGTGGCGTTGCACCACCTGAGCTATCGCCAGCTGCGCGAGCAGTTTCCCGAGATGGGCTCGCAGATGGTCTGCAACGCTATCTATTCGGTTTCGCGCACGGCGCGGCTGGTGTTTCAGCACCCGCAAAGCCCTTTCAATCTGGCGCGCCTGGGCGACAAGCCTTTGCCGCTGTTGCGCTTTGCCGACAGTTGCCCGGTGTACTTTGACCGGCACACGCTGAGCCTGAAGGCAGGGCAGTTGTCGATGTTCACGCTGGATGGGCGCATGCGTTTTCAGCTGGCGCTGGCAGCGCAGGACGAGGAACGTTTTCACACGCAAAAGCTGCGCGAGATCGTGCTTTCGCGGCGCAGCGACGGCGTTTTTGAGCTGGCGTTCATGCTGGTGAGCGCCCAGGAAAGCAGCAATGTCCAGGCCCACACTGGAACGGATGCAGTTGATGGCGCCGAGGGCGAGATTCCCGAATACATCGTGGTCGAAGAAGTGCAATGAAGCAAAAACAACAACCGTCCGAGCTGCGCGAGGCCATCGCTTCGCTGCGGCCTTTTTTTGTGCGTTCTGGCTGGTTCAGTCTGGTCTGCAGCCTGCTGGTGCTGGCGCCTTCGGGCTACATGCTGGAGGTGTACGACCGGGTGGTCAACAGCCGCAGCCACACCACGCTGGTCATGCTCACCCTTCTGGTGCTGGGAGCCTACGTGGTGATGGAGGTGCTGGAGTGGGCGCGCAGCGAGGTGATGCGCGCAGCCAGCGTGGAGCTGGACCACAAGATGAGCACGCGCATTTTCAATGCCATTTTCGAGGCCAACCTGCGCCGCCTTCCTGGGGGCACGCAGCAGCCGCTCAATGACTTCCGGCAGGTGCGTGACTTTTTGTATTCGCCGGTGCTGCTGGCGTTGCTGGAGTCCCCCATTTCGCTGGTGATGATGGTGCTGCTGTTCCTGATCAGCCCGGTGCTGGGCTGGTCGGCACTGGTATTTGCCGTGCTGCAGACGCTGGTGGCGTGGCTCAATGAGCGCAGCACCCAGCCGCCGCTGATGCAGGCCAACCGCGCGGCCATCGAGGCGCAGCAATATGCCGACAACACGCTGCGCAATGCCGAGGTGATCGAGTCGATGGGCATGCTGCGCGACACGCACCGCCGCTGGCTGCTCAAGCAGCGCGATTTTCTGGATCTGCAGGCGCTGGCCTCGGAGCGGGCAGGGGGCTTTCAGGCTATTTCGAAGCTGCTGCAGAACACGCTCAGCTCCTTGCTGCTCGGGTTGGGGTGCTGGTTGCTGTTGCACAACGAGCTCAATGGCGGCGGGGGGATGATGATTGTGGCGTCCATATTGGGCGGGCGCATGCTGGCGCCGCTGGTGCAGGTGGTGTCGCAGTGGCAGACGGTGGTGAATGCGCGCGATGCCTGGGCGCGGCTCGATGGGCTGTTGGCGGCGGTGCCGGCACGGCCGCCAGGCATGGCGTTGCCTGCGCCGCGCGGCGCGCTGCAGGTCGAGCAGCTGGTGGCTGGCGCCCCTGGCAGCCCCGCGCCCATCTTGCGCGGCGTGCAGTTTGCGCTGGCGCCGGGCGAGGTGCTGGCGGTGGTGGGGCCGTCTGCAGCGGGCAAGACGACGCTGGCGCGCCTGCTGGTCGGGCTGTGGCCGGCGCAGGGCGGCAAGGTGCGCCTGGATGGCGCCGACATCCACACCTGGAACAAGGCCGAACTGGGCGCGCATCTGGGCTACCTGCCGCAGGGCGTGGAGCTGTTCGAGGGCACGTTGGCTGAAAACATCGCACGCTTTGCCGAGGTCGAGCCCGCCAAGGTCGAGGCGGCGGCTCGGGCCGTTGGCCTGCATGAGTTCATTCTTTCGCTGCCGCTGGGCTACGACAGCCCGGTGGGGCCTGAGGGCGCGCGCCTGTCGGGTGGGCAGCGCCAGCGCGTGGGACTGGCGCGGGCGCTGTATGGCGACCCGGTCTTCGTGGTGCTGGACGAGCCCAATTCAAGCCTGGACGAAGAGGGTGATGCGGCGCTGGCCCGCGCCATTCAAGAGAGCAAGGCGCGCGGAACGACCTTTGTGGTCATGACGCACCGCACCAGCGTGCTGGCCGTGGCCGACAAGATGCTGGTGCTGCGCGATGGCATGCAGCAGGCTTTTGGCCCCCGCGATGAGGTGCTGGCGGCGCTGCACCAAGCGCAGCAGCAGGCGCAGCAGCCCGCCGCGCCGGCTGCGCGTGGCCCGGCGTTGGCTGCATCCTGATTTTCACAAGGTAGCCTTTCATGACGACCCCTGGTTTTTTTGAGCGCAGCGAGCTGACCCAGGCGCTGTGGGTTTTTCGCCGCGAGTTTCTGGTGGTGGGTGCTTTCAGCATGGTGGCCAATGTGCTCATGCTCTCGCCCACGCTGTACATGCTGCAGATTTTCGACCGGGTGATGAGCAGCCGCAGCGAGCTGACGCTGCTGGCGATGTCGCTGATCACCCTGTTCCTGTTTTGCGTGATGGCGTTTGCCGAGTGGATGCGCTCGCGCGTGCTGGTGCGCTCGGGGGTGCGGCTCGATGCGTTGCTGGGAACGCGGGTGTTCAATGCCAGCTTCGAGGCAAACCTGGCGCCTTCGGGCGTGAGCCCGGCGCGCGCTTTCGGCGATTTGATCCAGATTCGCCAGTTTCTGACGGGCAATGGCATTTTGGCTTTCTTTGACACACCATGGACGCCTGTTTACATGGCGGTGTTGTTCATCCTGCACCCGATGCTGGGCTTTCTGTCGCTGTTCTTCGCGGCGGTGCAGGGTGCGCTGGCCTGGTTCGGTCACCGGACCACGGTGGCACCGGCCGAGGAGGCTTCCAAGGCGGGCAGCGAAGCAACGTCGTACCTGCAGGGCAAGCTGCGCAATGCCGAGGTGCTGGAGCCCATGGGCATGGTGCACAACCTGCGCCCGCACTGGGCAAAGCGCCATGCCCATGCGCAGCAACTGCAGGGCCGGGCGCAGGCGCTCACGCACCGCATCACGGCGTGGAGCAAGTTCATCCGCTATTCGCAGCAGTCGCTGGCTCTGGGCGCAGGCGCGTTGCTGGTGATTGATGGGCAGTTGTCGCCGGGCGGCATGATCGCTGCCAATGTGCTGATGTCGCGGGCGCTGGCGCCGATTGACATGCTGGTGGGTACGTGGCGCGGTTTCATCGGGGCGCGCAGCGCTTTCAGGCGGCTGGAGGCCTTGCTGGCTGCCCACCCCGAGCGTGATCCGGCGCTGTCGCGCGTGGCGCCACAGGGCGCGCTGGCTTTGCGTGATGTGGTGGCGGTGGCACCGGGCAGGGCAGAGCCCATTCTCAAGGGCGTGAGCGTAGCGGTGTCGGCTGGCACGGTGACGGTGGTTCTGGGCCCTTCGGGCTCGGGCAAGTCGACTTTGGCGCGCTGCATGTTGGGTATCTGGCCTGATGTGTCGGGCGAAGTGCTTCTCGATGGTTTGCCGATTGCAGGCTGGGACCGCAATGAGCTGGGGCCCTACGTGGGTTATCTGCCGCAGGACGTGGAACTGTTCGAGGGATCGATTGCCGAGAACATTGCACGCTTTGGCGAGGTGTCTCCCGAAAAGGTGATTGCTGCTGCGCGCAGTGCTGGCCTGCACGAGATGATTTTGCGCTTTCCAAAAGGATACGACACGCCGATTGGCGAAGCAGGTCACCTGCTGTCGGGCGGCCAGCGCCAGCGCATAGGGCTGGCGCGCGCGATGTATGGCGATCCGGTGTTGGTGGTGCTGGACGAACCCAATGCCAATTTGGACGACGTAGGCGAGGCGGCTTTGGTGGGCGCTGTGCAGGAGCTCAAAGTGAAGGGTTGTACGGTGTTCTTGATCACGCACCGCCCGGGCATTGTGGCGGTGGCCGATCGTGTGCTGATTCTGCGCAATGGCGTGGTGAAGGCGGATGGACCGCGTGATGAGGTGCTGGCCGCGCTTCGCACGGCGCAATCCGGGCCTGAGGGTTCAGGCGCTTTGCGCCCTCAGGCCGCGTGATGTGCAGGCCTGTTGCGCTATGTCTTCTTTTATGGATACCTCTTTCTGTCGGGTACTGATATGGTCAAATCTTTGTTGTCTTTAGATAAGAAAACCGGCTTAGCGCCTGTGGAATCTAGTTCAATTGCTACTGATAATGTAGCAAAAAAGGATTCTGGACGTCCGGGGCGTATTGGTCTGTGGGCGCTGATCCTCGGCTTTGGGGGCTTTTTGGCTTGGGCAGCGCTGGCGCCGCTGGACGAAGGTGTGCCCGCACCGGGCACGGTGGCCATCGATACCAAGCGCAAGGCCGTGCAGCATCTCAGTGGCGGCCTCGTGCAGGAGGTGCTGGTGCGCGAGGGCGATGAGGTGCAGGAAGGGCAGTTGCTCATTCGCCTGGACTCTGCCGTGGCGCGCTCCAACTATGAGTCGGTGCGCCAGCGCTATCTGGGGCTGCGCGCGATGCAGGGACGGCTGCTGGCCGAGCAGTCGGGGCAGGCGTCGATCACGTTCCACCCGGATCTGGTGGCGGCCAGCACCGATCCGCTGATTCGCCAGCAGATGCAGAACCAGGAACAGTTGTTCATGACGCGGCGCAGCCTGCTGCGCTCGGACCTGCAGTCGATCGAGGAGAGTATTCAGGGCCAGGAGGGGTTGCTGGTGGCCTACAAGGGGATGCTGGAGAACCGCTCGAGCCAGTTGCGCCTGATCAATGAGGAGTTGGGCCATTTGCGGGGGTTGGTCAAGGAGGGCTATGCGCCGCGCAACCGCCAGCTGGAGATGGAACGCATGGTGGCTGATTCGAGCACGGCCATCGCTGACCTGATGGGCAACACCGAGCGCGCACGCCGTTCCATTGGCGAGATGCGCCAACGTGCGCTGTCGAGAAAGCAGGAGCACCGCAAAGAGGTGGAAACCCAGCTGGCCGACGTGAGTCGCGAGGTGCTGGCAGACAACGAGAAGATGCGCGCCGTGACGGATGAGCTGGCGCGCACCGAGATCAAGGCACCCGCCAGTGGCCAGGTGGTGGGCCTGGCGGTACAGACCGTGGGCGGGGTGGTGCAACCGGGGCAAAAGCTCATGGACATTGTGCCCAAGGGGGCGCCGCTGTTGTTGGAAGCCCATGTGGCGCCGCACCTGATCGACCGCGTGCACGCTGATTTGCCCGTAGATGTTCGGTTTTCTTCTTTCGCGCATTCGCCCCAACTGGTGGTGGGGGGCAAGGTGGTGTCGATCTCGGCGGATTTGCTGACCGAGCCGCAGACCAATGTGAGCTATTACCTGGCGCGTGTGCAGGTGACGCCCGAGGGGCTTGAGCACTTGGGCAAGCGCCAGTTGCAGCCGGGTATGCCGGTCGAAGTGATCTTTAAGACCGGTGAGCGGTCGATGCTGACGTATTTGCTGCATCCGCTGACCAAGCGGCTGGCCGCTTCAATGACGGAGGAGTGAGCCCATGAAGTACCGCACTGCATTTGCGCCGCGCGCCCGCCTGGCCAGCGCTTGCCTGGCATGGCTGGGCATGGGGCTGGCGCTGCCCGCCTGGTCAATGGACTTGCGACAGGCCTATGAAGCGGCCTATGAGAACGATGCCACCATCCGCGCTGCACGCGCAGGGGCCGAGGCCAGCCGTGAGCGGTTGCCGCAGGCGCGTGCCCAGCAGTTGCCCAACGTGAGCTTGAACGCGAACCGCAACCACAATGACCTGACCAGCCGGACGCTCAACATCCTGGGTCAGCCCACCACGACCGAGAACCAGTATTACAGCGGCAGCCAGACGCTGTCGGTGCGCCAGCCGTTGTACCGGCCCTATGTGAGTGCGCAGGTGCGCCAGGCGCAGGCGCAGGTCAAGGATGCCGATGCGGCGCTCGAACGCGATGAGCAGTCACTGGTGACCCGGGTGGGCGAGGCGTACTTTGATGCGCTGCTGGCACAGGACCAGGTGCTGCTGGTGGGGGCGCAAAAGTCCACCTACACCACGCAGCTGGAGGCTGCGCGCAGGGGGCTGCAGGCGGGATCGGGCACGCGTACCGATGTCGATGAAGCGCAGGCCCGGCTGGACCTGACGCTGGCCCAGGAGCTGGAAGCGCAGCAGAACGTGGAGTTCACCCGCCGGCGCCTGGAGGTGCTGACGGGTCGGCAGGTGGATGTGCTGGCGCCCCTGGATGTGCAGCGGTTTACCCCGGCATTGCCCACGCCCAATCAGCTGGACGCCTGGGTGGACCGCGCGGAGCAGGCCAGCCCCGAGATGCAGTCCCTGCGTGCGCAGCTCGATGCCGCGCGCGAGGAGGTGGAGAAGGCGAAGGCGGGCCACAAGCCGACGCTCGATGCGGTGGCGCAGTGGTCGCGCAGCAGCAGCGACAGCGTGACCAACGTCAATTCGCGCTATGACAACAAGACCATTGGCCTGCAGCTTTCGGTGCCCTTGTATGCGGGCGGCGCTGTCAGCTCCGCCGTGCGGCAGGCGGTGGCAGCGCAAGAGCGTGCGCGTGAGGCGCTGGAGGCCACGCGCCTGGATCTGGGCGTGCGGGTACACCGCGAGTTTCGCGGTGTGACGGAGGGCGTTTTGCGTGTCAGGGCACTGGAGCAGGCGGTGCGCTCTGCCGAACAGGCGGTGCTGTCGAATCAGAAGTCGTTTCAGGCCGGCTCGCGCACCACGGTGGATGTGCTGAATGCACAACAGCAGAAAACCACGGCCCAGCGTGATCTGGCGCAGGCGCGGTATTTGTATCTGGTGTCACGCCTCCGTCTTCAGGCCCTGGTGGGTGAGGATCGGCAGGCAAGCGTTGCTCAGGTCAACAGCGCATTGGTGCCGTGATCACCATGCAGCCACTGGCAAGTGAGGCCGCACCAGACTGCGGTTCATCAGGGCTTGTGGTGGTGTCAGTAGTCAGCCATGGACATAAACATCAAGTGCAGGGCTTGTTGAACGATTTGGTTCGCTTCAGCAGGGGCAGGATCTCCCGCGTGGTGCTCACACTGAACCAGCCCGAAGCAGCGCCACAGCCACCTGCGGCGGGCTGGCCATTTGCGCTACACATCGTGCGCAATATTCGACCTTTGGGTTTTGGGGCCAACCATAACCGCGCACTATCCGGGGCTGGCGAGCCGTTTGTGTGTGTGCTCAACCCTGATGTCCGGTGGGATGGGTGTGATCCCCTGGAAGCGATGGTTCAGGCCGCTGCGCAGCCAGGCGTGGGCTGTTCGTATCCGGTTCAGATAGACAACGTTGGGTGCTGGCAAGACAGCGCGCGCGCTTTGCCCACGCCCGCGGCGCTGTTTCGACGGCGGGTGCTGGGCCAGCGGGAAGCGCGTGTGGACTGGGTAAATGCCGCCTGTCTGGTGTTGCCGCAGCCTGTGTGGCAGAGACTGCAGGGATTTGACGAGGCCTATTTCATGTACTGCGAAGACGTTGACTTGTGTCTGCGTCTGCGCCTGGCGGGCCTTGCGCTGGCGCCTGCACCCGCTCAGGTGGTGCACGCCGGGCAGCGCGCCAGCCATCGTCGATGGTTACATCTGCGCTGGCATGTGCAAAGTCTGCTAAGGCTATGGCGCTCGCCGGTGTACTGGCAGGCGTGCCAAATGTTACGCGCGCAGGACAAAAGCGAAGGTACCATCGGTCGTTCATGATCTGGTTGTCTTTGGTGGCTTTTGCAGTGGCGGCGTTGGTGGCGGGGCTTATCGTCCGCTGGATGAGCGGTCACGCGTCCGTGTATGGCAATGGCATGCCCCAGCGCTTTCATCTGGGAGATGTGCCCCGCGTAGGTGGCGCTGCGGTTCTGTTGGGAATGTGTTGCAGCTGGGTGCTGGGGGTGGCGCAATCGCAATGGTGGGGGGACTCTGGTTCTCTTCGGTTGGGCGGCTGGGTGGGGTTGTGGTTGTTGGTGGTGTTGCCGGCGGCTGTGAGTGGCATTGCCGAAGATCTGACCCAACGGTTAACAGTGCGCTATCGACTTGCTTTCACCGGAATGTCGGGTTTGCTGGCCATCAGCTTGTTGGACATGGCTGTGCCGCGCCTGGGCATGCCATGGCTAGACACCCTGCTGGTGGCTGCGCCCTGGCTGGGCCTGGGCATTGCGCTGCTGGCCGTGACGGGGCTGCCCCACGCCTTCAACATCATTGACGGTTACAACGGTCTGGCGGGCATGGTGGCCATCATCGTCTGTCTTGCACTGGCCCATGTGGCGCTGCAGGTGGGCGACCGGGGACTGGCGGCGCTGCTGGTATGCACTGCGGCTGCAACCGGTGGGTTTCTGGTGTGGAATTACCCCCGAGGCATGTTGTTCGCGGGAGATGGTGGCGCCTACATCTGGGGTGTGGTGATTGCCATGGCCAGCATTTCCCTGGTGCAGCGCAACGCGGATGTCTCGCCCTGGTTCCCCTTGCTGCTGCTGATCTACCCGGTGTGGGAGACCTTGTTTTCCATCTATCGCAAGACGGTTCGCGGGGTGTCGCCGGGTGTTGCCGATGCGCTGCATTTCCACCAATTGATTTATCGGCGCATTGTGCGCAGCGTGTTCCACGACGATGAGTCGCGTCGTGTGCTGATGCGTAACAACCGCACATCGCCCTACCTGTGGGGCTTCACCTTGCTGACGGTAGTGCCTGCCGTGTTGTTTTGGAGCAATACACCGGTGCTGATGGCGTTTTGCGGCCTGTTTGTTGTGAGCTATGTGGCGGCTTACCTTGCCATCGTGCGCTTCAAGGTGCCTGGCTGGCTGCGGCGCTGATCACGGGCAGGGGCAGCTGATAGGCAGTGCGCGCGAATGCGGCACAATTTGCGCCTCATTGTTTTCACCGGATGGCACGCCCCCATGACCGACCTTCTTTCGATAGCACCCCGCGACAAGGCTGAAATTCTGGCCCAGGCGCTGCCTTATATCCGCAAGTTCCATGGCAAGACCATGGTCATCAAATATGGCGGCAACGCCATGACCGACCCCGACCTGCAGGCCGACTTTGCCGAGGACGTGGTGCTGCTCAAGCTGGTGGGTATGAACCCGGTGGTGGTGCACGGGGGCGGCCCTCAGATCGAGACGGCGCTCAATCGCCTGGGCAAGAAAGGCCATTTCATCCAGGGCATGCGCGTAACCGATGCCGAAACCATGGAAGTGGTCGAATGGGTGCTGGCCGGCGAGGTGCAGCAGGACATTGTGGGCCTGATCAACCAGGCTGGTGGCAAGGCCGTGGGCCTGACGGGGCGCGACGGCGGCATGATCCGCGCGCAAAAGCTCAAGATGGTGGACAACAAGGACCCGAGCATTGAGCACGACGTGGGCCAGGTGGGCGACATCGTGTCCATCGACCCCAGCGTGGTCAAGGCGCTGCAGGACGATGCCTTCATTCCGGTCATCAGCCCCATTGGTTTTGGTGAAAACAACGAAAGCTACAACATCAACGCCGACGTGGTGGCCAGTAAGCTGGCCACGGTGCTGCAGGCCGAAAAACTGATGCTGCTGACCAACACCCCCGGCGTGCTGGACAAGGCGGGCAAGCTGCTCACCGACCTCACGGCGCGCGAGATTGACGCGCTGTTTGCCGATGGCACCATTTCGGGTGGCATGCTGCCCAAAATTGCGGGTGCACTGGATGCGGCCCGGGCTGGCGTGAATGCCGTGCACATCATCGACGGCCGCGTGCCGCACGCCATGCTGCTGGAAATCCTGACCGATCAGGCCTACGGCACCATGATTCGCAGCCACTGATATGCCCCCCCTGAGTAACCGTCTTCAAAGTCAAGCACTATGAAGCGATGCGTCCCAAGGTTTGCCGGTTCTGACCATGGCGTTGAGCATGGTCAGCAGCTTGC